>CAMJHQ010000013.1 GCA_946405625.1 uncultured Lachnospiraceae bacterium | reverse complement strand
TTGAGAGACGTCTTGCAAAGCTGAGACAGGATGCATATGGATTCATTGAAAATGCACTGAACATCGATGTTAAAACTAGAATTTGATAGGATTTCAGATATATGGAACAGGTATTGGATGATATTAAAAAATGTACGGGCTGTACTGCGTGTCAGCAGATATGTCCGCATAAAAGTATAAAGATGACAGAAGCCTCGGATGGATTTCTGTATCCGGAGATAGACAGCGGGAAGTGCGTTAATTGCGGACTGTGCAGGGATATCTGCCCCGTTCTTAAACCACCGGTGAAGAATCCGGTAAGAGAAGGTTATTCGATGAGAGTATCCGATGAGAAGATACTCAGAACCAGTACATCGGGCGGCTTTATGACCGCGATTGCAAAGTATATCTTTAAAGCGGACGGAGTTCTGTTCGGCGTGGGATATGCAGAGGACAAGGGAAGAATATATCCGAAGACCTATTATGTTGAGAAGGATAATATCAAAGAGCTCGATAAAATGCGCGGCTCGAAGTATGTGCAGAGCAGACTGGATAATACCTTCATGACGGTAAAGAACTTTCTGAAGGAAGGCAGGCTTGTATGCTTTATAGGTACACCGTGTCAGGTTGCAGGATTAAAGAAATATCTGATCTCCGATCAGGAGAATCTGATAACTGTGGATCTTGTATGTCACGGAGTTTCGTCTCCGAAGCTTTTTGACAGATATATAAAGTATATGTCAGAAAGAATGAAGGGCAAGGTTATCGACGCACGTTTCAGGAATAAGACATACGGATATCATAGCGGAACCATGAAGCTGCGCACTTCCGACGGTAAGGCATATTATGCCAGCGGAAGAGTCGATCATATGTTAAAAGCATATTTCTCAGGACTTTGTTCAAGAGAAAGCTGTTACGAATGTCCATTCAAGGGAGTGGAGCGCTGCAGTGACTTTACAATCTTCGACAGCTTCAGTGTATCAAAGAATGCAAAGGTTGCGGATGATGACAAGGGCTATACAAATGTTTTTGTCAGAACCGAAAAGGCAAAGAAAATATATGAAGAAATGTCCGGATATATCAAGAGTTATACAGCGGATGTTGATACAATGATCAAAACCGACGGAGTAATGATAAAGAATAATCCCGAGAAGAATCCGAACAGAGATAAAATGTTCGATGAGCTTGGTGATGATAACTTCGAAAAGGTAATGCAGAAATATGCACATGTAAGTTTTACGGATAAGATGCTGGAGTCAACAAAGAGGACACTTTACAGAACAGGTCTTCTCGGGCTGATTAAGAAGGTGAAGAAGTAAATTGAGTGAAAGAACTGTAGAATACATTTTGATAGATACGGGATCGGAATCGAATCGTGCGATGATGAGCGATGTCGGAAGGATGGAAAATGCGACACAGATCACAAAAACTTATGAGCCGAAGAATCTGCTCATAGATAAGCTTATCAGACTGCATTTCAGCTACAGGATCGCATGCCATATCAATCTGCCGTTTAAGACTATATGGAACAAATATTCCGTTCTTCTCAGGATGACGAAGGATAATACCAAAGAATATTATATTGTAGTCGTGAATAATGCGGTTCATAAATTTCCGAGACAGCTTCTCAATGAACTTTCGGCTCGCAAAAATGTACATTTGATCTCACTGCTTCTTGACTCGTTTGATAAACTGCCGCAGAAGATAACAAAGCTGATCAGGAAGATAAACTTTGAGAGGATATATACATTTCAGAAGAGTGATTCCGAGAAGTACGGATTCCTGTATACCAATCAGATCTATTCAAAATGCAGACTGCCGAAGCCGGGAAATGAGGATGAAAAGAGTGATCTCTATTATATCGGAGCAGATAAAGGCAGAATGAAATTTCTGTATACTGTTTATAAAATGGCTGTGGCTGAAGGGCTTAAGCCCGATTTCACGGTAGTTGTTCCGAAGAATAAGATAGAATCTTACAGAGCGGATTATCCGGAAATCAAATTTATATATAAACGTGTCGGATATAAGACGATATTAAAGGGAATATCAAGGACGCGTGCGCTGCTGGAGGTGTGTCAGGAAGGCCAGGATGGTCTTACCATGAGATTCTATGAAGCGATTTTTTACAATAAATATCTGATAACAAATAACATTACGGCAAAGGGACATGAATATTTTAATCCTGATTATATGCAGGTAATCAACAGACCTGTGGATATCGATTTTTCGCGATTAAAGAATAGTGCGGAGATAGATTATAAATATGATGAGGGATTATCGCCGAGGCTTTTTATGGAGGAACTGCCGAAATATGAAGGGTAATTTAAGAGTGCTGGCATTTCATCTGCCACAGTTTCATGAAATACCGGAGAATAACGAATGGTGGGGCGAAGGCTTTACCGAATGGACAAATACAAAGAAGAGCAAGCCTCTTTATAAAATGCATAATCAGCCGAGAACTCCGTATAAAGAGGATTATTATGATCTGACGGATGAGAAAGCACTGAAAAGACAGATGAGTCTGGCAAAGAAGGCAGGGCTCGACGGCTTCTGTTATTATCATTACTGGTTTGACGGAAAGCTTCTGCTTGAGAAACCGCTCGAGATAATGCGTAAGTTGGATGAAAGGATTCCTTATTGCTTCTGCTGGGCCAACGAACCATGGATAAGATCCTGGGAAGGCAGCAGAGAGGTCCTTGTGGAACAGAATTATCCGGGAGAGGAAGACTGGAAGAAACATTTTGATTATTTCCTTGATTTCTTTAAGGATGAGAAATATATAAAAGTAGATAACAAGCCTGTTCTGGTTCTTTATAAGACCAAGTCGATTACGGATTGTGACGGCATGGTAAAATATTGGGATGAGAGATGCCGTAAGGAAGGCTTTGACGGAATCTATATCGTTGAAGAACTGAACGGATTTCAGGATGAAGCATATTCATCCGAGTCGAAGGCATATCTGGAATTTGAGCCGCTCTTTTCTACAAAGTTCGGAAGGAGCAAGAAGGACAGAGCTGTGGATTATGCAGTGAAGACAGCATTTAACCTGCTTCACGGAACGAAGTGTCTTCTGTATAGTTATAAAAGAATATGGAAGAATATCCTGAACAGAAAACATAAAGAGTTTGAAGGAAAGTCAGTCTGCCTCGGTGCTTTTGTGGATTGGGACAATACACCGCGCAGGGCAGAGCATTCAACATTCTTCTATGGGGCGAAACCGTCACAATTTGAAAAGTATATGAGACTCCAGATAAAAAATGCAGAGGAGCTGGATAGTCCGTTTATCTTTATAAATGCATGGAATGAATGGGGCGAGGGTACGTATCTTGAGCCCGATATGAAATATGGTTATGGTTATTTAAAGGCACTTCAGCGTGTTATGGGAGAAGAAAGCGACGCTGAGTAGCCTTTCAGAAGTAGGTGACAATATGGTAATAGGTTTATTTGGATATTCGTTTGAACATGAGAATATGGGATGTCAGGCGCTTACCGCATCTTTTCTCACGATAATCAAGAAATGTGTTGAGAAGAGCAAGGTCCTGCAGATGGACCCTGACGGAATTGAGATAATCAATTTCTCGTCCGAGAAAAGCTTCGGTAAGATAGCGGATTATTTCCCTGAGTTTAAGTTTACGCTTGCCGAGGTGAGTCTTAAGAAAAATCTTATAGGCTTTAAGAGGAAGCTTTCAAGATGTGATATTATATTTGATGCAACATACGGAGACGGATTCTCGGATATATACTTCACAAAGAGTGTATATAAGAATATACTCGTGAAGATGATGTGCGGAATGGCAAAAGCACCTTTTGTACTAACGCCGCAGACGTATGGACCTTTCGAGAATAAGAAACTGGAGAAGCTTGCGGGAAAAGCAATCCATCTGGCAAGTACGGCATATGCCAGGGATGATATCTCATCCGACTATGCTGAAAAGCTGTCACACAGAAAGGTCAAATCCGTAACAGATGTAGCCTTTGTTCTGCCTTATAAGAAAACAAAGTATGATGAGAAGACACTCGGACTCAATATATCGGGACTTCTCTGGCAGGGAGGCTTCAACGGTAATACAAATCAGTTCGGACTTAAGACCGATTATCAGACGTATATCAGAGAAGTGATAAAATATGCAGAGGAAGAAGGATATAAAGTTCATCTGATCCCTCATGTTACAAAATCCGGCGATGCGGATTGGATAGTTCCGGACGGTGATTATCAGGTATGCGAGGAGTTGAATCGGGAATTTCCTGATACTGTTCTTGCTCCGTGTTTTGAGTCACCGTATGAAGCAAAGAATTATATATCGAGCATGGATATTTTTATCGGCGCGAGAATGCATGCGACGATCGCTGCATTTTCATCGGGAGTTGCAACGATTCCTTTTGCTTACAGCAGAAAGTTCAAGGGCCTGTATAACAAGCTCGGTTATGCCTATATAGTCGACGGAACTGAGATGGATACGGAGTCGGCACTCGTACATACAAAGGAAATGATAGGTCATTCGGACAGGCTTGTCTATTCCGGGAAAATGGCTATGGGAGCCGTTAAGGAAAAGATAAACGATTTTGCTAAGGAAATAATGCTTCTTCTTGAAAGAGTTGTTAAATTCTAGGGTGAGATATGAGTAAGATAAAAATGATGGATATGCCACTGATAGGCAGCCGAATAATACAAAGGAAAATAGTTCGTAAGGAGGGCGGACAGCAGCGCTCGAAAACCCTCAGAGAGTATGTTGAAAAGAAATATAAGGTTAAGATCGGTATGCATACTTACGGAAGCTGTTTTGTCAGCGGCTTTAATACGGGCGGAACGGTTGAGATAGGACGTTACTGTTCCTTCGGTCCGGATGTTCATTATTTTGGTGCGAATCATCCTATGAGTGCGGCGTCAATGTCGCCGTATTTCTATCAGAAAAGCTGGGGTGGAGATAAGGTTAAGGATATCGAGAGATTCAAGCTGACTGTCGGAAATGACTGCTGGATCGGCTACGGTACGATTATTACTGCAGGTTGCAGAAGTATTGGGAACGGAGCGGTAATCGGAGCGGGATCGATTGTAACACATGATGTTGCCCCGTATACTGTTGTTGCCGGGAATCCGGCAAGAGTAATAAGAAAGAGGTTCGACGATGAGACTATAGAACTTCTGGAGAAGTCTCAGTGGTTCCTTCTGGAACCGGAGAAGCTTCTTGAGTATTATGATTACTTATATGATCCCCGTAGATTTGCAGAGGCAGTTATAGATGGAAAAAATTGATCTGAAAAAAGCCAGTACCTATTATATGATCGGGAACTTGTTTAATAAGGGAATGTCATTTCTGACAGTTCCGATTTTTACAACACTTCTCGAGACTGATGAGTACGGAGTGGTAGTTAATTATAACGGATATCTATCAATCCTTACGATGGTCATGGGACTGGCTATTTATATGGGCATTCGTGCCGCATTTATAGATTATAAAGATAAGATAGATGATTTTATGGCGGTTTCAACGACCTTCACTATTACCAGCGGTATAGTGATAAGCCTCGGAGCGATAATCATTCTCGGGTTTATGGGACCGAAGATAAGTATAGCACTGGTGATAGTCTGTCTTATACAGGGTATAGCTTCTGCGCTGATGCAGAATTATATAATGTATCTGATGATGAAATACAGATATAAATTCAGAACCGCACTGATGATCCTGCCGAATCTGATATCCGTGATAATTTCGGTAATTGTTATTTATTTCTTTATGAATAACAGGCTGTATCTGGGACGTATTATTCCGACGGCGGCAGTACAGATATTATTTGCACTTGTTACGGTAGTGCTTGTATATAAGAAGAGTAAGGTTTATTTCAACAAGGAATATCTGGTTTACGGTCTTAAGATCTCGGCACCGCTTGTAGTGCACGGAATAGGTCTCTATATACTGTCCACATCTGACAGAAATATGATATCTTCTCTCAGAAATGATTCCGAAACAGGTATCTATGGCGTAATATATAACTTCGGAACGATTGCAACTGCGATTACTACGGCACTTGATGGTGTTTGGATCCCATGGTTTACGGAAAGACTGAAGAATAAAGAACAGGATAAGATCAACGAGGTTGTTAAAGGATATATAAATATCATAACCTACGCAATGATGGGAGTTATCCTTGTAGGACCGGAGGTTGTAAAGCTGCTTGCGAGAAAACCTCAGTACTGGGAGGGAATAAGCATAATACCGCCGATCGTTCTGGCAAATTATATATGCTTCGCTTATTCTTTATATGTTAATATAGAGCACTATCATAAGAAAACTTTGTATGTCACGATCAATACGATAATTGCGGCATGCTCGAATCTTATACTTAATTTTATTTTCATACCGAAGTACGGATATGTTGCGGCTGCATATACTACGCTCGTTTCATATTTTATAGCATTTGTACTTCATTCAATCTATGCGAAAAAACTGGAAAATCTCTATCCGTTTAAGACATTTATACTTCCGATACTGGAACTGACTGCGGCAACGGTGCTCTTCTATGTACTGATGGATCAGTGGTATATAAGATGGCCGATGATCATGGCTTTTGTCGGAGTTATGCTTTATGTGGACAGAGAAAAATGCAGTATGTTCCTGCCTTTCGGTAAATAAGTGTGGCAGATGATTTAATATGGAGACTTGCTTATGAATAAGCAGAAATATATAAGTGAATATTGTACCGGCTGCGGACTTTGCGAATCAATGAAGAAAGCCGAAATGTATGAAGACGAAAAGGGCTTCCCGCGTGTCAGACGGGAAAGTATAAGCGATGTTCGGGAGCTGGAAAAGCTCTGCCCAGTTTTCTATTACAGAGATACGGAAGATTGTGATATCTGGGGAAATGTTGATGCAGCCTATGTAGGATGGGCCAAGGACGAGAAGATAAGATTCAGAGCCGCATCGGGCGGTGCTCTTACCGAAATATGTTCTTATCTGCTTGAGTCAAATAGTGTTGGCGGAATAATCCAGACAACATTTAGGGATAATGATCCTACCAAAACAAAAACAGTGGTAAGCTATACCGCTGAAGAGGTCCGTTCGAGGTGCGGATCGAGATACAGCATATCAAGTCCGCTTAAAGAAATACTCAGTATAGTTGAAGAAGGAAAGCGCTACGCTTTCGTCGGCAAGCCGTGTGATGTAATGACGCTCAGGTTATATATGAATATACATCCTGAACTGAAGAATAGTATAAGATTGCTTCTAAGCTTCTTCTGTGCGGGAGAGCCGAGTGCGGCAGCGCAGGACAGGCTTCTTGAAAAACTCAAAGTTTCGAAGAAGAATCTTAAAGGCTTAACTTACAGAGGTAACGGATGGCCGGGATATACAACGGCTGAAACTTCAGATGGCAGAGAATCAAAACTTGAATATAAGGTTGCATGGGGACAGTATCTCGGAAGAGATATCAGAAAGATATGCAGGTTCTGCCTGGACGGAACGGGAGAGCTTGCGGATATTGTATGTGCGGATTTCTGGCAGCTTGATTCCGAAGGAAAGCCGGATTTCTCCGAGCATGAAGGCCGGAATATTATTATTTCGAGAAGTAAAGACGCAACTGAGGTAGTGGAGCAGGCAATTAAACAGGGATATCTTACGACGGAATGTACATTTACCGATAAGATGGATTCCTTCAGGAAATATCAGCCTGCACAGTTCACCAGAAAAACCATGATGAAGACTGTTATCTCGGCTATGAGATTATGTTTGAAACCGGCACCGGATTATAACAGGAAACTGCTCGATAAACATGCCGGAAAAACGGATTCACGTAAACGTAAGGATTATTTTATAGGAACGCTTAAGAGAATCATTAAAGGAAGAATCTGAGTTATATTTGAAATATGGAAAATGTAAAGACTGTTAAGAAAACTGAATATATCAGCCTCGCAACACTTGCGATATTTATATTTCTTTATCCGGTGATGCCACATTATCTGAGAGTTGATATAGCAAATTCCGTTAAGGATATAGGCGCGATCCTGGTACTCGGAATTTCAATCGTGGCTTTTCATAAGATTGAAAACAGTATCAGCAGCAGATGGCTTTTTAAGATCGTTATGTTTTATTATGCGGTATTCTGTGCGCTTCTGGTCTATCATGATGATATCTGGTATATCAAGTATTTAATCCTTATTCCTGTGCTTTATATTCTTGCGGTGTCTGTGATCAACAGTGAGAGAAGATTCTTTTTCATTCTTGACGGAGTTATCATTACGTCATTCGTGGCGTCTCTTCTCGGTATAATAGAGGAGATTACGAGAGTTAATGTCTTCGGACTGCTCAACAACGTTGGGGCGACGCTTAATTATAACGATGACAGATTCGGTTTCTTAAGGATTATCGGATTTACTTCGCATGCTAATACATATTGCGCTTATTGTATGATCGCACTCTTTCTGATCATTTACAGATGGTGCAATACCGAAAACAAACGCTACAGGATCGGCCTTGTTATTATGGGGCTCAGTATCCTTTTAAATGTATTCTTTACAATGTCCCGTTCGACATGGATATGTATCTTTGTCGGTGTTATGCTCAATCTTTTCATGATAATGGGCTGGAAGAAATTTCTGAAATTTATACTGATCGTTTCGGCTGTGGGAATCGTGGTATGTGCGATCCTTGCACTTGTTTCGGAATCCTTCAGAAGAATCATTGATATAGCGATCAAGTCGGTTCTGGTTCTTTTTGATGACAGCTATGTGGATTATCTTCACAGTGTAGGTCTTACGGATAACGCAAAGGGAATAGGAAACCGTTTCGATCTTTACGGCTGGGTTGATTATGAGCTTCAGGGCTTCAAGGCCTTTGGTAAGGGATATACTGCAGCTTTTCGACACAGAGTTGTTTTTGAAGGAGGCGGAGGCTTCATCAAGAAGAGTATTGAGGTCGAGTGGATGAAGACCTATTGGAGATTCGGATTTGTAGGCCTCTTTACAAAGATTGTATATTTTATTGCAAATGTTGCCTGTGCCGTTAAAGAAATAGTAGTAAGAAAAAGAGAAGGGGAAACAAGATTTACCTTCGCAAAAGAATTTTTGATAATTAATATCTGCTACATCATGTACTTTTTCGTTATGATGAGGAACGAGGAAGGCTATCTGATGCTTGTGGTTACCGGACTCTTTCTTGCGTATCTCGGAATCAGAGCTGATAAGGATGAAGCTGAGGTAAAGACTCTTAATGAAAAGTATGTCAGAATAGTTAAGGGAGTTGTCGATGTGGCTGCTATCCTTATATTCTCGCTTCTGGTTGTGATCAGTTTTTCGGCAACAACAACATTCGGTATAAAATGGGATGATACGGTATTCATTCTGATAAGGATCGTGCTTGTTGCTATAGTGATAGCCAGACTTACATTTCTTAGAGAAAGCTTTACAAAGAGCGATATAATCGCTGCCGTTCTGAGTATTTGTCTTGTGGTATCGTATTTCTCCAACGGCTGGTCTACACTTTCGTACGGATCTTTTGCAATAGAGACAGCACTGCTGATCATATGTATGAAATCAATAGACAGGAAGCTTATACTGAAGATATTCCTAGTTGTATCCAACATTTTCATGATGCTAACGATAACACATGCGCTGCTTGGAAATATAAACAACCTTATCTATAGACAGGAAAGTCATTACTATACACCGAGAATGTCCTTCGGAATCGTATACCCGACGGATTTTGCCGCACATCTCTTCTTTATTGCGGCAGTTTATCTGTGGCTGAGATACAGTGATAAGGTTATAACCGTTAAGAAGCTGATAGTGGATATGCTGCTGCTTATAGGAACGTGCCTTTTCTGTTACCACTTCTGTCATGCGAGAATTACATGTGGATGTATAGCACTGTTTGGGGCTTTCCTGGTACTCGGAGCAGTGAAGAAGTATATTCCACACAAGCTTAAAAATATAGGCGGGTATATGCTGAGCTTTGTTATGCCTGTTGCAGCGTTGGGTATAGTGATATTGTCACTCCTTTATGATGGGGATAATCCGTTATTTGTCCGCCTGAATTCTATGCTCAATAACAGACTTCTTATCGGCGGACGTGCTTTTGAAAATTATAATATCCGTGCCTGGGGACAGCCGGTAGTTATGAAGGGCTTTGGCGGAACGGTTGCTCCGGGAAAGACGTATTTCTTCCTTGACTCATCATATCTGAATATTATGTTCAGATTTGGATATATGATTCTCATTGCAGTTTGTGCTGCATGGGTATATCTGAGTCTTAAAGAGAAGAAAAAGGGAAATCTTATACATCTTGGAATACTCGTTGTCCTGGCGGGACAGTGTATTATTGAACATCATCTGCTTGAAATCGCATATAATCCGTTTCTGCTGCTTCTTGCGGCATCAGATAATGAGCCGGTACATTCGGTATCTCAGAGATTTTCTGAAGTTAGGGATGCGTTGAAGAAATTCGGACGGATTGTCGTTCCGGCAATCTTTGCAGTATCGCTTGTTGTCACCTGGTATTTCGCGGACGTGAAGCTTAAGGATGACAGTATACATGTTCTGGATGATTCAAAGGTCATCAAAATCGATACCAGAGAAGATTTCAGAGGATATGTTGACTACACCGAATGTGAATGGCTTGAAACTGAAGCGAGCAATCGTATATATATCACCGGTTGGATTGCGAAGGAGGGCATTGATTCAAGGAGGGTCAAGGCAAGGCTGGTTCTTAAAGATGAAGAAAATTACTATGTGATCCCTACATACAGATCGATCAGGGAAGACGTGACTGAATTCTTCGGAGACGGAGTGAATTATGACAGATCGGGATTCTATTCTTATTTCGACTCCGTGGCTTATGGTTTTGCAAATGAATCCGGTGTGTATGAGATATATATGTTATGCACATTTGAAAATTATGATTTTCTGATCAACATGAACAGCACGTTGGAAGTGGATTAGACGCGTTATTTCATATATATGAAGTTGCTGCTACGCAGTTTAAACATAGTCATAGGCAGTCTTGCTTACAAGTAAGCAGACTGCCTATGACTATGTTTAACTGTGAATAGTAACAATTTTTTTATATATAATTGTGAATAGTTACAATTTTATTAAAATTGCTGGTATACATACCACTATCTATTATGATATAATAACGAGTAATTTAGGCATTATATGTAAAGATTGTGATGATTACCTTGAATGATTGGTTCCTAAATGAGAACATATCATTCATATCTACATCGTTTTCTGAGCAATCCCCCAAACAGCTAATGCCGGAATTATGAGTGCGAAGCTCATGCTGAGACTAAAGATATGCTTCATGTATATCCACATTTTAAGGCATAAGGCTTTGCTGATACTACGGTAGATCGGATGATCTATATGATCTGCACATATGAAAAAACTTATATCCATATGTGCCAAACCTTGAAGGTTAAACAAAAAAAGGAGGTAACCAGAAAATGAGGAAAAAGGCGAGTCCGTGGTTAGTTGCGGCAGCAGCACTGCTTATTTCTACAGGTGCAGCCAGTGACAAGGTTCATGCTGATGAACTTGTTAAAGATGAAACAGTGGTTTCAGAGAGTCAGGAAGAAGATGTAGAGAGTTCTGACATTGAAACTGTAGAAGTAGGCGAAGAAGAGGCGTCTGAAGTAACAGATTCCGAGGAAGTTTCAGAGCAGGCAGAGGAAGCAGGCGAGGAGACAGCTGAAGAAGCTGAAGTTACAGCTGAAGAAGTAACAGATGCTGAGGAGACTACGGAAGAAGAGACGACAGCTGAAGAAGAGACAGGGGAGACAGCTGAGGACGAGACTGAAGAAACAGAGGAAATCGAAGATAAAAAGGATGCTGAAGCAGTTGAAGTCAGCACGGATACAGATGCAGCAAAAGCTGACGACAAGAAGGATGCTGAGGCAGCTAAGGAAGTTACAGATAAGGATGCTGTAAAGGCAGATGATAAGAAAGATGCTGCAAAGGCAGACGAGAAGAAAGATGCTGAAGAAATCAAGCCGGTAGTAACCAATGAAGAAGAAGCTTTGGTATCAAAAACCGGATGGAATAATCTTAACGGTAAGTGGAGATATTATTACGGAACCGGAAATTATGATTTCTACAAGGATCGTCTTTTCGAGGATGGCGGTAATTATTATTACCTTGACTCAAGCGGATACGCACAGACCGGTTGGGTAAATTATGATGGAAATTATTACTATGCAAACTCAAGTGGTGCATTTATAAGTGGCTGGCTTCCTAAGGATGGAGTATATTTCTATCTGGGTTCACCTAACGCTTCAGCGAGTGACTCGGTTGCGACAAGATTCGCAATGAGATCAAATGGTATTTATGAGATCAAGGGTGATTCATATTATTTCGCAAAGAGCGGTATAATGATGACCGGATGGGCATCCAACGGATATGATTCATATTATGCCGGTGCTGACGGAAAGCTTGTTAAGGGCTGGCAGAAGGTAGGTAATAATTGGTATCATTTCGGATATACCAATCAGGTAGGGGAGAATAAGTATGAGGTTAAGGGTTATGATATGAGAACATATTCATATACCCTCTATGGTAAGGACTATTATTTTGGCGATAACGGTGTCATGAAGACCGGATGGATTGACAGAAATGGAACTGGCAATACCTATTGGTATGCAAATACATCAGGTGAATTGGTATCCGGTTGGGCTAAGATAGATAATAAGAATTATTTCTTCGGAAGTTCATATCACGATAGTTATAAAGGCTGGTATGCTTCCGGCCATGATATGCGAAAGAATCAGACTTATTATATTGAGGAAAAGCCTTATTATTTTGATAAGTTCGGTGTGAACCGTACAGGTTGGATTGAATTAAAAGATGGCAATTATGATAGTAATTATGGTTATTATGATTATTATTATTATAGCTATTACTATGACACAGACTCTGTATGGTATTATGCAAATCCGAAGGGTATACTTCAGCAGGGCTGGACAACAGTAAGCGGTAAGGATTATTTCCTCGGAAATGTGTCTAACTATTCAGATGGTAAGTATAGTGTTACCGGATTTGCCATGCAGAAGGGCATTAAGAAAATCGGTAACTATGGATACTTCTTTGATGATTATGGTGCACTTAAGAAGACAGGATGGATAGAGGATAGGCATTATAACAGTGATGGATCATATGAGGGACATAGCTGGTATTATGCTATCAAGGACGGTATACTTGCTCAGGGATGGCAGAAGATAGGATCTGACTATTATTTCTTCGGAGATACCTCCAATAATAATTATTATTACTTGAAAACTGATCAGACCCTTTACTGGAAGGGTAATTATTATCGAGTTGATAAAAACGGTGTTTTAGGAACCGGAATGTTCGAGATAAGTGACCTTTATGAAACAACTCCTTACTATGCATCAGCTTCAGGTGTTCTCCAGAACGGATGGTTTAAGATTGGCGGCAAGGATTATTATGCAGAAAATGGAGTACTTGCAAGAGGTGTCAAGTATGTAGATGGAAATTATTATTGCTTCGGTGAAAGAGGCGATATGAGAACCGGATGGGTACAGACAGACGAGAATACCTGGCGTTTCTTCGATAGCTGGGGAGTAGCTGCTAAGGGATGGAGAACTCTCAGCGGTAAGAAGTACTATTTCTTCTCAGGTAATTCATATGATGCAGGTAGAATGGCTGATAACATTTCCTATGTTGAAGGAAAGCGTTATTTCTTTGAAAACGGAGCACTTGCAACCGGTGCAAACGGATGGAAGTCATTTGAAAGAGTTATTGATATCAATGGAAAGAAAGAAGTAGTAGACTGCTATGTAAACAAAGACGGTACTGTAAGAACTGCGCCTATGAAGGTTTCAAATGATGTGATCTATGCTATTGACAGTGATGGAGAACTTGTAAAGAATAGTACATTATACATCGATGGAAAATTAAGACTTACAGATGCAAGCGGAAAGGTTATCTGGAAGAAGGGCTGGCAAAGCGGAAAGCGCTTAGTTCATGATGATTTCGGTAATTCAGCTTATGAGGTTGTATGGTATTATCTTGATCCAAGTTATACGGTAACCACAAGCAAAATCATGAGTATCGACGGTGCTACTTATGCCTTTAATAATTATGGTATAATGCAGACAGGATATCTGACTAGTTCTATATATGATCCAAAGACAGGTAGTTCTCGCTACGGACTTTTTGATGAGAACGGTAAGGAAGTTACCGGAGATGGCTGGCATAAGGTAGACGGAAGCTATTACTATATTAAGGATCGCAATGTTTATAGAGGTGGTATATATACAATCAATTATGAAAAGTACTACTTTGATGCAGAAGGAAGATTATATGTAAATACTAATTTCTATAACTACCACGGCGATGAAAGGTTCTATAAGGCTGATAAGGACGGAAAGCTTACATACTTATCAAAGGGCTGGCAGTTTGTAAGAGACTATTATGATGGAAATCAGTGGTATGATAATGTATGGGTATTCCTGGATGCTGAAGGAAGATGTTATCGTGATGACAAATGGATTCCGGGAGATAACGGAAGCTGGTATTATGTAGATAATGGAAGGATGGTTACCGGACCTACTTATATCAATGATGAAGATAGGGTTTACGTATTTGGTGAAGATGGTAAGCTTGTAAAGAATAATTTCACCAACCTTGAAAATACAACTTTTAAGGCTTACGGAGATCAGAACGGAATAGGATATAACGGTATTCTGAAGAAGGGTGGATATTCTTACATGGTAGAAGGTGGATATCTTGAGTATTCATTCTATGATGATTATAATAATCCGTTTGTTGCTGATTCAAATGGTGCAATCCGTACTACAGCAGGATGGTTCCAGAGAAAGTTTGAGATGACTTGTCCATTTACAGGAAAGAAGTTTACTGTACTTGAGAATTGCTATGTAGATTCTCAGGGACATGCTTTGGAAGCAGGATGGCATACAATCGGTGGTAAGAAGTATTACTTCCAAAATGGTGCTGCACTGACAGGTACACAGTATCTCAACGGACAGAAGTTTGTCTTCGATGCTAAGGGTGCACTTGTTAGCAGTGCTAAGTAATTAAATAATTCAGAATAATTCGGAATAGAAGTTCTGAAATCGAGGGGCTCGGCAAATATGCCGGGCCCTTTTTTCGATTTATTCGAGGAAACTTCATTTCATGTGAAATCCCCAAATCCCGAATTCTCTGTTGAGCAGGGGTTAAAATCCGGTTTTATGCAGGGATGGTAGATTTTGTTATATAAAAGAAGTATAATAAACAAAGTATGTTTTTAAGTCTGAGTTCAGGCTAAGAAATCAGAGGATGATAGATCGAATATGGTATTTAGTTCAACATTATTTATATTTTTGTTTTTGCCGATTACATTGCTCGGATATTATATAGCACCCGGAAAGCTGAAGAATTATTGGCTTTTTTTTGTGAGCCTTATTTTCTTTGGGTGGTCACAGCTTAATTATCTATGGATAATTCTTCTCAGTATATTGTTGAACTATATATGTGCATTACTGATCGATAAGCTGAATAAACCGAAAAAGTTTATTCTGGTTATTGCCGTATTGGCAAATCTGGCGATACTCTTTTATTTTAAGTATTTTGATTTTGTCATCAACAGTATAAATGAGATTGCCAAAACCACATTTAAACTGAAGGGGATCATTCTTCCGATAGGAATCTCATTTTTTACTTTTCAGGGAATGTCATACGTTATCGACGTTTACAGAAAGACGGTTCCGGCACAGAAGAATATATTTAAGGTCGGACTATATATCGTCCTGTTCCCTCAGCTGATTGCTGGACCTATAGTAAGATATACGGATATAGTTGAGGAAATCGATGAAAGAAAGGTATCATTGGATGATTTCAGCTATGGTATAGAAAGATTTATAATCGGTCTCGGAAAGAAAGCAATCATAGCCAATACAATGGCTTCAATGGTTGATGCTATATGGAATAATGGAGCAACCGAAAATTCATGGATTGTTGCATGGGTAGGAAGCATAGGTTATACGCTGCAGATATTCTTTGATTTTTCCGGTTACAGTGATATGGCTATCGGACTCGGCAGAATGTTCGGATTCCATTTTAATGAGAATTTTAATCTGCCTTATATATCCAAGAGTATAAGCGAATTCTGGAGAAGATGGCATATATCCCTGTCTTCGTGGTTCAGAGATTATGTTTATATCCCGCTGGGAGGAAACAGGAAAAATGTATATCTGAATCTGTCAATCGTATTTCTGCTTACGGGAATATGGCATGGTGCGGCATGGCATTTTATCTTATGGGGCGTATGGAACGGTTTCTTTATATTGCTCGAACGTCTGCTTCGAAAGAAGGATAGTTCTAAGGCATTCTTCTCCAAGCTATATACACTTTTTATTGTCAATATAGGATGGGTGCTGTTCAGGGCACCGAATATAAAGGATGCAGTAAAGTATATTGCTGTAATGTTCGGCGCGATTGCACCGGAGAAGCCGGGATATTCGGTATTCTGGTTTCTTGACAGATGGACTCTCACTGTCATGCTGATAGGAATATTCTTTGCATCGGCTGTTCCGACAAAGCTGGGTAAGCTTATGAAAGCTCATGTGGCAGAGAAAGCATTTCAGATAGCGAAATACATGCTGCTTCTTATGCTCTTTTATATGGCAATGATAAGAATCGTTTCGGGAACCTATAATCCGTTTATATATTTTCAATTCTGACAGAGAGGTGGCAAATGTTTAACAAAGTAATTAGGATCATTTTCATATTGGCCTTTTTTGCTATGATTCTTGTTCCTCTTTCGATGACTAATCTTAAGAACGGAAAGATATCCGTTGATGAGAAAAGAAAGCTGGCGTCGTTTCCGGAAATTCACAATGAGGACGGAACTTGGAATAAGAATTATACAGCCGATTTTGAAAACTGGATAAATGATAATATCGGACTGCGTTCAAAAATGGTCATTCAGAATGCGCGGATACAGTTCTATGTATTCAATGTGCTTTCGAATAATACGAATATGTATCTGGGACCGAATGGGGAACTGAATTATGCAACAGATGTAATGCTTGTCGATTATCAGAGGAAGAATCTCTATACTGAAGAAGAATTACAGAAAAAAGCCGAAAGCCTGCAATGTCTAAAGGATTATGTGGTAGGAAAAGGTATGCAGTTTTATTATGTACAATGTTGGGATAAGCATTCTATCTATCCTGAATATTTTCCGACAACCGTAATTCAATCGGGAGAAAAATCCAAAACAGATTATTTTGTCGATGCGTTCGAACGATATACGGATGTGAATGTTATCTCATCCAAACAGCTGTTAATTGATGAAAAGAAGAATTATGCTACATACAGCGTGTGGGGGGATCCGTCACACTGGACTCAGAGAGGTGCATATTTAGCTTATCTGCAGTTGATGAATGCGATTAATTCTGAATCGGATAATAAATATAAAATCCTTCAGGAATCAGATTATAATATATCGGTTACAGACCAGGGTGAAACCGTTTTCGGAGGGATACATAAGCCCGATTATGAAGAGAATTTTGAAATTAAAGACCCTCAGGCGGTTTTGACAAATGAGAAGCTGACATACCTTTCAGAGGACTCGTGGAACAGATATTTCACAAACGACAGCATTGATAATGATACAAGAGTTCTGTTCATAGGTGACAGTTATTTTGATACATTTATCATAGATGATATGGCTGAAAGTTTTCATGAAGTGATAGTAATCTGGGGAATCTATCTGGACGATGCAAAGGCTGTGATCGAAGCATATGATCCCGATATTGTTATTGTAGAAAATGCTGAACGCTGTGACAGAACAAAACGCATTGAAGATGCAGCAAAGAAAATCAAAGAATCGGAAGATGATAATTAAGACCATACCCGGCAGGAAACTGCCGGGCTTTTTGATTTTGTAAATATCATTAAATCGGATGTTTAAATGGATTTTAGTGACAGATATTATTGGAGTATAGCTTTTGAACGAATAACTTGAAGGTAACAGATTTATAAGGAGGTAACAGAGGATGAGGAAGAAGGCGAGCCCGTGGTTGGTTGCGGCTGCGGCATTTCTTATTTCAACAGGTGCGGCAGGACCGAAAACTGTTCATGCTGATGAGATAGTTCATCAGGAGGAAACAGTTGAGGCAGTTTCTGCTGTTGAAGAGAAAACTGGAAAATCTGATGATGCTGACATACCTGATAGCACTGAGGCAGTGGAAGCATCAGAGGATGAAGAAGCAACGGAAGAGGCTGAAAGCGTTGAAGCTGATGGGGTTTCGGAGGATGCTGAGGCAGAAGGAGAATCAGAAGATATCGAAGTTGGGGATAATTCTGAAGTATCGGATGCTGACATGATTGACGAGGAAGGAATATCGGATACAGCCGAGAATCCGAAAGATGAAGTTCTGAAAGATAATACCGATGGAGTTGCAGAGGATACGGCAGAGGATGAAATATCCGAGAACGTGTCAGATAATCCTGTTTCGGAAGAAGATACGGATGAGAGCACTGAGTCAGCTGAGTCCGGAAGTGTTGATGCTTCGGAAAAAACAGAAAAAGCTGAATTAAGTAGTGATACCGATGCGGCAAAGGCTGATGCAGTAAAGGCTGATATCGATGTCGCAAAGACTGATGCCGGTAAAACTTCAATGAAATCCGATAAGGATGAAGAAGTAAACGCTGTTATAACTAATGATGAAAGTAAGATGTATACACCTAATTCATGGGTTCAGTTCGGGGACAAGTGGAGATACTATACCGGCACAAATACATATTATAAGAATGCTATCGTTTCTCTCGGTGGTTACACCTATATATTTGACAGTGACGGATATATGCTAACAGGATGGATCAATAAATTGGGCAATGATTACTTTGCTGACAACAGTGGCCATCTCCAGCAGGGCTGGGTTAAACAGGGAGGATTATATTTTTATTTCGGCGATTCTGTTAAGAATTCGGATGGTACATATAAAGTATCCGGCTATGTTATGAAGAAAGACGGTATAGCTGAGGTAGAGGGGACTTTCTACTATTTTGCAAAGAGCGGTGTTATGGCTGTCGGCTGGGCAAAGACCGACGGAGGCGAATGGCTGCATTCAAATAAGAATGGTAAGCTTGATCAGGGCTGGGTTGTTTTAGACAAAAATGATTATCATTTTGGACAGACACAGAAGGAATCTGACGGAAGCTATACACTGAAGGGTTATAATATGTGCACATATCTTGAGGATATAAGAGGCTCATATTATTACTTTGGTGAATCCGGAGTTATGAAAAAAGGCTGGATAGATGTTTACGGAGATAAGAGTGAGTATTATTATGCCAATCCGTCCGGCAGATTGGCACAGGCATGGACCAACATAGACGGTAAGTGGTATCATTTTGGTTATGATTACCAGTCAGGTGACGGAAGCTGGGTCGATGACGGAGTTTTAATGAATAGTGATGCCGTATATTATGTAAGGAGTAAGCCGTATTATTTTGCAAAATCCGGAGTTATGCAGACGGGATGGATAAAACGTACATATGAATTAACCCCCGGTGAATATCGTACAGAATGGTACTATGCTGATAAAAACGGTATTCTGAAAGAAGGCTGGACCGATATCGGAGGAAAAACGTACTTCTTCGGTGAGCCATACATTAATTCACTTGGAAAACTTGATACTATGGGATGGGACATGAAGTCAGGAGTTGTAACTGCAGGTAAATATGGTTACTATTTCACAAAGGACGGTGCACTTGTTTCACGAAACGGATGGATAGAAGAAAAGCATGAAATTAACGGATTACCTGTAGAAGGCAGCAGCTGGTATTATGTTATTAAAGACGGAATACTTGCCAATGGCTGGAGACAGATCGGAGGAAAGTGGTATTATTTCGGAACTCCTGAGTCGGAGACACCTGACTATATGCTTCAAAGTGAAAAGTACATCAATGTTGATGGAAAGAATTATTATGTTGATAAAAACGGTGTTTTACAGACCGGATTCTTTGATATAAGAAGTATAAAGAATGATTATATATGCTATGCGGATTCAAACGGTGAAATCAAAGATGGCTGGCTGCAGATAAACGGAACCTGGTATTACTCCAAGGAAGGCAGACTGGTACAAGGAATCGGTAAAATCGGCAGCTTATATTACTGCTTTGGTGAAAGAGGTAATATGAGAACCGGATGGGTTCAGTCAAGTCCGGGTACCTGGCATTATTTTGAAAAGACAGGACAGGCTGCAAAGGGCTGGAAGACGATAGAAGGTAAAAAATACTATTTCGAAGAAGATGGTTATATGAATTGGGGGCGTACTAAAACAGATAAGGGTGTATACTACTTTGATGAAAATGGTGCGCTTGTAACCGGAAAGAGCGGTTGGATAAAGGGCTATTCGAGGTACTATGGAAAGGACAATCCGGAGGATTTATATCTGAATAATGACGGAACAGTGGTGACAGCCCCAATATCAAACGGTTCAGGTGGTATCTATGCTATATCTGATAACGGAGAATTGATAAAGAATGGAATTGTTGATCTTTATAATAATGGAAGTTATTACTTAGCTGATGAAAACGGGCTTATAGTAAAGACACCGGGGTGGACCAAGAAAAAGGTTAAGTCTTTTGATTATCTGGCAGGGGAAGAATATTATGAGGATGTATGGTTTTATATTAAGTCAGACGGAACGGTTGCGCATGAAGAAATAATCAATATAAACGGTACAAAGTATGGATTTTCAAATGATGGATATATGTTAAAGGAAACGGTTGCAAAGCTTTATGATCCTGTAATGGAAAAGAATAGGTATGCTGCATTTAATAGCGAAGGAAAGGAGATTACTCAAGCCGGATGGAATAAAGTGGCAGATAAATGGTGCTTCTTTATCGGTGGAGGACAAATGGTTCGTGATCAGATAATAACAGTCGATGGACATGATTATGCTTTTGATTATGACGGAGTGCTGGTGACAGACAAAGCATTTCTCCATGGTAGTTATTGTTATAAAGCTGATAAGAGTGGAATTGTCTCTCAGGCAAAAGGATGGACTCTTATTAACGAAGCATTTCCTTGGGGAAATGTTGTAACTTATTGGGTTTATGTAGGTGATGACGGCAAGTATCTTCGTAATGAATGGATAGGTGATTATTATCTTGATGGTTACGGAAGAATGGCTACGGGAGTTACGTTTGATCCGGTAAAATATGATCTTTTTGTATTCGGACAGAACGGAAAGCTTGTTAAGGGAGGCTGGACTGCAGGCATATTCGGAACAAAATTTTATGCCAACAAGGATGGAACCGCATATAACGGAAAGATTACGGAAAACGGTAAAACCTACTACATTTTTGATGGTATGGTCGATTATGTGTTCGAGATAAGCGGTGACGGAAATTATGTTACAGACAGTGACGGAGCTGTTCATACTACTCCGGGTTTCTTTACAAGAACGTTCTATGAAGGGAATGAGTCATATGACGAATTATGCTATGTAGATAAGACAGGTCATTGTCCGGATACGGGCTGGTTTACTGTTGACGGAAATACATATTATATGAGATCAGGTTCGTTGTTAACAGGAACTCAATTCATTTATAATGAACGATTTGTTTTTGATTCACAGGGACGTCTTATAAGTAAATAAAGTTATAAAAGTCTCAGGCTCGGCAGGAAACTGCCGGGCCTTTTTACGTTTCAAGCTGATGGTTTTTACGTGACAACCCGGGCCTTTTTACGTGTCAGATAATGAATATTATTATTTGTTCGCAAATTTATAATTTTTGTTATATATGTATATTGACTTGGTAAGTATTTTAGATTATTTTTATTAAGAATGTATTTGAAGATATTGAGTAAACATTTGTTTAAGAGAATGTAGGTATATAATGTCGTGTTTGTATCGTTGACACATGTTTATGTCTATAATATCATTTGAGTACTTTTAAAGTGTTAATA
The DNA here is from genome assembly GCA_946405625.1 of uncultured Lachnospiraceae bacterium. Classification (GTDB taxonomy): domain Bacteria; phylum Bacillota; class Clostridia; order Lachnospirales; family Lachnospiraceae; genus Eubacterium_Q. Next base: position 65,044 of record CAMJHQ010000013.1, on the reverse strand, counting down.
TAATAACAGCAAAAATTTTGGCTTATTTCGCTGTTATTATAAAAAATGTGTGTGTAGTGTGCTGTAATCTATAAACTTTAAGTGTAATGCCGCTTTGGCGGTAAAGAGAGGTATGAAAAGGTGAGGAGAATTAACGCAAGGCTTTCGAGGATCATTGCCGGATGTCTGGCATTTATGATTGCGCTCGGAAGTGGTGCTGATACGGTTTTTGCTGCCGGAATTGACAGAAATGAGGCCGAGCTTGTTACCGTGATCAGTGATGAGTCGTCTGAAGCAGATGCTGCCGATACAGAAGATGCATCAGAAACTTCTGAAGAGACAACAGAAGGAACAGAGACTTCTGAGGAGACGACAGAAGGAACAGAGACTTCTGAGGAGACAACAGAAGGAACAGAGACTTCTGAGGAGACGACAGAAGGAACAGAGACTTCTGAGGAAACAACAGAAGGAACAGAAACATCTGAGGAAACATCCGAAGAAACAGCATCTGAAGAAACATCGGAGGAGGCTGCGAAGGATACAACCGAGGAGAAAACTACTGAAGAAAAAACCTCAGAAGAAAAGACTTCAGAGGAAAAAATAACTGAAAAAAGTAATACAAAAACTCCCGAAGAATTAAAGCAGGAAGCAGCAAAAAAGGCTGCTGAAATAGCTGAGGCAGAGAAGAAGAAGGCTGTTTTGACTCAGAAGGATAAGAATGCAAAGGATGATATTATTAAGGAAGATGATGAGGCAATAGACAGTGCCGGTAATGTCAGGATAAATGCCAATACATTCCCAGATCCGAATTTCAGAGCATATGTATCTGAAGCTTTTGATGGTGATCATAACAATGTGCTTGATGATCATGAGATACTGGTTGCCAGAAATATCTATGCCGACAATCGTAATATCTATTCTTTGGATGGAATTAAATATTTAACCGAACTGCGTGGACTATATGCTTCGCATAACCATTTAACGGAGCTTGATCTCAGCGGTAATCAGTTGATAACAGGTGTGTGGGTTGCATATAATGATTTCACATCACTTGATTTTTCATCTACTCCGTCGCTTGAGTGGGTTTACTGCTTCTATTGTGATAATCTGACATCACTCAATGTCAGCGGAAATCCGAATATGTCATATATCGAGTGTAATTCAAGTCCTGTAGGACATCTGGATTTAAGCAATAACCCTGTTCTTGAGCATCTTATGTGCGGAGACTGTGGATTAAAGGAATTGGATTTAAGTAATAATCCTAATATGCAGCATCTTGATGCGTTCAGAAATGATTTTACGGAATTGGACGTAACATGCTGTCCTAAGATGAAGAGACTTGATGTATGGGATAATCCGAGACTTGGAAGTATAGATGTAAGTAAGTGTCCGGGATTACAGTATTATAACTGCGCTCATAATAATGCTTCGAGTGTTGATGTAAGTCATAATCCTGAATTGACCAAGCTTATAGTCAGCTATAATGATAATCCGGATACAGGATTTCCGGGATTGACATCTCTGGATGTATCACATAATCCGAAGCTCGTATATCTGGATTGCGGACGTAACAGTATAAGTAATCTTGATATTTCAAAGAATACAGAATTATATTATCTGATGGCTTTTACCAATCCTTTAAAGGAAATTAAAATAGGTAACTGTCGTCGTCTTATAAAGGTTTATAAAGATGGTGTCAGAAAAGATGAACCGTTAGTATGTCAGGGACAGTCATGGACTCTGGACTGGGGCGGAGATACATCTACAGGTGGAGATAATATTTTCTGTCTGGTACTTGATTATAAGACTAAGGTAAATACTTCTCCTATGGGCACACCGCCTAAGCCGATTGACCCTGATGTTCCGGCTGATACTTCTAATCTTATAACACGTGAAGCTGCCGCATATTATTTCTATTGTCTGGCAGGTAAACCTGCGGTAACCGGAAAGTCAAGATTTAAGGATGCTGTACCGGGATCATGGTATTATGACGCTTTGGTCTGGGGTGAGCAGAATGATGCTATCTGCGTAGGTTATCCTGATATTTACGAGGATACCTTCGGAGTCGGTAAATTCATCTCAAGACAGGATCTGACTCTCATGGTCATGAGATATGCAGAGTATGAAGGATATGAAAGATCTATAGATTTTGGTCGTAGTGATGATTACAGCGATTATTATGATATAGATTACTATGCTTGGGAAGCAATCTGCTGGGCATGTACATGGCGTTTTTATCCGGCAAGCGGAGATTTTGACGGTGATAAGTCACAGCAGACATTGGAGCCGAGAAGATTAGCTTCTGTTAATGACCTCAGAATTGAGATGGAAGGTCTCTATGATGTAAATAAGATCAGAAAAACACCGGCTAAGATGTTCAGTGGATGGTTACAGACAAAAGATGGATCATGGTATATCGTAACCAGCAGAGGTGCACAGAAAGGCTGGTATAAGTCTTCTGATGGATCATGGTATTTCTTTGATACAAACGGTAAGATGAAGACAGGTTGGCTTCAGACAAGAGATGGATCATGGTATTACTTTTTGTCCAGCGGAAAGATGAAAATCGGCTGGTGTTTTATAGATAATAAATGGTTCTACTTTAATACAAGCGGTCAGATGAAGACAGGCTGGCTTCTTGAAGGCGGAAAGTGGTATTACTTTAACTCCAGCGGACATATGAAGACGGGATGGCTTCAGATTGGAAACAGGTGGTATTACTTTAATACAAGCGGTCAGATGAAGACAGGCTGGCTGCAGCTTGGAAAAGACTGGTACTACTTCGATTCGGATGGAGTTATGGTTACTAACCGTAAAGTCGGTAAATACTATTTAGGTCCTGACGGAAAAATGCAATAATATTGATTTATATAGCGAGACAGTTTCGGCTGTCTCGCTATTTTTCTGCCTTCCGCCAAAACTGCGAAGTACATTTTAAGACATGAAATAACTCATTGCCTTGCGGAAAATAAGAAAGTAAATCTAGGCTATAACTTATTTGATTGCCGTGGGTTAATTATTTGATATAGATAGCTGAACAATTTTGTATATATACGAATATTTCGATATATTGGATGATGTCGAAAAAATATTTTGGGTGTAATGTAGTAAATGAGTTTAAAATTTTAATGTGGCCAAATGCTGTTTAACAGTATGTGTTGAAAAGAGGGAAGGAGGTAACGGTTTAATGAGGAAGAAGATGAGCCGGGGGCTGATTGCACTTGCGGCAGTACTTATTTCGACCGGAGCGGCCGGAGGTAAGACTGTTCATGCAGATGAACTCAGTACATCGGTAGAAATCACTCAGTCAGAAGAGCAGGGGCTTTATGAATCCGGAGAAGATGAGTCGGATGTGGATTCGGAGGAACTGACAGAAGAGGCGGATTCAGAGGAGCTGTCGGAAGAAACTGCAGAAGAGGCAGCTTCGGAAGAACTGTCGGAAGAAACTGCAGAAGAGGTGGTTTCGGAAGAACTGTCGGAAGAAACTGCAGAAGAGGCGGCTTCGGAGGAACTGTCTTCGGAGGAAATGTCAGGAGAAACCTCAGATGAGTTGAATTCGGAAGAATTGTTGGAAGAAACAGAAGAGGCATCTTCAGAGGAATTATCTGATGAGATAGAAGAAGTGACTGATTCAGAGGAAGTGTCGGAAGAGGTTTCATCAGATGAAATCATCGATGATGAGAAAATTCAGGCAGAAGAGGCGGATTCAAAAGAAATCATCGGAGATGAGAAGGAAGAAGCAGGGAAGGTTGATGTTATCAACAAAGATGCTTTAAAAAATGATACTCTGTCCGAATTAAGCAGCGATACGGATGCTGTAAAGAAAGATGAAGAGATAAAACCCGTAATAACCAATGATGAAGATGTAATGGCGCCTGTCACTGTGGGCTGGAATAAGGAAGGAGACAAGTGGAGATATTACTATGCTGCGTCTTCAGATCAATATTACAAGAACGGAATAATAGTAATAGATGGAGTGGGATATAGATTTGATTCCGAGGGATATATGCAGACCGGCTGGATCGAAGACGGAGGATATTGGTATTTCGCTGATAAAAGCGGTCATCTTGCACAGGGATGGCTTACTCAGAACGGAGTTTCCTTTTTCTTTGGATATACTTATAAAGGTTCCGATGGAAAGAGTATTCTTGATGGATATTACATGAATATAAACGGAATATATAATATTTATGATGATTCCTACCTGTTTGCAGACAACGGAGTTATGAAAGTTGGCTGGATAAAACAATGGGGTAACGTTTTTTATGCAAAACCTGATGGAAAGCTCGCTAAAGGATGGCAGGTCATCGATAATAATGATTATCATTTTGGCGATACGATTCTGACGGCAGATAATAAGTATATTCCGGACGGATATTATATGCAGACGTTTTTTGCTAATCTGTATGGGAAAACATATTATTTTGGCGAATCCGGAGCTCTTAAAAAGGGATGGATAGATGTTTGCGGTGATCAGTCTATATATTATTATTCGAATGTCAGCGGTGTTATTGTACAGGGATGGGCGGAAATAGAAGGTAAATGGTATTATTTCGGAGATTCCTATAAAAACTCTGATGGAGAATGGACGATTTACGGAATAGACATGCTTAGAGATGGCGTTTATTTTATCAAGGATGAACCATATTGGTTTGATAAATCCGGAGCTCTGCAGATAGGATGGATTAAAGATATATACAAAGATTCGGATGGGAAAGAGAATATAGACTGGTATTATTCGAATTCGAAGGGTGTTCTTCAGTCCGGATGGACAAAGATTGATGATAAGTATTATTTCTTCGGATATCCGAATAATGAGTCTGATGGTACTTACACGGTAAACGGATTTTGTATGATCAAAAATGTAAATGAAATCGGTAAGTATTCTTACTACTTTAATGAATCGGGCGTATTAAAGCAGAACGGATGGATTGAATTCAAGTACTTTGATTCTGAAGGAAACCATATTTATAGTAATTGGTTTTATGCGACTCAAAACGGAAATCTGGCTCAGGGATGGACTAAGATTAACGGAAAGTGGTATTTCTTCGGGTATGTAAATAATATCGGGGGAAAAGAGACGATAGAAGGATTCGGTTTAAGAAGATACGAGTATTTAACCAAGGATGGAAATAAGTATTATTTGGATCAGTCCGGAGTTCTTCAGACCGGTTTTTATGATATTGCAAATATGTATGGTAATATGCCATTTTATGCAAGTTCAAGCGGTGTGATAACCGAAGGATGGAAACAAGTAAATGGCAACTGGTATTATACTGATTCAAACGGTCTCTTATGTAGAGGCAATCATATAATAGACGGAAAACAGTATTACTTTGGCGAGAGAGGTGATATGAAGAAAGGCTGGATCCGCGAATATGATTCCGTGTGGCATTACGGTGAAAAGACCGGAGAACTGGTTAAGGGTTGGAAGACCATCGGAGGAAAAAAATATTACTTCGATATGAACGGAACGATGGCGACGGATTTGTTTAGGGTTGGATCATCGGTTTACTTATTCGGCGAAGATGGGGCTCTTGTAACCGGTAAGGCCGGATGGGAAAAAACTTATTCCCATGAAAATTGGTATTTGTATGATGTGGAATGTTTTGTTAACAAAGATGGTACCGTAAGAACTGTGCCCATGAAGAATTCCGCAGGGGATATCTATGTAATCGATTCATATGGAGTATTAGTTAAGAATTCGGTAGTATATCTTTCTGAGGGAAATGACTATTTCCTGGTAGATAATAGTGGCAAGGTTGTTAAGAAATCCGGATGGGTAAGCGGAATACACCGATATCTCGCTGATGAGTCAGACAATATAATAAATGAACTTGCATGGTATTATCTTAATTCTGATTATTCCGTAAACTATGATGCTATTATGAAAATAAATGGTGCTTACTATGCATTTGATGAAGAAGGCATTATGGTTAAGGGATATGGTGGAATGATTTATGACGAAGAAAAGAAATACTATCGTGAAGGACTCTTTGGAGAAGACGGAAAAGAGATTACCGTAAACGGATGGAAGAAGATTGACAATAAATGGTACTATCTTAAGGATGGAGATGTTTACAGTTCAGGTCTATATACAATAGACAAAGCAGATTATTATTTCAGGGATGACGGAGTGTTGATAACGGATAAGAAGTTCATAGATGCTGGTACATTTTACGGGGCTGATAAGAATGGCAGAATAACTGAACTGCCGAAGGGATGGCAATATGTGGAAGATATCTATGAAGGATACGGCGGCAACTGGTACTATCTAGAAAGTGAAGGAAAATCTGCATTATCAGATAAGTTTATTACGATAGGAAAAGATAAGTATTATTTTGACGATGGTAAGATGCTTATCGGAGTACAGTATGTACCTGAAGCCAATAAAAATTATGTTTTTGCAGATGACGGAAAGATGCTTACCGGCGGATGGTATAAATCAAACTATTGGGGCGGCTGGTTTTATTCAAATCCGGATGGAACAGCATATGAGGGATATCTGACTCAAAACGGTATAACATATTATATATCAAACGGCAGGTTACAGAGTGAATTCGCTGATTATGCCGGAAACGTTAATTTAACAAATAATGATTATTCGGCACGCAGAACTCCGGGATTCTATAAAAGAAAGGATGAATTCTTTGGTTACGAATCAATATACTATGTCGCAGAGGATGGATATGGCTTGCTTGCAGGCTGGCATGTGATCGACGGTGATACATATTATATTACTGCAGGACGTGTTACAACAGGAACAACTTACATGTATTCGGATAAGTTTGTATTTGATTCTAACGGAAAACTTATAAGCAAAAACTAAACCGTAAAGAATCAAGTGAGCTAAAATCAGGCTTACAGAAATGGGTAAGATATAGTCGAACTTAACAGGTTTAAAAGGTTCGGTACGTATGATGCGTGCCGAACCTTTTTTGTTGTAAGGATTACGATATGATTACATCTTCAGTAAAACTTGGCTGCATTTAGGGCGTTACTAACAATAAAGACAAATAAGAAAAATAATTAGTAAAAAGACACTACCGGGCCCTTTTTGGATTTGCCGAAATCTTGGAAAAAAAGAGTTTTGTGAATTTAATAAATTCTTAAATTGTATTTGGGATTAACGAGGACTATAATCAAAATGTAACAAAAATGTAACAGAAATGTAATTAAAAAGTTACACTATACCGCGGGAATGTTACAAAGATATTACAAAATGATTAAAGATTAAAAGTAAGGAGGTATCTGAACAATGAGAAAAAAGATAAGTCCGTGGCTTGCAGCAGCTGCAACAGCAGCTTTTATTTCAGTCGCTGCACCGGCCGGTAAAGAAGTTCATGCGGATGAATTGATCAAGCAGGGAGAAACAACGGTTTCGGTAAGCAGCGAAGATGATAATTCAGAAGATTTGGCGGATGAATCTGAAAAAGATAATGAGGATTCGGTTGTTGATACAGCTGATTCTGAAGTGAACAAGACATTAGAATCTGAAGTGAACAAGACGACAGAAGTGGTAGAAACTGCAGAAGAGAGAAAGATTACAGTGTTCTCAACAGATGCGAAGAAACAGGAAAATATCATAGATATATCGGTGAAGGCATACGAGAATACAGATAAGGAAGATGAAGAGACCGGAGAGAACGCGGATAAGACAGGCGAAAAGACCGACGAGAACATAGATAAGGAAGACGAAAGAACTGAAGAGAACGCGGATAAGACAGGCGAAAAGACCGACGAGAACATAGATAAGGAAGATGAAAAGGCTGCAGAGAACGCTGGTAAGGAAGACGAAAGAACTGAAGAGAACGCAGATAAGGAAGATAAAAAGATTGTAGAGAATAAGGATAAGGAAGCGGCCGGACCGAAAGAAGCTGAAAAGAAAAATGCCGATATAACAAAAGAGGAAGTAACTGCTGTAGTAACCAATGACGAAAGTAAAGCAGCAAAGGCCAACGGATGGGTAAAAGACGGCGATAAATGGAAATATTATTTCGGAGATGGCGAAGATCAGTATTATCGCGGCGAAAGCGTTGATATCAATGGAAACAGATATGTCTTTGATTCTAACGGAAATATGCGGACCGGCTGGATAAAGAATAACGAAACCGGTGAGTATTGTTATGCTCTTCCATCGGGAAGATTAGCACAGGGCTGGATGAATGTGGATGGAAAATGGTATCACTTTGGAGATCATGATGATTATTCTTTTGAAATAGAAGGCTATAATATGCTGGCTGATAAGGAGTTTATCTATATGCCAATAGAAAATAGTTATAAAGCCTGTTATTTCACTTTAAATGGAGCTATGATGACAGGCTGGGGTAAGGATGGCAACGGAGATTGGTATCATGCTGAAAGCGACGGAGAGCTTGATCAAGGATGGAAATTAATAGATGATAAATACTATTATTTTGGAGAACCCAGTGCGGTTCCGGTTTATGCCGGTGCCGGTAGTATTCAGAGGATAGATGGATTTAAGATGATAAAGGGAAGGGTTGCTTCTATAAAAGGCGAATACTATTCTTTCAGTGATTCCGGAGCCATGCAGACCGGATGGATTAAAGGAAACGGAATTGATAAAAACGGAATTGATAAAAAAGTATATGCTTATGCTAATCCTTCCGGAAGACTTGTAGTGGGTTATAAAGAAATAGATGGTGAGGAGTATTGTTTTCATATAACAAAAGAAATAGAAGTTTATAAGGATGAGAGGGGGGTATTACGTTCAAAATATAACGTTAAAGTTTTGAACGATAAGCCGATTGTTTATCTGTCTGAGGCTGATACTTCGGAAAACAAAAAGAAAGATGCTTCGGATTTGACGGGAAGTCTTACATGGCCGGTTTATAGCTCGGTAATAACAAGATCTTTTTCAAGCGAACCTCAGTATAATCCGGTAACAGAGATGGAACAGGCACATAATGGTGTAGATATAGCATGTGAAGTCGGTTCGTCGGTAAAGGCACCGGCAGCAGGAACGATTGTTTCTGTAGACGATTCCGTAAAGGACGGAAAAACGATAAAGATTGACGCGGGAAATGATATAATCATTACATTTAAGCATCTTTCGGAATGTAAATGTAAGGTTGGTGATAAAGTGACTGCAGGACAGGAAATTGCTTTATCGGGAAATACCGGAGCAGTAACCGGACCATGCCTTCATTTTGAAATCAGTATTTCAGGAGAGTATGTAGATCCGACTCAGTTTTTCAATTAATTCCGATGGATTGATCTGAAACAGATTATAAAAAATATTAATAAATCTCCTTAGGTTAAATAAATAATCAATATGTTGGACCCGGCAGGAAACTGCCGGGTCCTTTTACTGTGTTCGCAAAAAAAGTATTACAATGCGTGGAGCCAAAAAGTATTACAATGCAGTGCGCAAAAAAAGCAATAGAAAACAGTAGACAATCTGCTGTATCAATGCTATAATCCATAACGGTGTTCATAAAATATAGAGAGGGAAATGTTCATGAACAAACAAACACTCGATATTCTGAAATACATGATTGATAATAAGTATACCAATCAGAGGGCACTGGCCGAGGAAACAGGTTTTTCACTGGGAGCTGTGAATAAATCTCTGAAAACCCTTATTGAACAGGGATACCTTTCGGAAGATATGAAGCTTACAGCCCTTGCCAAGAAAGAACAAAAGGCAAAGGCACCCAAGAATGCGATAATACTTGCAGCAGGATTCGGAATGAGAATGGTTCCGATTAATACCCTTATTCCGAAGGGACTTATCGAGGTAAAGGGAGAACTGCTGATTGAAAGAATCATAAAACAGCTGCATGAAGCCGGAGTTAAAGACATCAAGGTAGTAGCCGGTTTCATGAAGGAGCGATATGAATATCTTATTGATGATTACGGAGTTGATCTTATTATAAATCCGGATTATGCGATAAAGAACAATATTCATACACTTAAGCTCGTTTCAAAATATATTTCCAATACATATATAATTCCATGTGACATATGGTGTGCATCCAATCCGTTCAGTAAGACAGAACTTTACTCATGGTATATGGTAAGCGACAGGCAGAGCGAAGAGAGCGATGTCCGCGTGAACAGAAAAAATGAACTTGTATCTGAGATTTCAGGCGGAAATGCAATGATAGGTATTTCCTATCTTGCGGGTGAGGAAGCAGTGACTGTCTGCAGGAAGCTGGAAGAATTCTGCAAGGACAGAAGATATGATGACTGCTTCTGGGAAGAGACTCTTCTCGATAACGGAAAGATGATCGTTCAGGCCAAGGTAGTACCGGGCGAGGATGCGGTTGAGATAAATACATATGAACAGCTCAGAGAACTGGATTATGAATCCGAACATCTGAAATCAGATGCGATTGATGCGATTTCGGATGCTCTCAAATGTGATAACAGAGATATAAAAGATATAACAGTTCTGAAAAAGGGAATGACCAATCGATCATTTCTTTTCACTGTTAAAGGTGAGAAGTATATCATGAGAATCCCAGGCGAGGGAACGGAGAACCTGATCAACAGAGATGAAGAGGCCGAAGTTTTCGAGATACTTTCAGGTCGTGGGATATGTGATGATCCGGTTTACATAAAGCCGGATAAGGGCTATAAGATAACTAAATTCCTTGAAGGTGTCAGAACCTGCGATCCTGAAGATCAGGATGATCTTAAGAAATGTATGAAGAAGCTTAAAGCCTTCCATGATCTGAAACTGAAGGTAAGCCATACATTTGATATATTCGAAAAGATAGACTTTTATGAAAGCCTGATGGGCGAAAAGGGATCGGACTTCAAGGATTATGATAAGGTTAAAGCAAATATCCTGAGCCTCAGAAAGTTCGTTGACGAGCAGCCGAAGGACTGGTGCCTGACACATATTGATGCGGTTCCGGATAACTTCCTTTTTTATAAGCAGGAGGGTGACAAGCAGGAAAGTCTTCAGCTGACGGATTGGGAATATGCAGGAATGCAGGATCCTCATGTGGATATAGCGATGTTTTCTATCTACAGCTATTATGATAAGTCACAGATAGATAATCTGATGAAACTGTATTTCGGAAAGACTCCGGATCACAGTATTAAAGCGAAAATCTACTGCTATGTAGCAATGTGCGGATTCCTCTGGTCTAACTGGACTGAATACAAAGGAACTCTCGGAATCGAGTTCGGAGATTATGGAATCAAGCAGTACAGATATGCTAAGGATTTCTATAAATATGCATTAGAAGAAATGGAAAAGATATCATGATGGAAGAGATGATGTCGGTAGAAAAGAGCTTAGTGAAAAGAGCGATAATAATGGCCGCGGGCTCCGGAGTCAGGATGCATCCGCTGACCGAAGAAATACCCAAACCGTTGGTTAAGGTTAACGGAAAGAGGATGATTGATTCTGTAATTGATGCGCTTCATATAAACGGGATAGAAGAAATATATGTAGTGGTCGGTTATCTGAAAGAACAGTTCAAGGTTATTACAGAGAAGTACAGCGATATAACACTTATCGAGAATCCGTATTATGCGGATTGCAATAATATAAGCTCGCTGTATGCTGCAAGAGAATATCTCGGAGACTGCATGATCCTGGATGGGGATCAGATCATATATAATCCTGATATTCTGAAATCGGAATTCACGCTTTCCGGATATAATGCGGTCAGGTGTGAAGGCGAAACAAACGAATGGCTGATGGAGATTGATAAGGATGGAATTGTGACATCGTGTTCAAGAACCGGAGGAAAAGACGGATGGCAGCTGTTCTCCATATCCAGGTGGAATAAATCGGACGGAGAAAAGTTGAGAAGGCATCTGGAACAGGAGTTTGAAAGCGGAAATGATCAGATATACTGGGATGATGTTCCGATGTTCTGCCATTTCGATGATTTCAGACTCGGTATTACCGAGATGAATTATGAAGACATCATTGAAGTTGATGATCTTGAAGAGCTTGTAAAGCTTGATCCAAGCTATGAAATATATCTTCAAAAGCGAAGTAATGTGAAGGAGTTTTAAAGATGAGCGAAGAAAAAAAGAAAGTAAGCAAAGGAAAAATTGACTGGATGATCACACTGGTTCCGTTCATCCTTATAATGGCACTGGTTGTATATCTGTTTATTTTCCCGGAGCAGGCTAACGGAGTTATCTCAGATGTGAGATTCTTCTTTGGAGATACTGTCGGACTGTATTATCTTGTAATAGGTGTGGGAGTGCTTATAATCTCACTGTTCCTTTCTTTTTCCAAGTATGGAGATATAGTTCTCGGAGATCAGAATGAGAAACCTAAGTATTCATTCTTTACATGGGGAAGTATGATGTTTACCTGCGGACTTGCAGCAGATATCCTTTTCTATTCATTTGCTGAATGGGTAATGTATGCTACTAATCCTCATATTGCTGAAATGGGAGATATCAAGGAATGGGCAGGAGTTTTCCCGCTGTTCCACTGGAGCTTTATCCCATGGGCATTTTATCTTGTACTTGCGGTTGCATTCGGTTTCATGCTTCATGTAAGAAAGAGAAACCGTCAGAGATATTCAGAGGCCTGCCGCCCGGTTATCGGTGATAAGCGTGCAGACGGACTGCTTGGAAGAATCATAGATCTTTTTGCACTTTTTGCACTTCTTGCAGGAACAGCAACAACATTCAGTGTTGCGACTCCTCTTATGGCTGAAATCATGGTAACTCTTTTCGGAATTACCATCAGCAGAACAGCGGTAACTATAATAATCCTTCTTATAACATGTGCGGTATATACATATGCAGTTATTCACGGATTTAAGGGAATAAGCTTCCTGGCTAAGCTTTGTATATATCTGTTCTTTGGACTTCTGATTCTTGTGCTTATAATCGGCGGTCAGGGCAGATTCATAATTGAGAACGGTTTCCAGAGCCTCGGAAAAATGTTCCAGCACTTTATTGAACTTTCAACCTATACAGATCCTGCAAGAACAAACAACTTCCCTCAGGACTGGACAATATATTACTGGGCATACTGGATGGTATGGTGTATAGCAGCACCTTTCTTCATCGGAAATATATCAAGAGGACGTACTATCAAGCAGACTATAATCGGAGGATATGTATTCGGTGTAGGTTCAACTATCGTATCATTTGTTGTTCTCGGAAACTACAGCCTTGGCATGCAGATTGATGGTGCAGCTGATTTCATTGCACAGTATGAGGCAACAGGTGACCTTTATGCACTTATAATAAATATAATTAATACGATGCCATGCGCTACATTTATCCTGATCCTTACAATGGTATGTATGATCGCATTCTACGCAACATCGTTTGATTCGATCGCTTATACAGCGGCTTGTTACAGCTATAAGAAGCTCGGAGAGGATGAGAAGCCACATGTTCTTATAACACTTCTCTGGTGCCTGCTCCTTATTGCACTTCCGATCGCACTTGTATTCTCGGAAAGCAGTATGAACAATATACAGAGCGTAAGTATCATATCGGCATTCCCTATAGGTATCATAATGATCCTGATGATCTGGAGCTTTATGAAGGATGCAAAGAAGTACATGATCGAGCGGAAAATGATCTAAATATAAGAAAATATTAATATATGAGATAATTGTAATTGTTAATACTTCGTTGCAGTTGCAGTTTCAGAATGTTAAAATAGTACTGTTGGTTTACAGAAGCATATTTTTGTGTAATAATATTCTGATTCTGCATCCGCAACGATTTTGTTTTTGTGTGGGAATTCGGCATTTTATATAAATTGAGGAGATATTTGAAAATGAATAATAAGGAACGAGTTATCGACTTAAGACAGTTTTTCATATATGTCTGGCAGAACTTTGTGCTCGTAGTTCTGATCGGGGCTTTATCAGCCGGTGGACTTGCGTTTCTCGGTTATAAGAAGCAGAAGGATAATCTGTCAAGGATAACAAGTATTCATACGATTATGAATCAGAACAGGGAATCATACTTCAATTCCATGAAGAATTATACGGATGCACACAGACCTGAGAATACCGTTGAATCCAGGGCAAAGCTGTATCTGGATTATAATATTGATGGGTTTGATGAAGGCGGAAAGGTTGATAACAACAACATTATGACTCATCTGGCATATGATGCGGGATCTCTGTGTGTAAGTGAATCGGCACTTCAGAATGTAATAGATAAGCTGGACCTCAGATCATATGATGATATGAAGAACATTACTCCTTATGATCTGTCCTGGATGGTTAACAAGAATGTCCAGGGTGCTCATGTGATGATAATAGTCGTTACCGATGTAAATGCAAAGAGAGCACATGATATTGCAGAAGCAGTTACGGAAGAGTTTGTGAAGAATTCAAAGGAACTCGGTCTGGTTGATAACATTCAGGTTATAGATGAAGCAAGTGTTCCGGATGAATTGATAATAGGCAAGGGTTCGATCAATATCAAATCGATAATAAAGTATTTTATTGTCGGTGGGGCAGCCGGTGTTTTGTTTATACTGGTTGTGCTGCTCCTGATCTTTATCATCAGAGACAATGTAAGAACTGCTGATGATATTGAGTTTGCGGGCCTGAAGAAATTTGCTGACATTTCATTAAAGCAGAAGAGGTTTGCCCAGGATATGAAGAGACTGGCTGTCAGCATTGAAGGATCGGATACAGGAAAGATAGTGGTTCTGGCTCCGGTTGATAAATATTCATTTTCTGATAAAATGGTCGATAGCATTGAGGAGGCCTTTAAGAGTCTGGGCCTTAAGGCAGGTGTTTTATCCGGTGATCTCTCAGAGACTATAGTAAGTAAGGACAAGTTATCCAAGGCTGTTGCCGATAATGATTATCTCATTGTTGTGCCGGATGACATGAAGAACAGTGCTGATGCTCTGATTGCCGCACGCGGCGGAAATGACGTAATACTGTTGACAAGATACGGAAAGAGCCGTGTAAATACACTTATTAAGGCCGGAGAAGAGATGGCTAAAGTTAATGCCAAGATTCAGGGAACAGTGATCGTCAGATAGATCACGGTTTCTCCGGCAATAAAAAAATGAAAGTGAAGAAGCTTAATGAATACAAGTAGTGTTAAAGCAAAACATGCGGATTTTATCTTAATTGATATGATCTCCATAGTGATATCGCTTGCGATTGCTTATCTTATCAGAACCGACAGAAGCGAGGATCATATATATCTTCCTTTATATGAGAAGATCGTTCTTGTGATCCTGGCTCTCTATATAATCCTTATGCTTTTTAATTCTTTCCACAGAAATATTCTGAAGAGGAGAAAAAATAAGGAGTTTCTGAGTGTAATAGTAGTCAATCTCGAGCTTATTTTTGCACTCTTTACATATCTGTTTCTGGCGAAGGAATCGGAAGTATATTCACGTCAGATTCTTGTGATGTTTTTTGCCTTTGATATTTTTATAATGACCGTCATGAGAAGTCTCAGGAAGAGACATCTTTGGAAAAGCTTCAGAGAGGGTAAGAACACAAACAAGGTTATTATAGTTACTTACCCGAGCATGCTCGAGAAGTATCTTAAGTCGCTTAGTTCAAACAATAACGGTTTCAATGATTATGTCGGAATAGTTCTTCTTGATGAGAAGGACGGAGGCGCTAAGGATGTTGATGCATTTAATAAGATCCCGAGGATCAAGAAATCTGACATCCTTGAATTTGTTAAGACGAATGTAGTAAATGAGGCTTATATACTTGCCGATTCGGAAGACGGAAGAGAGATGGTCGAGCTCTTCATGAATATGGGTATAACCACACATATCGCACTTAATCTCGACATGTCAGTTCTTTCAAATACTCAGATTGAGACTATTGATGATTATACGATAATAACCTCGAGCATATCGCGTGGCTCTGAAGGTGCACAGCTTGTGAAGAGAATCTTCGATATTCTCGTATCGATCATAGGGCTTTTCTTTACGGGCATCTTCTATATATTCCTTGCACCGATCATCAAGAAGCAGTCGCCGGGACCTGCACTGTTCTGTCAGGACAGAGTCGGTAAAAACGGAAAGATCTTCAAGATGTATAAATTCAGATCCATGTATATGGATGCCGAAGAGCGTAAGAAGGAACTTATGGATAAGAATGAGATCAAGGGTCTGATGTTCAAAATGGAAGATGATCCGAGAATCATGCCTATCGGCAAATTCATCAGAAAAACAAGTCTGGATGAATTTCCGCAGTTCTGGAATATCCTTAAGGGAGATATGTCTTTGGTAGGAACCAGACCTCCTACACTGGATGAATATCAGCAGTATGATCCGCATCACCTCAGCCGTCTCGCCATGAAGCCGGGACTTACAGGCATGTGGCAGACCTCAGGAAGATCGGATATCGATGATTTCGAAGAAGTTGTTAAGCTTGATAATGATTATATTAGGAATTTTTCTCTGGGACTTGATCTGAAGATCATAATCAAGACCTTTGGTGCGGTTCTGGGAAAGAAAGGATCTAAGTAGAATGGCGTATAAGAATAAGCATAATGCGAGAATAATCGTAGCAACTCATAAACCCTACAGAATGCCGAAGGACTCTTTGTATCTTCCTGTTCATGTAGGTGCTGCCGGCAAGGAGAGCATGGGCTTTACGAGAGATGATTCGGGAGATAACATTTCCGAACTGAATCCGGAATTCTGTGAGCTCACAGGCCTTTACTGGGCATGGAAGAATCTTGATGCGGATTATCTGGGACTTGTGCATTACAGAAGATATTTCTGTGGAAAGAGGTCGGGAGGAAGTTTTCTCAAGAGACATATATTCAGTATCGATCCTTTCTCAAGAGTTCTGACAAGTAAGGAGATAGATTACCTTCTTAACAGATACAAGGTAATCCTTCCGGCTAAGAGAAGATATTTTATCGAAACACTCTATTCGCATTATATCCATACTCATCAGGTTGATGAGTTTAATATAACGATAAATATAATCAGAGAGAATTATCCGGAATATGTCGGATCATATAATAAAGTTATGGCACGTACTTGGGGATATATGTTTAACATGGCTGTGCTTCCGAAGGATATGATGAACGAATATTGCGAATGGCTGTTTGATATCCTGTTCAAGCTCAGAGAGAAGATAGACTCAAGCAGAAGGTCGGATTTCGAGAAGAGATATCCGGGACGTGTTGCCGAGCTTCTCTTTAATGTATGGATCAAACATAAGCTTGATTCAGGCGAGCTCGCTATAAGTGATATTGCCGAGCTTCCGTTCATTTATATGGAAAGGATCAACTGGCTCACAAAGGGTGCGTCGTTCCTTGCGGCTAAATTCTTCGGAGTTAAGCAGACAAAGAGCTTTTAATCAGATGAGGATACAGTGATGAATGTTGCGGTTATAATTGCAGGAGGCTCCGGACATCGAATGGGTATGGATATACCCAAGCAGTTCATAAATGTATATGATAAGCCGGTGCTGGTATATACGCTTGAAAGCTTTCAGAATCATCCGCAGATAGATGCGATCGAACTTGTATGTATCGATGGATGGCATGATGTTGTCTGGGCTTATGCAAAACAATATGGAATAGATAAGCTGAAGTGGATAGTATCCGGCGGCGAGACCGGTCAGGAGTCTATCCGTAACGGCGTTTATAATCTTGAGGATAAATGTGAGGCTGACGATATCGTGGTTATCCATGACGGTATCAGACCGCTTGTGGATGCCGAGGTTCTGACGGATGTTATCAGAACCTGCAAGAAATTCGGAAATGCTGTTACATCAATGCCGTATAATGAACAGATATTTGTTGTGGATGAAGATGACAGCACCACGACTACGAAGTATATTCCGCGTGAGACGCTCAGGCGTGTTGCGACTCCTCAGGCTTACAAGTTCGGTATTCTCGATGAGAAGTATCATGAGGCCTTTGAGAAGGAAATCGGAATTTACGGTTCTTCCTATACAAATACAATGATGGTCGAGCTCGGAGAGAGACTGCATTTTGCATCGGGATCCGATAAGAATATAAAGCTTACGACAAGAGACGACCTTGAACTGTTTAAGGCGTATATAAAAACAGATAAGGACTAAGAGCTATGGATTCTCAAAAACTGTACGGTTCTGAAAAATACATAGAGGATATCGATTCGGTAAGAAGTATATCGCTTCCGTGGGAGAAGCTTACCGGCAAAACTGTGCTTATTACAGGGGCAACCGGTATGATGGGAAGCTGTATCATCGATGTCATTATGAGAAAGAACAAGCTTGACGGACTTAATTGTAAGATTGCGGCAGTGGGAAGAAACAGAGAAAAGGCTGCAGAGCGTTTCGGTGAATATATGCCCGAAAACGATTCGAAGGATGATCTCAGTGATCCGCTGAAGATACATTTTATCGAACATGATATCAACAAGGTTATAGTCGGTGACGAACTGGGTAATCCGGATTATATACTTCATCTTGCAAGCAATACACATCCGGTTGCTTATGCTACCGATCCGATAGGTACGGTAACTTCAAACATACTCGGAATTTATTACCTGCTGGAGTATGCGGCATCGCATGGCTCCCGGAGGGTTCTTTTTGCGTCATCGAATGAAATATACGGAGAGAACAGGGGAGATACAGAGCTTTTTAAGGAGGACTATTGCGGATATATAGATTCCAATACACTTCGTGCAGGCTACCCTGAGAGTAAACGGTGCGCTGAAGCCCTCTGTCAGGCTTATATAAGGCAGAAAGAACTGGATGTGGTAGTAGCACGCCCTACGCGTTCTTACGGCCCTACAATGCTCGATTCGGACACTAAGGCTATATCTCAGTTTATCAAGAAGGGTATAGCAGGAGAGGATATAGTTCTTAAGAGCGAAGGAAACCAGTTTTACTCATATACATATGTTACAGATGCTGTTTCGGGACTGCTGACGGTACTCCTCGTGGGTGAATGCGGTGAAGCATATAATATAGCAGATGAGGCGTCGGATATAACGCTGAAGGATCTTGCGGGACTTATAGCAGGCTATTCCGGTAAGCAGGTGGTTTTCGACCTTCCGGATGAAGTAGAGAAAGCAGGATACAGCAAGGCCACAAAGGCGAGACTTGACGGATCGAAGCTCAAAGCACTCGGATGGGCTCCGAAGTATGATATAGGAACGGGAATGCGCCGTACGATCGATATATTCAGGTCGTGAGGATGTTTTCGATACAGGAGGATACAGTTTTGGGTTTATCAACTGTTAATATGATGAAGCATATAGATGCGGAGAAGAACGGACTGAAGGTTCTGACAGATGAAGAGCTGCATGATCTTCAGGGAGTTCTTTTTGAAATGCTTATAGATTTTAATGAATTCTGTAAGAAGAATAAGATTTATTACAGCCTGGCAGGCGGAAGCTCGCTCGGTGCCGTAAGACACGGCGGATTTATCCCTTGGGATGATGACGTAGATATTCTCATATCCAGAAAGGATTTCGAGAAGGTCAAGAAATTCTTCGACAGAGATATGAGTGACAGATATTGGCTGCATGCACCTGAACTTACCAAGGGTTACGGACTTGGTATTTCCAGGATCAGAAAGAAGGGTACGGTATGCAGAGCAAGAGAAGATGCCGAATCTGATGAATGTGGAGTTTATATAGACCTTTTCGTGATGGAGAATACATTTAACAACAAGCTCCTCAGGAACATCCACGGTTTCTTTACATATGCCGTAGGCTTTGCATGGTCCTGCAGAGTGTTCCTTTCAAAGAAGGATCTCTATATGAAGCTGGCAGGAGATAACAAGGAGTTTAAGAGTGTTTTCAAAAAGAAGGTTCTCCTCGGACGCCTCTTCTCATTCTTCAGTGTAGATACATGGACGAAGCTGTGGAATAAGGTTAATTCATTCTGCAGAAACAATAATTCGAAGTATGTGGTTGTGCCTGCCGGAAGAAAGCATTTCTTTGGTGAAATGTATGAGAGAAGATGGGCATGCAAGATGAAATGGATCGATTATACATTTGATGGAAGAACCGAAAGATTCCAGATAATGAAAGAGATAGAGAATTATCTTGAAATGTTATACGGAGACTACATGAAGATTCCGGATCCGGATGAAATCGAGAAACATGTGGTTCTTGAGCTGAAGCTTAAATAGTTAATGGAGATACTATGAACGACAAGGTTTTGATAATGATGGCTGTTTATAACGGCGAGAATTATATCAGTGCCCAGATAGACAGTATTCTGAACCAGACATACGGAAATTGGAAACTGGTTGTTCAGGATGATAATTCAACAGATAAAACAGTAGATATAGTTAAGGAATATGCATCGCGTGATGACAGGATATCCGTCTGCAGCAATGAGACGGATCAGCACGGGGCATATGAGAACTTCTTTGCACTTTCTGCAAGATGTAAAGATATGGAGAGATTTGATTACTATATGTTCTCGGATCAGGATGATATCTGGCACGAGGATAAGATAGAGAGATTTCTCGGATTCGTAAAGGAAAGAGAAAAGAAGAATCGTCCTATACTCTGCTATGCGGATATGACTACTGTAGATAAGGATGGCAATGTGATAGAGTCAAGCCTTAATAAGCAGTTTGGAATGGGAAACAAGAACAGGACTTCATTCTTCTTCTCGCATAAGGTTTTCGGGTGTAATACGATGTTTAACAGGGCGCTTTTCGAGAAGGTTCCGGCTATGGATATGACACGTCCGAACCTTCACATCCTGTCGCATGATAATTATTTTACGAAATTTGCGGCTGTTTTCGGAAGCGTATATTTCTTCCCTGAAAGTCTGATGGATTACAGAAGACATGGCGATAATTCGACTTCCCATGAGAAATATAAGGCTGATGCCGGACTGATCCTCAGAAGAGTGACACATCTTCTGGAACTGTCTGAGCTTCATGCAAATCTTTACAGCCAGACACTGATGGCGATAAGCGAAATGAAGAAGCTGGAGCTGAACTGGCAGCAGGAAAGATTTGTAAATGCAATCGAGGAAGCTCTTGAAAAGGGCGGCTTCAGGGCGGCTGTATTCTGCATCAGACATAAGGTTGTCTGGGGAAGAGTGATCGAGAAGGCCAGCAGACTGATAGTTCTCAGTCTCGGACAATACAGAAAGTATCTGGTGAGATAACTATGATAGCTATATTGATGGCAACCTATAATGGTGAAAAGTATATAGAGGAACAGCTGGATTCAATCCTTCAGCAGACATATAGCGATACGGTGGTCTTTATTCATGATGATGGTTCAACTGACGGAACGATCGATATCGTTAAGAAATATACAGAGAAATATCCGGACAGAGTAAAGATAGTTGAAGGCGAGCCTACAGGCGGAAGCAAGAATAATTTTCTGTATCTTCTGAACAAGGTTGAAGCGGATTACTATATGTTCAGCGATCAGGATGATGTATGGCTTCCTCATAAGATTGAAACGCTCAAGAGCCTCATTGATGAGATGGAGGGAGAAGACGGCGTAAATCCATCCGAAACTCCTATTCTGGTATTCGGAGATATGAAGGTTGTCGATGAGAAGCTGGATGTGATAAATGATTCCTTTATCAGATATAACAGGCTGGATGCGGAGAATTTGAGCTTTAACAGGCTTGTAGTTCAGAATGTTGTTGCGGGATGCACAACGCTATTCAACCGAGCTCTTCGTGATGAGGGTCTGAAGTATAAAGACCGTGATAAACTCAGATGGCATGACTGGTGGCTCACACTTATTGCCGCAGGTAAAGGAAGAATTGCATTTCATAACGAAAGCCTTCAGCTTTACAGACAGCATGGAGATAACAGTATAGGTGCAGAGAAGGAGATAGGAATCAAGAAGAAGCTGAAACTTCTTTACTGGCTTATAACACTGTCACATGTTTCCGAGACGAAGTTTATGATCTCGAATTTTGTCAATCAGGCTGCAGAGCTTGACAATATAAAGTTTACAGGTGATAACAGGAAGATCGTCAGGGTAATGAAGGAATTCTATTCGATGAGTAAGATTCAGAGGATAAGATGCTTCAGACGATATGATATCAGAAGAAATAAACGTAATATATGGATGCTTATGTGTCTATAGATTATATGAATGAAGATTGGGAAAGATGAGTAAGAAAAGATCATCCGGAAAAAAGAAGTCATCAAGAAAGAAAACTAATGGCAGGAATCCGTCCCTTGGGAAGACAGCCGGCAGTAAAGCGGCCGTAGTTGCGGCACCGAACAGTGAATCCGACAGGCAGGCGGATCTGAATGAAAGCACTGCTGTCGAAATGAATAGTGGCAAGGCTGAAAAGAAACAGCCTGTCAAGGCCGATAGAAACGAGACAGAGCAGCCTGTCAAGATCAGTAGAGGCAAGACAAAACAGCCGGTCAAGGTCAGAGAGCGTATTGCGGGATATGATCTTATCAGATGTTTTTCTGCGCTGATGATAATTGCATTTCACTTCTCGGGGCAGACAAGAACTTATGAGAATATGGAAGAGTTTCCGCATTTCTTTACATTTTCTTTATCGGAATGGGGATATGTGGCTGTCATCATGTTCTTTATGCTGACCGGTTCGACGCTGTTCGGAAGATATAATAGATTTGATTCTTTTAAAAGTCTGGGGAGTTTTTATAAATCAAGATTTCTCAGACTGTTTCCGATGTTCTGGATGATATGGATATATCTGTATACTCTTGATGTTCTTCAGGTTCATAAATTTTTCTACAGAGAAAACAAATGGAGTATTATACTCAGCGTATTCGGGATGGACGGATATATGTCTATCCACGGACTGAAGACCTATTATCAGATAGGTGAATGGTTTCTCGGAGCACTTGTGCTGATATATATTCTGTATCCGATCATTGCTAAGCTTTTTCAGCAGGGAATATTCTTTAAAATTCTTATTCCGGTGGGATTTGCCGCGGCATATGTTTACTTCTCTTTCTACGGACCGGGAAGAATACTCAGCCAGAGAAATATAGCGTCATGCCTTACATATGTAGTACTTGGAATGCTTTTTGAAAAATTCAGAAAAAGACTTACAGGGATTATTCCGATGATCATATCACTTGCGGGTGTACTGGTCTTATTCTTTGTGAAGATGCCGGAAGGAATGCCGGAAATGATATATGCGATCTCCTTTGCGGTCATGCTTTATATCTTTTTGTTCAGTCTTGCGGATTTTATAAAAAAGATCAAACCATTCTGGTGGCTGATCTGCTTTGTAAGCGCACAGTCATACGGTATTTTCCTGCTTCAGCATAAAGTGATAGATTACGTGAATTATTCATTTCGTGAAGTGCAGCTCAGCACTCAGGATGAATGGCTTGTACTGCTCCTTATAACGGTTCTTACGATTCTTTTTGCGACAGTGGCCGACTGCGTGATACAGGGAGCAAAATATAAACTTTCAAGGGGAAAGACTAAATGATAAAAATCGGTGTTGTAATAGTTACATTTAACAGATTGGATAAGCTGAAGAATTCGCTGGAAGCTTTTGATAAGCAGACTAACAAACCGGCTTATATTCTGGTAGTTAATAATGCAAGTACGGACGGAACGGGAGAATTCCTGCAGGAGTGGCTTAAGACAAAGACTCTATATAAGAAGTATGTCAGTGCTGCACCAACCAACCTCGGAGGCAGCGGAGGCTTTTATATAGGAATGAAGAGAGCCGTTCAGCTGAATGCAGACTGGGTATGGGTAAGTGATGATGATGTATATCCGAAGGAGAATGCTTTTGAGGTAGGCTCCGAATATATAGAGAAGCTTTCTGATACAGAACAGTATGAAGGAGAGCTTTCGGCAATCGCAAGTAAGGTTGTTACGGACGGAAAGATCGATCTGATGCATAGGAGAAATATAGTAAGATCCAAATTCTATGCGATGGATCTGAAGGTTCCCGAAGAGGAGTATGAGAAGGAATTATTCCCGGTTGATATCATATCTTTCGCTGGAACGATCATCAGCAGAAAAGCAATCGAAGCTGTCGGACTTCCGGAGAGAGATTTCTTTATCTGGTTTGATGATACAGAATATAGTTACAGATTAAGAAAATACGGAAGAATGTATGTTATTCCGTCTCTGGAGATCATACATGATGTTGAGCAGGCTTATGGCGGTTCAAACATAACATGGAAGGACTATTACGGACTGCGAAATGAGATATACACATATAAGAAGCATCATAAGAAGCATGTGTATATGATCAAGGTTATAAAGAAATTCGGAAAGAGCTTTCTTATGTATCTCAAGAAGGATACACGTCCGAGAGCGAAGCTGTTCTTCATGGGTATCAGAGACGGCGTAAGAGGAAAGCTCGGAATACATCCGGTTGTTAAACCGGGATGGAAGCCGGAGCAGTAAGGTTTTCAGACAGAAAGTATGATGAGAAATGAAAGAAAAAAGATATCTTGATCTTTTATCGATAATAGCTGCATTTTCGGTAATAATCCTTCATGTAAACGGAGTATTCTGGGAATTCAGCAGTACGCAGTCCTATTGGAAATCAGCACTTATAATAGAGTCGGTTTTCTATTTTGCGGTTCCGGTATTCTTTATGATTTCCGGGGCGACTCTGATGGATTTTTATGAAAGATACGGTTTAGGCGTATATTTCAAGAAGAGGGCTGTAAAGACCTTTGTTCCTTTTCTGTTCTGGTCGATAATGGGACTTATAGTTCATGTAGTATTTTTTAAGGATATTCCGGTTGAGGCACTTGTATTCAGGAATATTTTCAACGGACTTATGGCATTCAGTTCATTTGTTCCGGTCTTCTGGTTTTTCAGACCGCTGTTTATATCATATCTTGCAATTCCTGTTTTTGCCGGTGTTGAAAAATCGAAAAAGCTGAAGATCTTTACTTATATTGCCGTAACAGCGTTGATCCTGG
This sequence comes from uncultured Lachnospiraceae bacterium, assembly GCA_946405625.1. Lineage (GTDB taxonomy): Bacteria > Bacillota > Clostridia > Lachnospirales > Lachnospiraceae > Eubacterium_Q. The sequence continues at coordinate 40,273 of CAMJHQ010000013.1, read as the reverse complement.
ATTTCCTTTTTCCGTTTCTGAATTCGTGCTTTAAGATACGAGTAAATCCGAATATTGTCACCATAGTGGGAAGCTACTATCTGATATTCCTTTTTCTCGGATATATAATTGATAGTGTCGAGCTAAAGATTACGGCAAGAGTTCTGATATATCTAGGAGGACTGGCAGGACTCGGATTTCAGTTATTCGGTACGTATATACGCTCTATGAAAGCAGGTGCAGTAGATACGGCATTTAAGGAATATACCAATATTCCTGCGATCCTTCAGGGCGTTGCATTTTTTGTTTTTATTAAATATGCATACAGATTTATCGAGAAGAATAAGATAGTCAATAAACTGATAGATGTTTTAAGAAAATATACATTTTCTTTTTTCCTGCTTCATTGGTTTGTAATACAGGGGCTGATAAAAATATTTAATATCGATCAGTATTCAATCCTGTGGAGGCTTTTTGGATTTATACCAGCAGCTGCGATATGCATGGGAATTGCATGGGTGTTAAGACGTGTAAAGGTCGGACGGCTGATACTGCCGTGAGAAATGTGATATGAAAGTTAATTATTCTCTGAAAACTTTAAAATTCAGGAATTGGGAAATGGTTTATACCGTGGCCCTGGTTTTTTACGTTATAACCGGAATGCTTATGTCAAGTCTGGTTGGTAAGTTTGAACTCCCCGAATCTGCCAGATTGGTCAGGTTCGGGATATCGTTTTTTTTGCTGTGTTTATCAATCGGGATAAAAGGCTATTTCAGAAATATCGTTTCTCTGGTTTTGGCGTCGGCAGTCTTTGCACTTACTATCCTCAGCTCGGGTTCAATAAGAGAGCTGATGATACTGCTGGTCTTTATGATCGCATCAGAGGATGTTGATTTTGATAAGGTATTTAAGGTTCTCGCAATTTCGATGCTGGCCTTTATAATTCTGATAATTCTCTGTGATAAGGCCGGGCTGTTTGCGGGTTATTACAGTCTGATAGAAAATGTAGACAGAAATGTTGAAGGTGAGAGAGTTACCAGAGATTATCTGGGATTTGATTATCCTACGATGGGACCGAGCCTTTTCATCACTGTCGTTTATCTGGATGAAATGTTGAAGGTGAGAGAGTTACCAGAGATTATCTGGGATTTGATTATCCTACGATGGGACCGAGCCTTTTCATCACTGTCGTTTATCTGGATGGTTTTGTAAACAGAAAGAGAGATCTGTCGGTAAATGAGCTTGCAAAGTATGTGATAATACTTGTACTTAATTACATTTTGAAGGTTCGTACCGATACAAGAGGTGTATACTACTGTGTTCTCCTTTTTGTTGCCGGAATGCTGTGTATCAAGTGTTCAAAGCTGATACGTACAAGGTTCCTGAAGAACAGATTATTCAGAGTTTTGGTTATAGCCGCATTTATAGGATTGATCCTGATATCACTTTATATAGGGTATAATTATTCCGACGGAAGTGCATTTTACAGAGCTTTGAATGCCAAACTGTCGAACAGACTGCTTCTGACAAGAGATGCTATAAAAGAGTTTGGAATACATCTTTTCGGAAGCAAATTTGAATGGAGATTATATGGTTACAGAGGAACTCCGGACTATATGTTTGTTGACTGTTCTTACTGGAACATAATCATAAAGAACGGTATCGTTATATTCCTGCTTATGACGGCAATTCTGCTGATCATAATGAAATTTCTTATGGATACAAATGATATCGTGACTGCATGGATATTTATGGTGATCATGGTAAGAGCCATGATAGATCCGCAGCTGATGAATATAATATTTACACCGTTTATCCTGCTTATCGGAAATGCGATAAGATATTATTATATACATTCCGATATTCTGTCTGTCGCTAAAAGACGGATTCGCAAAAGAGAGTTAATGAATTCTGAGGTACATTAGTTAATGGCGGAAAAGAGCGATACAAGGTTAAAAAATATAGATGCCTTAAAGGGATTTATTATAATTCTTGTAGTGCTGGGCCATGTGCTTAACGGCTATCTCTACGGCGGCTTTTCTCCGGACGATAACAGACTGTTTTGGAGTGCTTATAATATAATCTATGTATTCCATATGCCGATGATGATGACAGTAAGCGGATACATGTTTTTGAAAGCATATTATCACCGTGAGGGCAAAGCATATGTGATGGATAAGGATAGATATCTGAAGCATCTTGCAAATCTTATCTTTGTTTATCTGTTATATAGCCTGATATACGGAATTATCAAGTTGACGGTTCCGGGGTATGTGAGTAATGACGTTACTCAGCTGGATGTGCTGAAAATACTGGTTAAGACCATTGCACCTTTCTGGTACTTATATATCCTGATAATCTTTTTCATTGTATTTCCGTTATATATGGTGTTACTCAACAAGATATCAGCAAAGCACTTCCGCTTTGCGGCAATGATATCAATGGTTGTATTTATGCTTATCGGATTTACCGGAGATTATGTGGTCGATCAGACTCGTGAGTCGGTAGCTGAGTTATACAGGTTATGTAAGTACAGCGGATTTTTCGCAGTTGGAATAAACTATGCCATAGCCGGTATAGGCAGGGATGATAAGGAACTAAAAAGAAAAAGAGCTATTTCGGCAGCGGTTCTTTTTGTTATGGGAGTAATCATCTGCTATGCATTCTGGGACAGAAACGGCTGGAGAGTTTTATATAAGGAACAGGTGGTGGGAATACTTGCCGGATTGCTTATATGCCCGCTGATATGGTTCCTGTTCAGCAGCGTGATCCCTGACAGATATACGGGTTTCCTGCAGTTTGTAGGAAGATATTCGCTGGATATTTATGTTGTTCATATACTTTTTACCGCAGCGATAAGAGTGCTTCTTGTCAGGATCGGTTTAACCTATGCCATTCCTGCGATACTTATCAATACGGTGATAAGTACAGCTGTATCTATATTGATAGCTGTAATACTTAAGAAGCTTCATCTTCACAGGTTAATATATAAGCCTTTTTCAAAGGTGAAGAAAAGCAGGACTGTGATTGTCGCATCCGCGGTAATGGTCTTTGCTGCATTTATATGTTATATTTTTGCAGGCCTTTATATTAAGGCGCATTCGATTAAAAATTCAGCACAGTATGAGGCTCAGACCGGTATATCGACCGATGAGACAGTTAATTTACTGAAAAATTCGTCGGATTTACAGGTTACAGATATACTCAGCGATCACTTCACATGCGGCAAGGGAATTCATCTAAGAATGAATATCTGCATGGATATATATAAAATCGATGGACTCGATAGAATCTATGTTGAGATTTATGCGGGATTGAAGAGGATAGGTATAGGCGAGTGGCATTACAGCGGTGAAGAGTGGAAATATGATGCACGCGTTTATATAGAGGATTATTATCTTCATGACGATATAGATCTGACTATTATTTCAAAGATAAAGATCAACGGTAAGAAATATACCGTTTCAACCAAGAAACTGACTGATCCGAAAACGGAGCTTCGTGATATATATGAATGTCTTGACGACGCGGGAAGTAAGGACTATATCACATTCATGTCGGTAAAGGATGATGCGGCTGAGAAAATGGATACCGAGATGATACAGAGAATGACGAACCTCGGAATTACCTCAGACTTCTCAAATGCGAACAGAAAGGGCTTTTACGCTGTAATAGACGGAAAAGTCATAGAAGAAGAAATTGCATCTGCAAAAGATGATACGGTTTCCGCATCGGGACAGATTGTGAACGACATTACGGGAGACAAGATAGATTATACGCTTGTAAGTGCAGGCTTTGAGGCGGATAATGTCTCAAAGATCATTCTGAACGGCACTGATTATTCGATGAACCGAAGGGGCATCAATGTTGTCGTTTATGATAAAAAAACAAATAAAGTGATCGACTCGTCGGTATATGATACATATCTCGGAAATATAAAGTATTTCACGGAGCATTGATGATCAGCCGCCGCAAACTTGTGACAGAGTCGTGTAAGGTTTCACGAGTTGTATCAGTTGCCGGTACGTATATTTGATTTATCCGTATCGTGCTAAAAATAAGGATTTCAGAGATAATAATGAGTGATAGAAAACCTGTTTCTATAAAAAAGAATATGATAATGAACGCCATCCTTACGATGTCGAGATTTCTTTTTCCGCTTATCTCATTTCCGTATGCTTCGAGAGTAATTAAAAAGACGGGAACGGGAAAGGTTGATTTTGCGGCAGCTGTAATAACTTACTTTGCAATGTTTGCACAGCTCGGAATTCCCGACTATGGTGTGAAGGCGGTTGCGAAGGTCAGAGATGATAAAGAGAAGCTGACAAGAGTTGTTCATGAGCTTCTTATGATCAATATCTTCATGAGCATACTTGTATATATTGCTTTTGGATTTTCGCTGCAAATAGTTCCGAAATTCGGAAGAGAGAAGGTTCTCCTGATCGTAATGAGTACGCTCATTTTCCTGAATGCGATCGGTATCGAGTGGATGTATAAGGGACTTGAGATGTATTCCTATATAACATCAAGATCCGTTATCTTTAAAGTCATCGGACTGATTGCAATGTTTCTGATGGTGAGATCCAAGGATGATTATATTATCTATGGCGGAATAACGATATTCTCAACAGCTGCATCAGATGTACTCAATCTGATAAATGCACGTAAGTATATCAGTTTTAAACCCAGACGTGATTACGATTTTAAACAGCACAGAAAACCGGTTTTACTGTTCTTTTCAATGTCGATAGCGACGGTAATCTATACCAGACTGGATCAGGTAATGCTGGGCTTTATGAAGGATGATGATGCTGTCGGATTATACGGAGCAGCTGTAAAGATCAAGAATATTCTGATGGGAATCGTAACGTCGGCAAGTACGGTGCTTCTTCCGAGAGCGACAACTTTCGTTCAGGAGGCAAAGATGGCTGAGTTTTACCGGATACTACGTAAAACGATGCATCTCATATTACTTATGGCGGTGCCTCTTTGTGTGTACTTTATGCTGTTTGCCGAGGAAGGAATAACTCTTCTTTCGGGTGTTGAGTATTCGGGAGCGATAGTTCCGATGATCGTACTCATGCCGACTCTTATACTGATAGGAATAACAAATGTATCGGGTATTCAGATGATGGTTCCTCTCGGAATGGAGAAGAAAGTATTTTATTCCGAAGTGATAGGCGCTGTTATAGACCTGATATTAAATGCAATCCTTATTCCGAAACTTGCGGTTGTCGGAGCTGCTATCGGTACGCTTGCCGCAGAGCTGGGTGTAACGATATATCAGATGAATGCCATTAAGGATCAGCCCGTAAAGCTGTTCGGAGATATAAAATTTATAAAACTGATTCCTGCGGCAATAGCTCCGATAGCCGGAGCATTCTGGCTGAAATATATTGTTTTTACAACCCATCCGGAATTAAACAGTTTTTTGAGACTTATGTTTTCGGCGATGATATTCTTCACGGCATACGGAATTATCCTGCTGGTATCAAAGGATAATCTGGTGGTGGAAATACTCGGAATCATTACTTCGAAGTTTAAGAAGAAGAGTAAAAAAATATAATAGAGAAACAAACAGAAGAGAGAGATAGGTTTTGAAATGAGTATAGTGAATATGCTGCTGATCTTAATATCACTTATCGTTCTTCCGACTCTTGCAGGCGCGGGGCTCGGAAGGCTTCTTCGTGTGCGTAATACTATTTCGGGAAGCTTTATTCTGGGATATCTTCTTACCTGGACTACAGTACAGATTCTCGGAGTACCTGTAACTCTTATGAAGGGCTCTTTCAGACTTATAGCCTGGACGGTAGTAGCAGTGCTTACCCTGGCGGCAGTATTCTTCCTTATCGGTTCGGTTGTTTCAAAGCCGAGCAGAGAGGAATATATAGTCAGCGGTACGGTAAAACGACTTAAGAAATATTTTGCGGACAGATATACTGCAGCTTTCTTTATACTCCTGATGGTTTTTACCGCATATGTATTCTATAAGATCATCAGATATTATCATCTGGATGCGGATGATACAAGATATGTTGTAAATGCGGTCGATATTCTGAGGACAGATAAGATACTTCAGACAGATCCGACATCAGGTACACCGCTTAGTCTTGTATATGGGGATTTTTATAAGGATGTAGTGTCATCGTGGTCAGTATTCCTCGCATATACCGGTTTTGTAACGGGAATGTCGCCGGCTGCAAGTGCACACAGCGTAATGCATGTTATCTTATATCTCCTGATACTTTCTGTATATTGGAGACTCAGCAGCAGACTTTTCGCCGATCCGGATCCCGGTAAGGCAAGAAAAAACAGGATGATTTTCATGTACTTTGTTCAGCTGATCATCCTCTTCGGTTTTTATTCGGTTCAATCCACGGAGACATTTATCTTGTCGAGACTCTGGCAGGGCAAGGCTGTTGCTGCAGGTTTCGGAGTTCCGCTTATCGTTTTCGCATTCATGCTTCTTTATGAAGACGGAAGAAAGTGGTCTTATTGGATAATACTTCTTATGACTGCAATGTCGATGTGTCATATGTCAGCTATGGGAATAGTTATGTCGGCAGTGATGATTGCATCTTTCGGACTTTATACGGCTGTTGCAAAGAAAAGTATAAGGATACTTATATTATCAATGATATGCTGCATACCGTCCGGAGTTTACTTTATGATAAGCCAGATGACGGATTACATGAAGTATCTGCAGAATTAAACACTAAATTATGGCATATAAATATACCGGACAGAAAACAGATTGAGCTTACAAGACATACCGGACAGGAAACAGAACGAGCTTACAAGATATATCGGACAGCACAAAAGGAATATATAGATTCACCGTTAACGATAGGATTTTATTATGGAAGCACTGAAAAATATAATGTCAACCATATATGATTATTTCTGCGATTTTTATGGCGACAGAGGATATCTGACTCTGCTGCTCATATCTATCGTATGTCTTTTTGTGCTCTATAAGAAGGACAGACATATAATCTGGCCGGTCTTCATTTTAATCTTTATAATCATAAATCCGGTTCTCTATAAGTTCCTTTTCAGCAAACTTATCTTCTGGAGACTTTTCTGGATGATCCCGGAGGTTCTCATTATCGCACTTGCGATGACAAGACTTGTCGAATCGCTCCGGAGTGACAGACAGAAGATAGCGGTGATAGGGCTTCTTACTGTTGTTATAATGCTGGTCGGAACAAATATACATAAGAACGGTGGTTTCTATACTGCCGATAATCCGTATAAGGTTCCGCAATATGCCGTAAATGTATTCGATAAGATACTTTCGTTAGATGACAGTCCGAGTACCATCCTTCCTGAACCGCTTTACATTTATGCAAGACAATACAGCGGAAATATCGAAATGATGTACGGAAGGGATGTTCAGGGATATATAGTTTATACAACAGATGAACGTACGGGTATGAGTGCCCAGATAGAAAGTGATAATCCGGATTATAATTATATCTTTGCAATTGCGGCAGGAAAAGGAATAGAGTTTATCGTTCTGGATGTCCTTACTCCGGCAGCGGACGTATCAATACAGGATAAATTCGGATATCACGAGATAGGAGATCTCGAAGGATTCAGAATATATATGGCAGACCGGCCATAAGGGAGATGAGGAATTGGTTAGAAGATTCAGTTTTGACAATATCAGAGATCACCTGGAAGATGATAGTACTATTGTTCTTCAGGGATATACAAACGAAGCTTTTATGGATACCGATGAGGCTGAAATAGTCTTTGAATCGGGGAAGACTAAAGAGCATATCAAGGCGAAGGTAATGACGAAGAAGCTGTCGCCTATTTTTGCTGCATTCAGATCGGGAACAACACTCAGATATATGACATTTTTCTATATCAATCTGAATGCCAATCTAAAACAGTGGCTCGGCTACGGAGAAACATACGGAGTACATGGAAGTGCGAAGAAAACCGCAGGTCATATGTCGGTTTATATAGAAGACGCGGATATTGGAAAGGACATGGTCTTCACATGCACGCTGTCTTTCATCAGAAACAGATTGAGCAAGCTTAACTGTGTAGTCGATGATATAAGTAAAGAAAACGGAGAGCTTAAGATCACAGGATGGGCGGCAGAAAGAGATGAGACAAGAATAGGTCTCTACAAGGTTGAGGATAATCACGGAATCCGTCTTGCATCAGAGGTTGAATGGGATGTAAGAACAGATGCGATGGAATTTCTTCCGGAATGTGACAGAGAAGCGAAATACGGCTTCAAGCTTACAGCATATACAAATGAGGAGAAGCTGAAGCTTCTAATTCAGACAAAAAGAAAAAAGAAGATAGTAAATATAAATGCAGTTGAGAATTCTTCAAAGAGAATGATCAGAAACCGTGCAAGACTGCTGTGGCAGACGGTTGAATATAACCTTAATACCATAGGGTTTGCGGGAACTATGAGAAAGGCTGCACGTAAGCTGCTTCCGGGAAAAAAGTTCAGCAGAGAAATGGATTATAACAAGTGGAGACTGGATTATATTCCGACTGAAGAAATGCTGAAGAAAGAGCGGGATGATGAAGCTTTATTCAGTCTGAAACCGAAGTTCAGTATTGTAGTACCTATGTATGAGACTCCCGAAGGACTTCTGAAGGAGCTTGTAGAATCCGTAAAGGCTCAGACCTACAGTAAATGGGAACTGTGTCTTGCAGACGGAAGCTGGGATACAACAAGGCTCAGTAAGATAGTTGAAAAGCTTTCTGACGGAGATGAGAGAATAAGATATATAGCTCCGAAGGACGGAGGACCTCTTGGACTTGCCGATAATACGAACCAGGCTTTGAAGGAAGTTAATGGAGATTATGTCATATTCTGTGATCATGATGATCTGCTTGCACCGAATGCTTTATATGAATGCGTAAAGCTTATAAATGAGGAGAAAGAGGATTCTGTTCATTTTATCTATACAGATGAAGATAAGATAGATGAGGCAGGTAAGGTTTACAGTATGCCTCACTTTAAGCCTGACTTTAACATAGATTTTCTGAGATCGGTCAACTATTTCTGCCATATGGTAGTTGTTTCGAAGAAGCTTCTGGATGAAGTCGGAATGCTCCGAAAAGAGTTTGACGGGGCACAGGATTATGATTTCAATCTGAGATGTGTCGATAAGCTTGAAGAGTGGAACAAGGCTGCAGAAGAAGAGCGTGCGGCAGGACCGGGAAGCTTGGGATCGAACGAAGGAAAGGCAGATTCCGCACCGGATTCAGATGAAGAAGAGAAGAAAGAACTTACTTCATCCTATGGCAGATATAAAATATATCATATTCCGAAGGCACTCTATCATTGGAGAACCATCGCCGCATCTACAGCGTCCGATCCGAAGGCCAAGCTATATGCCTTCGAAGCCGGAAAGAAGGCTATAGAAGCGCATCTTGAAAGAAGAGGACTGAAAGCTGTGGTTGAGATGGGCGACGAGCTCGGTTATTATGACGTGCATTACTCTCTTGATGATTCATCACCGCTCCTTTCGATAATAATTCCGAACAAGGATCATATCTCGGATCTTAAGACATGTATGGATTCGATAGATAAGTATTCGGTATTTAAGGATTATGAATTTGTTATAGTTGAGAATAACAGTACAGAACCGGAAACCTTTGAATTCTATAAGGAACTGGAGAAACGGGAAAATGTACAGGTTCTTTACTGGAAGGATGAATTCAATTATTCGGCTATAAACAATTTCGGTGCGAAGAGTGCAAGGGGAGATTACTTCCTGCTGCTTAATAATGATACCGAGATGATAAATCCGGATGCGATTGCCGATATGCTCGGTTTCTGTAAGAGACCGGATGTGGGAGCGGTAGGAGCAAGACTTTACTATAATGACGATACACTTCAGCATGCCGGTGTAGTTATGGGATTCGGCGGAATAGCGGGCCACTGTTTTGTTGCACAGTCAGAGGAACCGGGATCGGTTTATTTCAACCGTTCAAAGATGACATCGGATTACAGTGCTGTTACGGCTGCATGCCTTATGGTGAGAAGAGATGTATTTGAGAAACTGAACGGTCTTGATGAAACCTTCAAGGTTGCTTTTAATGATATAGATTTCTGTCTCAGGATCAGGAGACTCGGACTTCTCATAGTATATGACGCTTGGGCAAGATTCCATCATTATGAATCTAAATCCAGAGGACTTGAGGATACGGCAGAGAAGAAGGAAAGATTCAGAAGAGAGGTAACACATCTTCAGCAGAATTGGGGAGATATCCTTTCAAAGGGTGATCCGTATTATAATCCGAACCTTTCGCTCGAAAGACAGGATTTCTCGCTGAAGCTGTAGGAAGGTCATACAAATGAAGAAGCTAAAGGATTTATATCTGAAGCATAAGGAAATAATAAATTATCTTATAGTCGGAGGACTTACGACAGTAGTAAGTCTCGGAGTGTACTATGGACTGGTATTAACGATCTTTGATCCGGAGAATCCCGTCCAGCTTCAGATTGTAAATATAATATCATGGATATGTGCAGTGACATTTGCTTTCTTTGCCAATAAGAAATATGTTTTTGAAAGTAAAGCCAAAGGCAGCGAATCAATGAAGGAAGCTGTCAGGTTTTACGGAGCAAGAGTCGGAACGCTTCTGATGGATATGGGAATAATGTTTGTCGGAGTAACATGCCTGCATTTTAACGATAAGATTGTTAAGCTCTTTGTTCAGGTTGTTGTAACCGTTGCGAATTACGTATTCAGTAAGCTGCTGGTATTTCGTAAGAAAAAGAGTGAGTAATATGTTCGATAATTCGGAAGTATGGATATGAAGATCAGAGGAAGAGATGTAAAACCGAATATCTATATATTCTTTATCGTGACAGCCGCAGTCTGGGGACTTATAATGTCATTTCTTGTACCGGTGGGACAGACTCCGGATGAGAACAGTCATTTCAGTTTTATGCTTGAAGCCTGCGGTACAAATAAGCTATACCCGGAAGATAGAGACGAGTTCTATAAGAGTTCCGGACTCATAAGCGTAGCGTCGGAAAGAGCGGACTTCAATACAGAGGCATATTTCCGTGACGGCATGAAGAAGTATTCATACGGGCTTTTAGATCTGAAGGTGCATATCTCACCGAGTATCATCAAGTTCCTTCCGGGAGCTTTGGGATTTCATCTGGGACTGCTCTTCAGACTTCCGATGCTTATATGCCATCAGCTGGCAGAGCTTACGGCTCTGATATATTATATTCTGATATGTACAATAGCACTGAAGAAAATGCCTTTCAAAAAGGAAGTGCTGATGTTTGTTATGCTGATGCCTATGGCGATTCAACAGGCAGGCTCAATCAATCCCGATGTTATGGTGAATACTTCAGCCTTTCTTATGACGGCTATGATACTGGACTTTAAGGTTAGAGATAAGAAGGTTGGCTGGAAGGATCTGATAATACTTATGATCCTTGCACTTATACTGTTTATCTGCAAGATGATATATATTCCGCTCTGTCTGGGAATCCTTATAGTTCCTGCTGATAAGTTCAGACTGCCGATCGGCAGAAAGTTTGAACTTCAGAGCTTTGTCAGAAAATATAAGATAGTAGTGGCTTTACTGATCGTCGCAGCTGCGGCGGCAGGACTTTATCTTTTCAGAGGAAATGAGACTGTAAAGGTGCTCCTTGCTACATTGAGTCATCCGATCAAGTTTATGATGCTGATAAAAGTAACGCTTGGAATGCTCAAGGATTTTTATCTTCAGACCATGGTCGGATGCTTCGGATGGCTGGATACATTTGTGCCTTATACATTTATAGTTTTCTTCATGGTATTTATGCTTTATATCTCGATCATGACATCCGGTGAGGATATTGAACGCGCGAGGGTACTGAATATTAAAAACAGGATATATCTAATATTTCTTGTTATTCTTATCTTTATGCTGATCATGTGTTCAATGACGATATGGTCATTCAAGCTTTCGGGATATGATCTTAGTGCAGATCTGTCCCAGTATAGGGGATATCTTATGAATACCGGATTCATACAGGGAGTGCAGGGAAGATACTTTATCCCTATACTTCCGATTCTTCTCGTTTCGCTTTTTGAAGGGAATGAATATAACAGCAGGAAGATATATAGAGGTGCTCAGATTGCGTTCTATCTGATTTCCATGATATATACATTAAATCTTATCAAGCTTAGATATTGGGGCTGATGATGGATAATAATAAGAAAAAGATTAAATTTAATATATACATTTTTTTCGTTATAGCGGCTTCGGTCTTCGGACTCATGATGTCTCTTATCATACCTGTATCTCAGGTGCCTGATGAATATACACATTTTGAACTTATGCTCAGGGCATACGGTGCTGAGAAAATGTACGGCGAAGATCTGAATGAATTCTTCAGACCTTCCGGACTTGACAGCTTTAATTCGGGAGATATAAGGCCGGTAGACGGAAATGCTTATATGGATAACGGAATGAAATCATATTCGGAGGGACTTTTCGGATACGGTTTTAAACCCGGGATCACAGCGGTGAGATTTATTCCGCAGGCAGTTGGCTTCTTTGCGGGAGTTCTGCTCAGGCTTCCGATACTGATATGCCATCAGCTGGGTGAACTTACGGCGCTTATCTTCTATATCCTGATATGTCTTATAGCACTTAAGAAGATGCCGTTCAAGAAAGAAGTACTGATGTTTATAATGCTGATGCCTATGGCTATGCAGGAAGCAGGTTCGTTCAGTCCTGATGTTACGGTAAATGCATTATCATTTCTTATTACAGCAATGATCTTTGACTTCAAGACAAGAGAGAAGAAGGTCGGCTGGAAGGAGATGATTATTTTCGCACTGATGACGGGAGTGGTACTGGTAGCAAAAGAAATCTATATTCTTGTTGCTTTCGGAATCTTCATTGTACCGCTTGACAGATTCAGTCTTATGATCGGAAAGAAGTTTGATCTGGCACAGTTTATTAAGAAGTATAAGATACTTTTTATTGTCATTCTTGCGGCAATCGCGGTAACACTCGGAATTCTATGCAGAGATTTCAGATATGTGAAGATACTCTATGCGAGTGTTCTTCAGCCTGGACGATCATATCTGCTTTTTAAGAATACTCTTCTTGGTTATAAGGATTTTTATCTTCAGACTATGGTCGGCAGTTTCGGCTGGCTGGACAGCGGAGTTTCGTATACATTTGTTACTATATTCTTCATGATGCTTTTCTATGTGAATCTGTTTCAGTCGAAGAAGAGTATCGAACTGCAGGAAGATTTTACGATCGGAAACAGGATATATCTTGTGCTCCTTTCGGGAATGATGTTTGTTTTTATATTTATCAGTATGGTATCGTGGAGCTTCTTCCTGGCCGGATTTAATCTTGATGTAGGCGTTGCAGAGTTCAGGGCTTACCTCTATCAGATTGACTATATGCTCGGAGTACAGGGAAGATATTTTATTCCTTTCCTGCCGATGCTCTGCATATCTCTCGGACGCGGCAATGAAGCCGCGAGTACAAAGAGATATACGATCGTACAGGCATGTTATTATGTATTGTCGATAGTACTTGTTCTAAGAATTCTGTTTATAAGATATTGGGGATAATCTATGCCGCAGAGTATTTTCTATGTAATTTCATATTTAGCGCTTCTATCCGGTATTTTTATGCTGCATAAAAGCGGGAAGAAACTCAGTGCACTGATCTGGATCGCAATGTCTGTAATGACATCTTTTGCAGTTCAGGCTGTTGGAGCCGGGATATTTTATCTTGCACATTTATCCATAAGTATCATGACTGTCGGAATTTGGAACTCCGCACTGGCTGTGCTTATCTGGATTGATGTTATAAAGAACGGATCACAGAAATATTATATAGATAAAGCGGATGCTCTGGCTTTTTTCATAATGTTTCTGGTTGCCGGAGTGATATACTCGAAGAGATTTGCTCTCGGACATGATATCAGCTTTGCATCGATGGACAGTGCCACCACATACGGTATCATAAAGACTATGGTTTTCGAACATAGGAGTCTAACAAATATGTTCTTCTCTATAGTCACATCCGCACTTCCGATGGAAGCGGGACTTCCGATCACAGGTGAGTTCTATATGTACAGAACCTTCCTGTTATGGGAAATCGGATATTTCTTTATGTCCGGAGTATTTTTCTATATTTTGATCAGCAGCTTCCTTAAGACAAAGGGGCTTAAGGTTTACGGAGTTGTCGGAGCTGTAATCTACATGCTGGGTTATCCGCTTTATTCACTGATATTCGGATTTTCGTATTTCGGACTCAGCATATCGCTCATCGCATATATAATATATGCAGCCATTCTGCTTGTCGAAGATGAATTTGATAAGATAAATGTGTATCTTATGCTTAATTTCGGACTTGCAGGCCTCTTCCTCTGTTATATGCTCTTTGTTCCGGCAATCTTTACCGGTGTGCTCGTCGGAATAGCTGTGAAGATGAAGAGAGAGAAGAAGCTCTTCTCCGGAAAGACTGTAAAGACAGGACTGCTTGTATTTCTTGTGCCGAGCATTTACGGACTTCTTATCACGGCATCGAATCTGCTTTTTATCTCGGGAGATACCGTAACATCGGGAACAGCAGACGGTTCGCGCGGTATTGCGATGGATGGCGGATGCTATAATGATATGTATTCTAATTTCATAATGCTTATGCCATTTATAATTGCGGGCATCATGATGTCGATCAGGAAGCAGAAGGATAAGAGTGAAGATGCGGATCTGAAGGGCGCGCATATAGTACTTCCTTCGGTATTTGTTGTAATGCTTATCTTTGCGGCGGTAATGTTCTTCTTTGCAATGAAGGGCTATGTATCGGTATATTATTATGTGAAGAACAATAATGTATTTGCACTTCTTGCTTGGGCTTTCGTTATGATCACAGCATCGGAAATGTGGGAGAAAGCGAAGGAAATCTTTATCGGATTTGAGGTTGTTCTTCTGATACTCATAGTTATGATACTTACGGGTGCCGATGCAAAGATCAACGAGAAGAATGACAGATTCCTTCGAGTGGGCGCAGAGAGTTTTCTGGATATTTATTATTTTAATGAGGAATTCGTAAAATATTCAGGTGATATAAACTCGGATGATATTGCACTTATGGAGTATGTCCGCTACAATATCGAAACGGATAAGGAAGAGACAGAAATTCTTGCAGTAGGCGGATTTATATATACTCACTGGTTTGCAAAGCTGACAGATAATGAGGTTGCTCAGCTGAATGATGTGAATCAGGTGCAGAGTACCGATTTCAGAGATTATAAGTATATCTGTATCCAGAATACGGATATATATGACAGTAATAAGGTATTTTTTGATAATCTCGGAAATGTGATATACTCTAATACCAGAGGAAAGGTCATCGAGATGCGATAGACCTGCGGAAGGAACAGTATAATGAGAATACATACATTTGCAATATGTGCTTATAAGGAAAGTGAATATCTCGAAGAGTGTATTGAGTCATTGATGAACCAGACAGTTAAGTCTGAGATCATAATGGCAACTCATACACCGAGTGATTTTCTTACGGATATCTGTAAGAAGTATGATATTCCTTTGTATATAAACGAGGGCGAAGCGGGAATAACCCAGGACTGGAACTTCGCACTCAGTAAAGCTAAAACGAGATTTGTTACGATCGCGCATCAGGATGATAAATATGAGCCGGATTATACGAGGCAGGTCGTCGGAAGAATGAGGAAAGCAAAAAAACCGCTTATCGGTTTTACGGATTATTATGAGATCAGACGCGGTGAGAGAGTCGAAAAGTCGACTATGATAAGGATTAAGAAGTGGCTGACCATGCCGCTCAGGCTCGGTTTTGTGAGAAAGAGCAGAATCCTCAGAAGATATACGCTTTCTCTCGGTGATCCGATCATATGTCCTTCGGTGACCTTTGCGGTACGTAATCTTCCGAAGCCGATCTTCGAGGATCATTTCATCTGCTGTGAAGACTGGGAGATGCTTGAGAAGGTATTCGGCATGAAGGGCGATATAATCTATGTGCCGAAGAAGCTTACTTACCATAGGATTCATGAGGAATCAACAACCTCGATAGCTCTTTCGGGAGGTATCAGAAAAAAGGAAAATTTCGAGATGTTCCGTAAGTTCTGGCCAAAGCCGATTGCGGCAATCATCAATAAAGTGTATAATCAATCGGAAAAATTCAACAAGGTTGATAACGTATAGAGGAGTTAATCTATGGATGAAATTGCAGTACTTATCCCCTGCTATAACGAAAGCAAAACAATTGAAAAGGTAGTTACCGACTGGAAGAAGGCTATTCCCGAGGCGGTAATATATGTCTATGATAACAATTCTACGGATAAGACTGATGAGATAGCAAGACGTGCAGGTGCGATAGTCAGATATGAATATCAGCAGGGCAAGGGAAATGTTGTAAGGTCGATGTTCAGAGATATAGATGCAAAGTGCTATATAATGATCGACGGTGACGATACCTATCCTGCGGAGTTCGGACCGGAGATGGTGAAGGAAGTCCTCGAGAAGAATGTTGATATGGTAGTCGGAGACAGACTGTCATCAACATATTTTACAGAGAATAAGAGACCGTTCCATAACTTCGGTAATACGATAGTCAGAAATTCGATCAATCGTCTCTTTAAGACGGATATCAGAGATATCATGACGGGATACCGTGCCTTCAGCTATCAATTCGTAAAGACATTCCCGGTTCTTTCAAAGGGATTTGAAATCGAGACCGAGATGACTATACATGCGGTAGATAAGAACATGCATATCAGTAATGTTATTGTTACATATCGTGACAGACCTGAAGGAAGTGAGTCTAAGCTCAACACGGTTTCAGACGGAATGAAGGTGCTCCGTACGATCGGATCTCTTTACAGGGATTATAAACCGTTTCAGTTTTTCGGTATCATTTCACTGATACTTCTGCTACTGGCAATCGGATTCTTTATTCCTGTTGCAATCGACTATTATCATATCGGACTTGTTAACAGATATCCGACACTTATCGTTTGCGGATTTGCTGTTATCGCGGCGCTTCTCAGCTTCTTTGCGGGACTTATACTTGATACGATGCTGAAGACAGATAAAAGAGAATTCGAATTCAAGCTTCAGCAGGCAGACAGATGGTATAAGGATATGCTTGAGAAGTAATAAAGTATCATTTTGGAGATATGCTCAATGGATATAAAAATGTTTAACTTCCAGAGACACGGTGATGACCGTGGAATGCTGGTTGCAATTGAAGAAATGAAGGATATCCCCTTTGAGATTAAAAGGGTTTACTACATGTATGATACGATAGAAGGCGTAAGAAGAGGCTTTCATGCTCATAAATGTCTTCAGCAGATTCTGATACCGATCCACGGAACCTGTAAGATTCATCTGGATGACGGAACAGAGACAGCGGAGGTCGTTCTGGATAAGCCGTTTGAGGGCCTTTATATCAGTAACGATATCTGGAGAGAAATGTACGACTTCTCACCGGATGCCGTTCTTATGGTACTTGCGTCTGAATTCTATGATGAGAGGGATTATATCAGAGACTATGATAAATTCCTTCAGTATATTGGAAAGAAATAAAGAGTTAAAGGACAGACAGATATGAATATCCCTTTTGTATCATTTGAAAAAATGCATGGCGAGATAGAGGCCGAACTGAAAGAAGCTTTTGAAAGAGTTCTTTCAAAAAACTGGTATATCCAGGGAGAGGAATGCGAAGCCTTCGAGAAAGAATTTGCGGAATATTGCGGTGCGAAGTATGCCGTGGGCTGCGGAAACGGACTTGATGCACTCTATCTTATCTTACGTGCTTACGGAATAGGAGAGGGCGATGAGGTTATCGTTCCTTCGAATACATATATCGCAACGGCTCTTGCAGTAACCTATACGGGTGCAAAGCCGGTTTTTGTTGAACCGAGTATGAAGACTTATAACATTTCTCCTAAGAGGATTGAGGCAAAGATCACACCTGCTACAAAGGCAATCATTGCAGTGCATCTCTATGGACAGCCGACTTCGATGGATAAGATAATCAAGATTGCAAAGAAGTATGATCTTAAGGTGATAGAGGACAGTGCACAGGCACATGGTGCACTCTATAAGGGAATAAGAACAGGTGCTATCGGTGATGCGGCGGGCTTTTCTTTCTATCCGGGTAAGAATCTCGGCGCACTTGGCGACGGAGGAGCGGTTGTCACAAATGATAAAGAGCTTGCGGATAAGGTAAGAGCACTCGGTAATTACGGTTCGGATTATAAGTATCATCACATTTATAAGGGAAATAATTCAAGGCTGGACGAGATGCAGGCTGCATTTCTCAGAGTAAAGCTGAGATATCTTGATAAATGGAACGAGGACAGACAGCATACTGCTGCAAGATATTCAGAAGGGATAACAAACAGTGAGATCATACTTCCGACTATATCGGATAACAGAACTCATGTATTTCATATCTATGCAGTGAGGACAGCGAGAAGAAATGAACTGGAGAAATATCTGAAGGATAAGGGAATCGGAACAAACATGCATTATCCGATACCTATGCACCTTCAGGAGGCTTACAGGGACCTCGGTATAAAGGAGGGACAGCTTCCGCGCGCAGAGGAAATATCATGTACTGAGCTCAGTCTTCCGATGTATTATGGAATGACAGAGGATGAAGTGGATTATGTCATCAGCTGCATAAATGAATTTAAATAATTAAAGATCTTAGATATTCATAATATCTTTATTCAGCGATGGAATTACATATGATTTATATATGAATTATATAGGGGGGGTAAAATGATCAGAGGTTTGAAATCGGAAGATGCACCGCTCATGCTTGAATGGATGCTTGACAGTTCGGTTGTGAAAATGATGAACAGAAATTTCTCGGAAATGACGATTGAAGACTGCAATAGCTTTATCGAACAAAATAAGCTTCCTTCAGACGTTGATAAAGACGGACTTGTAGAGGAACTGAAGAAGAGAGGCTGTGCACATCTTGCAATAGTGGATATATCAGATGAGTATCTGGGTACAGTAAGTCTGAAGAATATAGATACAGAATCAGGCACAGCAGAGTTCGCGATCACGATCAGAAGTTCCGCAATGGGAACAGGAGCATCGGCTGTCGGAATGAGTGATATTCTTACTCTGGGACATCGCGAGATGGGACTTGGAATTATATACTGGTATGTGAATAAAGAGAATCAAAGAGCAATCAAGTTTTATGATAAGTGCAGCTATACACGCTGCACTGTGTCAGATCTGGAACGCTTCGGTGTAAAACTTGAAGATGATCTTAAGAACAATCCGTCTTATCAGTGGTATGTTGATATCAAGGAACAATAATGGGTAAACTTAAAGCAAAAATACAATCAATGCCTAAAGAGGTAAAATCATCAATGGCGTATACCGTCTGCAGTGTTCTGCAGAACGGTATAGGCTTTTTTACAATTTCGATTTTTACGGGCATGATGTCTGATGCTGAATATGGAACCCAGACAACCTTTAACAGCTGGGAAGCAATGCTTACGATATTCCTTTCGCTTTATCTTGCGTACGGATCCTTCAATACCGCGATGCTGAAATACAGCGATAAAAGAGATGAATATATATCAGCCGTAAATATGATATGTATCGCAATGTCTGCGGCATTTCTGGCAATATATCTGCCGTTCAGGAATACATTTAACCTGCTTTTCAAGCTTCCGACTCATCTTATTGTTTTAATGGTTGCTGCGATAATCGCAAAGAATTCGCTTGCCTGCTGGACCGGAAAGAAGAGGTTTGAATATAAATATATAGCGGTGTCGCTGGTCACGGTTTTAATAGGAGTGGCGGTTCCTGTTCTTTCTTACATTTTGGTAAAGAACTCGGACAGGAAGGGACAGGCACTGGTTTTAGGTACGGCAGCGGTTTATATTGCGATAGGTGTGGTTATTCTTTTGTTTGCACTTATACGCGGAAAGGCTGCGTTTAACAAGGAATATTGGAAATATGCACTGGCCTTTAATATCCCGCTCATCCCATATTATCTTTCACAAAGTATTTTTAACCAGAGCGATAAGGTTATGATCGATCATATATGCGGAAGAGGAGACGCTGCCCAGTATGGTCTTGCCTATTCGGTCGCAATGCTGCTTACAATAGTGCTCAACTCACTTAATAATGCCTATGTTCCGTGGGTATATGAGAAGATCAAGAAGGGTGAGCGACGGGATAATCAGAAGATGGCCTGCATCATTTCGATAATTATGGCTGTGCTTCTTCTTGGAGTAGTAGCTATCGCACCGGAGCTGATATATTTCCTGGGTCATGGAAAACCTGAATACAGCTCTGCGGTATGGGTTGTTCCGCCGGTTGCACTCAGCCTGCTCCTTCTTTTCTATTCGCAGCTTTTTATAAATGTGGAATTCTATTTCGAAGAGAAGAAGAAGCTGGTATACGGAACTGCGGTTGCTGCAATACTCAACGTAGTCCTTAACGCACTTCTGATACCGATATTCGGATATATAGTTGCGGCATATACAACACTTATCAGTTATGTGGTATTTACGGGAATGAATTATTATTATTACAAGAAGATGCTCAGAGAGAAGAATATTCCCGATGATCTTTACAACATGAAGCTTATGCTGCTTATACTTGTTGTTTATACAGTGCTCAGTTATCTGATAATGTTTACGTATAAGAATAATACAGTAAGATACGCGATCATAGGAGTCGGCGTGATCGGTGTGCTTATAAATATCAAGAGGATAATCGGTCTTGTAAAGATCATGATGAAGAAAGACAACAGTGACGGCGCTGACGGTGGCGACGACTGTGAAAACAGTTGAGGTTGAGGAACGGATTAAGAAAATTGCAGAGCTTTGAATTGTAGAATTGAAAGAATATAGATTTATCAATGTGATGACACATTTGAAAGGATGATTATGAACACCGGAGGAATTAAGGACAAGTCCATAGCGATTGCCAAAAGCGCGGCTCATAAGGTTGTGGACAGGCCGAGAAACAGAGCACTCGATATAACCTCAGCTCTGAAGCTCGGACTTATGATCAGAGAACATAGGAATAATCGGATAAATACAGAATATGATCGTAAGATCAGAGTTGCATATATAGTTCAGATGCCTGAGGTCTGGGACAAGCAGAAAAGCTTCTTTGAGAGACTCACTTCGGACGGAAGATTCAATGTATGTGTTGTGATAGTTCCACCGTTTAATCCCGATACGAGAAAGTTCGGTGATAATGAAAACAATATAAGATTTTATAAGTCTAATTGCAGGAAATGTAAGTTCCTGAATGCAATAGATGACAGTGGGAAAGCTGTTGATATAAGGAAATACAGATTTGACTATGTATTCTATGAGAGGCCTTACGATCCTTATCTTCCGAAGAGTCTTTGCTGCAGGAGAGTTTCGGGCTTTGCAAAGACCTGTTACATCCCTTATGCAACTTACGATCTCTGGCAGGGAGAGGGAATCAATACCGAGTGTAAGGAGTTCTTCAGATATCTCTATATAGCATTCAACAATTCAGAGTTTCATACCAGGACTATGTATGAATCTATGTGGAAGGTATGCAGGATGCCGCATCACTTCGTTGATCTCGGATATCCGGTTCATTATGATTCGATAGCAGCGGATGAGAATGAGAATCCGGTTGAGATAGCAGCAGTGGATGAGAATGAGAATTCGGTTGAGATAGCAGCGGATGAGAATCCGGTTGAGATAGCAACAGCGGATGAGACATCGGATGCAGGAAAGAATATTTCTTCGGAAGCTGAAAAGAAGTGTGCCGGAAAGACTGTTATGTGGACACCGAGATGGAGCTATGAGCCGAAGATAGGCGGAAGTCATTTTATGGAATATAAGGATGACATCCTAAACCTCGGAGATGAATATCCGGGAACTAAGGTGATAATCAGGCCGCATCCTTTGACCTACGAACATATGATCGCAACCGGAAGAATGACCGAAGCGGATGTTGAAGAATATAAGAATAAGATCGAAGAGAAAGGTGTCATCGTAGATACAAATAAGATGATCAACGATACCTTTAAGGATGTGGACATTCTGATTTCGGATATTTCATCTGTTATGTGGCAGTTCTTCTTCAGCGGAAAGCCTATGATATACTGCACAAATGATATTGTTGTATCTAAAGAGTTTAAAGAAATGTCGGAGCTGACATATAATGCTTCGTCGTATGAAGATATCAGGAAATATCTCGAGATGCTTCTTTCCGGAAATGATGAGATGAAACCGATAAGAGAAAAGTATATCCGGGATTATAAAAGTAAATACAGTGATCCTGCGGGAAAGATGATAAGTTATCTTATAAATGATTTTTCCGGTGGGGCAGTTTCGAAATAGTTACGAAACAGAATAATTAACCCTCTTCACCAAACATTTAAGTTCGGTAAAGAGGGTATTTTTTTATATGCATAAGGTATGATAAATTATAACTTATATCAATTCTGTCCCTTATTCGGGTTGTGCTTTCCGGCTATCAGCTCTGTCCCTTCTTCGGGTTGTACTTTTCGGCTATCAGCTCTGTCCCTTCTTTGGATTGTGCTTTCCGGCTATGGACTGGGAATAATGTCTCAGCATATATCCGTAAAGACCGGGGTTTTTAAAGGAGCGGAGAGCGGTTCTCATATAGAGGTTATCTATCTTGTAGAACTTGCTCAGCTTCTTTCTTTTTTGCAGAAGCTTATTGTCCGGATGCTCCGACAGAAGCAGGTCGAACATATTCTCAACATCTTCGGCAAGACGTTTCTTGAAAGGTGACATTTTCTTGGTTGAGCTTCCTGTATCAACCTCATACCATATCATTCTGAAAGGCATGATGGATGCACGTTCGCCTTCGAGTGCTGCCATAATCTGCAGAAGATCCTCAGCATAGATTACATGATCTTCAATACGGTTCAGATAGTGCAGGAAGAACTCTTTTTCATAAACGAGATTTGCTCCGCATACCATATCAGTATAAAGAATAAGATTTTCGAGTATACGTTCCTCGTTGTTCTTCAGGTATGCATCTATATCGAAAGGATGATCGAACTTTACGGCCTTTCTTCCCTTGGCGGTTTTGGTATATCCGATCGGAAGTCCTGCGGCCATCTTACAATCGGTCTCGGTCATATATTTATAAACCTTTCCGAGTGTATCACGCGAATAGAACATATCTCCGGGACCGAAGTCTCTGATATATGTGCCTTCAGCTGCACCGACACCCGAGATAAGATTCTTTACGGTGCCCCTGTTTTCGGCATGGGTTATAAACTTATAACGTGTGAAACCGAAATGCTTGAAATATTTCTCGACCTTGTCATATAGATTATTCTTAGAACCGTCATCGGTCATGATGATCTCATAATCCTTGAAGTCCTGAGAAAGAATAGAAGCAAGGGTTGCGCGAAGCTTTTCCCACACAGGCTCATAGGTGATGACAACTATGGAGAAGGCAGGACGTGAAGCTTCTTCAGCCTTGATTTCCTGAAGGCGTGCATCTATCCCGCCGAGTTCGTCGGCTCTTTTGATGTTTTTAAGACGTTCATCTATTCTACCGAGCTCTTCAGCTCTTTTTATGTTTCGTATTCTGTTGAAGAAATTGCTTTTTGTTGTCATATTATTACTCCGATTTTTTTGAAAGCTCCTTCTCACGCTGCTTCTTACGATATTTCATAAAAGCAGGGATCAGAGAATTGATTATTGCCAGTCTGAGGTCCGGGAAAGGTTTCATGAAGAAGCTGAAGGTGTAGAAGCAGAAGAAATATTTCTCCCATCCGTATTCCATAACCGAACCACGGGTTTTTCTGTTTCGTCCTATCGGTGTGAGCTTATAATACTTGAAGAAGTCAGCTCCGAATCTGTGGCAGCTTCCATGTCTCCAAGGTCGTTCCTCACCGAGATAATGTACTATAACGGGATCTTTAACAATCTCCTTATAGTGTAGCTTTGATATCCTGTTTCCTTCAGGCAGCCATCTCATGATGGCGCTGTAAGGATAGAAGCAATAAGTATTTGCAAAGTTGTAAGTAAAGGATATCGGGAATATTTCATTCTTCAGACATCCGTTTATTGCATCCTGATCATTCGCAAAAAGCTTATAATCATGTGCTGCAAAGAAATCCATAATACGTTTTCCGGTATCACGTTCCTTCCACAGTTTGAGGTTCATCAGTAGGACGCCTGCATTATAATACGGTGCATGTCCGTCAAGGCCGATCGCCTTCTTGCGGTGTTTCGGAACTACAGGTTCTATAGCGGCTGCCAGAACGGAATTGCGGATATCCATGTTATAGAGAGGACTCAGATCCTGTCTGACAATCGTATCTCCGTCAAGATAAAGTATCTTCTCAACATCTGCGGGAAGAAGTTTATCAAGGAAGAGTCTTGAAAGAACGATGTCATTCCATCCGCCTGTATCAATCTCACGTCCTGTAAGTGCTGCAATATCGGGAATCTCAATTATCGTGATCGATTGATCATATGAGTTGACGAAGTCTGTAAGAGATTCCTTATGAGCATCAGTAACTCCTTTGGACATCAGATATATATGAATATCATTATTCCTGTTATTTTCAAGAACGGATGCAACTGCCGCATTTATCTGCGGAATAAAGTTATCATCTGTTGTATATACAATGTTGATCATTTATGATTTACTCCTCTTTCGAGCTGATTATTATCAGTATAAAACATTCTTTTATATAAATCATCAGAATTTTTAAAAAATATCAGAAGGGTATTTATTGGCCGATGGTATTGTGCAAAGCGGGTTTTAAGGTTATAATGTGACATAAATGTCAGAGGCGGAAAGTCAGTTCCGTGTAAGGATTTAGAATAGTGTGTTTATGACACAAAGGATAAAGGAGAATACAAATGGCAGAATATGATTATCTCATAGTAGGTGCCGGACTTTACGGTGCGGTATTCGCAAGAGAAGCAGCTGATATGGATAAGAAGGTTCTGGTAATTGACAGAAGACCTAATATTGCAGGAAATGTATATACAGAAAAAGTTGAGGGTATAAATGTACATAAGTACGGCGCTCATATATTTCATACAAACATAAAGCAGGTATGGGACTATGTAAATCGTTTTGCTACATTTAACCGTTTTACAAATTCACCTGTAGCAAATTATAAAGGTGAACTTTATTCGCTGCCTTTTAACATGTATACCTTCAATAAAATGTGGGGCGTTGTTACACCTGAAGAGGCTGAGGCAAAAATCGAGGAGCAGAAGCGAGAAGCACTTTCGGGACTTGCTGCGGAAAGAGGTGTTTCGGTTGAAGAATTTGAGCCGAAGAATCTTGAGGAGCAGGCTATATCGCTCATCGGTACAGATATCTATGAGAAGCTTATAAAGGGTTATACCGAGAAGCAGTGGGGAAGACCATGTACAGAGCTTCCGAGCTTTATCATTAAGAGACTTCCGGTAAGGTTTACATTTGATAACAATTACTTCAATGCACTTTATCAGGGTATTCCGATCGGCGGATATACAAAGATGGTAGAGAATATGCTGGAAGGTATCGAGGTGAGACTCGGTATCGATTATCTGGAGAACAAAGAAGAACTGGATAAGCTTGCTGATAAGGTTATCTATACCGGCCCGATCGATGCATATTTTGATTATAAGCTTGGAACACTTGAGTACCGTTCTGTGCGATTCGAGAATGAGATTCTTGATAAACCTTCATTCCAGGGAAATGCAGCTGTAAACTATACAGATGCTGAGACACCTTGGACAAGGATCATTGAGCATAAGTGGTTTGAGTTCGGAAAGGATGAGGAAGGAAACGACCTTCCGAAGACTGTCATTTCAAGAGAATACAGCTCAGAATGGAAGAAGGGTGACGAACCTTACTATCCTGTTAATGACGAAAAGAACGGTGCTTTATACGCAGAATATAAGAAGCTTGCCGACGCTGAAGAGAAGGTTGTTTTTGGCGGAAGACTCGGAGAATACAAGTATTACGACATGGATGCGGTCATATATAGTGCTTTACAAATGACCGACAAAATGCTATAGTTAAGCCATAAAAATCAGATCTTTTTTGAGAAGAAAATAAACTTATATCTGGGATGCACGATAACTCCTGTATATTTTTGAACCTACACTTTTAATACGGGAACCTAAATCTGTATATGGATGACCGGCCGTCTCAGAACGGACTTCAGAAGTATACATGCAGGATCACCACCTGGCCTTGGCTGGGACTCAAAGGGCAGGAGCCGGCATCCTGGATAGTCAAGAAGAAGAACAGTGGCAATTAGTAAGTTTTCAAAAGAGCATAAAGGCCGCGCTGCAGGCTGGATAGCAGCAATATCCCTGATATTATTATCAGGGACTCTTTTTGTGTATTTATATATAAAAAACGCTAATCGCGAGCAGGCCAGAGACATTTCAGCCGAGATAATGTCTATTGAAAAGGGTGATCTTACCTACAATGATATATATGATGAGGTACGTATTCTGGCGATAGACAGTATGGTTGAGGAGAAACTTGACAGACTTGTTGATCCGCTTTACATGAGCGATAAGGTAAATGTAATGTATATCAGGAATCTGGCAAAGACTCTTGGACTTCCCAAACAGGTTTATAGTGACATACTCAGCGGAAGAGACGACCTCTCAACAGTAAGCAGAGAAGAGTTTGATCTTATCTATCAGAACATTCTTGAGACCGGTGAAATCGAAGGTATCGAAAGAATGTCTGTCTACATTGATTCCATTAGAGAAGAAGAAAACAAACTGATAATAAATGACGGATATACGGATTATATCTGCTCTTTGAAACGTGTCGATGATACATTCAACGGGCAGATAGTTGATGTGTATGTTAAGAACGAAGAGATATTTAAAATTAACGGAATGTCTGACGGTAGTTTTACACTCAGAAATGTCTGGGTTTATGAAGTTGATGAGAGCGGCTGTACATTTTTATCAGGCGACATAGAGAAGAAAATGAAGATAAAGGCTGGGACCAAGCTTGAGGCGGGAAGGTTTTCGGATATTGTATTTACCAACGAAGGTGTTACCGGTCAGGTGTCAAATCCCACATCGATAAGAGGAAGAGTTCTTGCGATTAATGACAGCAGGATAAGGCTTAAAGGAAAAGCATGGCTCAGTCTTGATGAAAATATGCAGGTTTATGATATCTCGGGTGAAAAGCCGGTACGCCTTAATTCGGTGAACAGGATCGTGGGTTATAAAGAAGTAAGACTTGTTCTTTCTTCGGATAATAAGGTTCAGGGAATAATCATTGAGGATCCGGAAATCGCAAATGAGGAGATAAGAGTTCTGCTGAATGAACATGGCTATGAAGACTATGTGATGGATTCGGTAACGGTATCTCCCGATGAGACAATACTCATGAGAATCGGAGAGGATGATGAGAAGGTTCCTGCGGTGCTGGATCCGGGGATGGATGTTACATTTAAGAAGGAGGATTATCCTGTCGGAACGGTAATTACTTTATGGCCGGACAATCAGGACGGGAAGATTCACATTTCCAGTCTTGAAAGAGGATATGGATCACCTTCTTACAGAGGATATATAGAGATTACCAGGGAGAAGGCTGGATTTTACGTTGTTAACGGACTTTCGATAGAGGATTATCTGTACAGTGTTGTATCGAGTGAGCTTCCGAATTCCTTCGATATTGAGGCGCAGAAGGCACTTGCCGTATGCGCGAGAGGCTATGCATTTAATCATATTGAAGACGGAACATTTGCTGCGTATGGTGCAAATGTTGATGATACCATAATGTGTCAGGCATATAATAATTATCCTGAAACAGAGATCAGTATTGCTGCAGTAGATGAGACATATGGAACTGTTATGACATATGACGGATATGCTATAGTTGCATATTATTTCTCAACCTCTGCAGGAGTTACATGCAATAATGCAGAGGTGTGGGAAGAAGAATCGGAGCCTTATCTTACTGACAATATTGAGACGGTTGAAAAACCGAAAGCAAATCTGTCTGATGAAGAGGATTTCATTGATTTTATGAAAGCCGATAACTCTAATATGATTGAGAAGGATATGCCTTTCTTTAGATGGAATATTGATTTTACAGATAAGGAAATGACTGAAACAATAAGCAGAAATCTTCCGGAAAGACTGTCAAGATCCACTGACTGGATTCAGGTTATGACGGGACCGGACAGCTTTGAATATGATGAGAATCTGAAGAGCATAGGTGATGTTCAGGATGTTGAGGTTATCTCAAGAAGCCGCGGAGGTGTTGTTCAGGAAATCCTGATAACGGGAAGCGAAGCAACTATTAAAGTTAAGGGTTATACAAATGTGGTCGGACTTATCACGCCGGAGAAGGTTTCAATAGTGACTGCCGGCGGTTCAAAGCAGGAAGGCTGGAATATGCTTCCGAGCCCGATTTATTATGTTGAGAAGACTGATAAGGGATTCA
This sequence comes from uncultured Lachnospiraceae bacterium, assembly GCA_946405625.1. Classification (GTDB taxonomy): domain Bacteria; phylum Bacillota; class Clostridia; order Lachnospirales; family Lachnospiraceae; genus Eubacterium_Q. The sequence goes on along the minus strand of CAMJHQ010000013.1, from coordinate 11,843 downwards.
CGATACACGGCGGCGGGTTCGGTCATGGATGCGGCCTTTCGCAGTATGGTGCGGATACCCTTGCGAAAGCAGGATATGATTACAGATATATACTGCTGCATTATTACAAGGACGTTAAATTTGACAATATATACTCTCAGGTGTTAGAGTCTGATGTAGATAAAGCATCTGCGACAGATGCCGAGAATGGCGAAGAGACTGATGCTGATAAAGAATCCGGTGAGGAAGATGAGAATTCTGAGAACAGTACTGAACAGTAGATATTCGGTTTGGAAATGACACGAAGAAAGGGGTGACCCGTTTCGTATGACATTTAAAGAGAAATTCAGAAGACTTAGAGATTTTATCAAGGGAACGGCTGATGAGCATATAGGTGCTTTTGCTGCACAGACCGCTTTCTTTATATTTCTGTCTTTTTTTCCAATGGTCAGCCTTCTTATGTCTATATCGAAGTTTCTTCCGGTTACTCAGGATCAGTTGATAAATCTTATCTGCAATGTTATCCCCGGAAGATTTGAAGATTACGTTATTTCTATCGTAGATGATATATATGCGGGCGGAACTTATACCATGACGGTTGTATCCGCTATCATAGCGCTATGGTCCTCGGCTAAGGGACTTATGGCAATCCGTAACGGACTCAATGAAGTCTATCGCTCGAGAGAGCAGAAAAACTATCTGATAATAAGAGGAATCAGTTCTGTTTATACGGCGCTCTTCCTTGTAATGCTCGTTATTATGATACCGCTTAACATGTTCGGTACACAGATAGTTCTTTTCGTTATAAATAAATTCCCTAAATTCGATAATCTGGCAATGTTCTTATATGGTCTCAGAACAGGGGCTACATTTATAGTGCTTTTCATCTTTTTCTGGCTGCTGTATACTATCGTTCCGACAAGACGTCTGAAATTCGTAAGGCAGATTCCGGGGGCCCTTTTTACAGCAGGTGCATGGGTACTTGTAACAAAGATCATATCTATATATATCGATCAGTTTCTGTTCAGTTCGTATATGTACGGCTCTCTTACAATGGTCATTTTGATGATGATGTGGCTCTATGTTGTATCAAGTATGATATTTATCGGTGCGCAGATCAACGAATATCTGTACCTTGTAAAATATAAGGATGAGGATGCCGAAATCGACAGAAAGAAGAAGGAAGCAAAAGAGAGAAAAAAGCAGGAGAAGGAAAGAAGAAAGCTGGAGAAGAAAGGGCTTATCAAGGAGGCTGCTGCTGATGCTGAAGTTGGCGGTGTTGCAGAGACTGAAGAAGTGGTAAATGAAGAAACGGAGAATTTGCCATATGTCGAATCCGGCACGGCTGATATGGAAACGGATAAACTGACAGAAGCTGAAGCAGGTATAGCTGATGTGGAAACAGATAAACTGTCGTATGGCGAAGAGTCGGAAATAGCAGACAAGGATAGGGTAGTTGCTTTTGAGAAGATGAAAAAACGCCGAGAGAAAAGACGACTCAAGAAAGTCAGTGATGATGATAACTTCACGAATGATGAAATAACAGGTGAATGAAATTTATTATAGACGGTAGGCGATAGAGTGTCGTCTGCCGTTTATTTTTGTTGTATACTAATAAGGATTAGACGTGATTGTTAAAGGGTATTAAGGGAGTAAGTCTAATGAGATTTTCATATAGTGAACTAAAGGAATATATACGCGAAGATTATGAAATGTTTATCAGAATGGGATTTGATAGTGATGAGCATATAATGAATGCGATTTTGAATGAATATCAATATGGAGAAGGCTTTTGTGAGGTTGAAAAGCTGTGTATTTATATTTCCTTAGCGTTTATATTTAAGGAAAACAAAAGAGATTATTCAAAAATAGTAGAAGTTATACAACAAGAGATGCTATCTATATCCGGAATAGAAATACAACAGGCACTAAAAACGGAATATAGACTATATGAAAAGGACATGAATGACTTATGTATATAAATCAAATTATAAAAAAATCGAAAGAATTGGGAATAGTTCCAATCAAGGCAACTGACAAAGAAATAAATGAAGTTATGCAATTATCTCCTAAAGGTGTTCTTCCTCAAGCATATATAGAGTTTATGAAAGAATTTGGAAATGGTGGATATATGAGGGGAGACTCTTGTTTTATGGATGAGATAGGAATGCTGCGAAACGGGGCTATAGATTTACTTGTTGAAAATGAGTCTTCTAATACATTAACAGACAATGATTTTGTTTTCTGGATGAGCCAAGGCTATATGTTTTGCTTTTTTAGATTAGATGAGGGGGATAATCCACCAGTATATTATTATAATGAGGCAAAAGAGGATAGATTCATTAAAATAACAAATAGTCTTTCGGAATTTTTGTTGGGGATGATGATTAAAGATAAAGACCTATTTAATGAGGTATGATACAAAAATCAGGCTTGTTTCCAAATGTTGATGAAAGAACATGGAATGAGGCATATATTGAAATTCAATTGAAAGCACAAAGAAATGATAGATTATTTTTTATATAAAACTAATTGTGGGCACAGTTGGGATGCGATTAATGATTATATTTTTGATGTGGCATTACCGCGGAGGATTTGTTTTAAGGGATGGTCACATATAGAAAAGAATAATTCAAATGATGCAGAAATAAAAAAACAATTTTATCAAGAATAGATCAAGGTAAAACGAAGGTCATGTATGAGTGATTCCATTCTTGGTTCTTAAAGGGGTAAAATCGATGAGAGATTTGTTAAAGGAATTGATTATTGCCAAGAATAAAACAATTTATAATAATGATGATTTTAAAAAATTATTATATCAACTTAAAGCTTTAAACAGCAATAATACAATTAATTGGGATGAAGAAGCTGGTGAAGAATGGGCATTTGTATGTAATCAAGATTTATCAATTATGCTAAACTGCAGAGTTGGTATATGCTTTATAAGAGGGGAATTGAGCAACTTATATTTGGAAGCTTTAAGTTGCTGTAATTGTGTAAGTGTAAAGGGTTACGATGTTAGGGAATGGTATGTAGATATAGATGACTTAAAAAAATACATACCAGAAATTGATTGGACAGTATCAAAGGATGGAGTTGATCCAAGCAAGTTTTCATTAGATGAATTATATTTTGAAACTGTATGACGTTTGTTTAGTGTTAGAGTTCAAAACATGAGAAAAGATCGCCGTGAAGTGTATGCTTCACGGCGATTTATTATAGTATTATGAAAGCTTCTCGATTGCTGCGTCGATTCTTGCGAGAGATTCTTCCTTTCCAAGGAGTGCCATAAGCTCTGTTGCTCCGCCCGGTGTAGCAGCCTTTCCGGACATTGCTGTTCTGAGCGGCCACATGATGAAGCCTGTCTTATATTCCTTCTCTGTTCCGAAGTTCTTCAAGAGCTCGAAGAGAGAATCGTTATCGAAAGCTGTTGCTTCGGCAAGTACAGGACGTACCTCCTTCAGAAGCTGAAGTGAGTTTTCCGGATTTGTCTTCATCTTCTTGTGAGTATACATTTCTATATCATATTCAGGAACTGCTTCGAAGAAATCTATCTGATCCTTGATGTCAGGCAGGATTTCGATTCTTGTCTGAACCATTGAAGCAACCTTCCTCAGATCGATGTCTCTATGAATAGTTTCTTTCATTACAGGAAGTGCCATCTCGTAGAATGTATCCGGGTCAAGCTTCTTGATATACTCGCTGTTCATCCATTTCATCTTTGTCATATCAAGAACTGCAGGTGACTTTGAAATGTGGTGATAATCAAAGAGCTTAACCAGTTCCTCCAGTGAGAAGATCTCTTCGTTTCCTTCAGGAGCCCAGCCGAGGAGTGATACAAAGTTTACTACAGTCTCTGTGAGGAATCCCTGCTCGAGAAGATCTTCAAATGAAGAATGTCCCGAACGCTTTGAAAGCTTTGCGTGTGTCTCATCTGTAATGAGCGGGCAGTGGATATATACAGGTACTTCCCATCCGAATGCTTCATAAAGTCTGTTGTACTTAGGTGCAGATGAGAGGTACTCATTTCCTCTTACAACATGGGTGATACCCATGAGGTGGTCATCGACTACATTTGCAAAATTATATGTTGGGAAGCCGTCTGACTTGATAAGAATCATATCATCAAGTTCGATATTCGGAACTGTGATGGTTCCGTAGAGCTCATCCTCAAAGCTTGTTGTTCCTTCAGTAGGGTTGTTCTGTCTTATTACATAAGGTTTTCCCTCTGCAAGGTTCTTCTCAATCTCTTCCTTGGAAAGATGGAGGCAGTGCTTATCATAGTGGAAGATTGTTTTCTCACTTCCGTCTTCACCCTTAACCTCGGTATGAAGTGTCTGAAGTCTTTCCTCATCGCAGAAGCAGTAGTATGCCTCACCCTTATCGATAAGCTTCTTGGCATACTCGAGATAGATTCCCTTTGCCATTCTTTCAGACTGGATGTATGGGCCTACGCCGCCGTCCTTATCAGGACCTTCATCCCAGATAAGACCTGTTTTCTTGAGAGTTCTATAGATTATGTCAACTGCTCCTTCAACCTCACGTTCCTGATCGGTATCCTCAATTCTGAGAATGAAATCGCCGCCTTCATGCTTAGCGATAAGGTAAGCATAGAGCGCTGTTCTGAGATTTCCTACATGCATTCTTCCCGTAGGACTGGGAGCAAATCTTGTTCTGATCTTAGCCATAATTGTTTTCCTCGTTTCATATATTTCAGGCTTTTTATAAATGTATGAGCCTGCAAATTTTACCGAAAATCGGTAGCTATGCGACAGTATATCATAACTCAAATCACATTTCACTTTAAAAATGTCATAATTGAAATTTGACGGTCTGTGCGTTATACTTGTAAGTGCGTGCAAATTTATAATGTATTTGTTTGGGAAGGTACCGTTATGTTAGATAAAGTAAAAGATTTCTTCAAGGAATTGGATAGCTCGACAGTAATGATACTTGTCTTTGCTGCAATTCTTGTGATTTTTCTTATAATACTTATAGTTGTGACAGTTCATGTTCTCAAATCTTCCAATGATGATGAGGACGAGATAAAGTCAAGTAAAAAGGCTGAAAAAGCTAAAAAGAAATATGAACCTGATGATTCGTATGAGGAAGAAGAGGAGGATGAAGAAGACGAAAATTCTCCCGGAAAGGTTGCAGCGGCGGTAAATCAGTACGTTGCAGAGTCACTCAAGGCATCTCAGGCAGGTTATTCCTCATCAGCAAATGATTCCGATACATCCGACGAAGAAGAGGATGAAGAGGAGTATGAAGATGAAGAATATGAGGACGAAGAAGATGAAGATGATGAGGATGCTTCAAAGATAGACAGCTTCAGAGCAGGTTTTAACGCATCGGCTGCGGGCAGAAATACTGATTCAGTTAAGGCTGATGACGCTATGAGCAGTGAAGTTGCCGCAAGTAATGCAGCTATGGAAGCTGAGATCAATAAGGCTGTGGGATCGGAGCTCAGCCAGGCTGATGCCAAGACTAATGAGATTGATACCAAGGCTATAAAGGAAGCACTCAGAGCTGAGAGAGAGCAGAGTGACAGCAAGAAGGCAGCCATTGATGCTGAGAGCGCTGATTATAATGCTAAGATGGACAGTGCATTTGTTCCGGAAGGAACAGTTGTTTCGGATATTCCTGACGGTATTCCGGTAAACAAAGTGGAAGGATTTGTTCTTTCTGACGAAGCTATCGAGTCTGCTACAGAAGCTTCTCTTGCAGAGCATGACAAGGTTGTTTCCCAGTCTGAGGATAAGATTACTGTTAATCCGGTAAATGCAGTTAATATCAATACAGTCAATTCGGTTGACAGAGTTGATACTAAGAGCGATGAGGCCGGAATATCCGGAATTCAGGATATGGAGTCGTTCCTTACAGAGAATCCGGTTCCTAAGAAGAAAAAGAAGAAGGTTAAGAAGAGAGATCAGGTCTTCGAAGATAAGTTTGAAAGCGACGATAATGAGATTCCGACCGGCGAATATTTCTGGTATAACAGTCAGGATATAGATGGGCTGAAGCGTAAAGAGGATATGTATTATTACTGCCACTATTTCAGTAAGCCGAGTCAGGCGGTAATTCCTCTTGTTACGGAAATGTATGACTGCGCATTTGTAAGAACCGAGGAGATTCAGTTGATCGCTTACGGCGTTCAGTTCAAGTCTATGAGGATGAAGGATATTCTTATGGCAGAAGAGGGTGTCGGATTCGACCACTCTAATGCTACAAAGGAGCCGTCAGAGAAGGATTTTCAGGAGATATACAGAAAATGGTGCGGATATGTAGATAACTTCCTCACTATTATTGTTATCAACGGACCGGATAATGTAAAGATGTATCTTAAGAATGCGCTTTATGAATACGGAAGAAACAATGATGTAGAAACGCTTCTTCATAGTCCGGAATAAAAGAATATAACAGGTGATTTATGGAATTTATCAAACCTTCTATAGAAAATACAGAAGAACTCCGTAGAATCCTGAAATGTAACGAGTATCGGTGTTGCGATTTCAGCACCGGTACTCTTATTTTGTGGAGCGATTACTACGGCTATACATATACGGTTATCCGTGATTTCTTTGTTATATGGATGACGGAGTATAAGGCATTTTCTTTCCCAATGTATGTGGGTGAAAAGAAGCTGAGTAATGATGAGCTTCGACGAGAAGAAAGCACAGTTGTTGAAGAGTTGATGCATTTCTTTGAAGAACATGAAGAGCGACCACGGTTCTTACTGCTTAGTTCTGAACAGAGTAAGCGGTTGGAGGAACTCTATCCTGATTATTTTGAGTTCAGCGATAATGAGGATTACAGGGATTATATCTATAATACGGAAGATCTGGCAGAGCTTTCTGGCAGGCATTATCATGGGAAGAGAAATCACATTTACAGATTTGAAGAGGATTATCCTGATTATAAGGTCGAGGATATAACTGAAGAGAATATCGAATCATGCAAGAATGTCGAAGAAGAGTGGACCGATTATGAGCTTAGTGGTGAAGGCGAAATGAATGGTGATAGATCCGATGCAATCGATGATAAGCGCGATGCAACTGATGATAGGCGCGATGCAATTGATGATAGGCATGATGCAATTGATGATAAGTGCGATGCAATTGATGATAGGCGTGATGCAACTGATGATAGGCGTGATGCAGCTGGTGTTGAGTCGGATGATTGTATTGATGAAATCGTCAACAAGAATGTAGCAGTTACCGCTGATGAGATCGTCAATAAGAATGTGGTAGTGACTGCTGATGAGATCGATGAAAAAGATGTTGATGAGTCGGATGAACTTCAGTATGAGAAGAAAACAATCTTCTTCGCACTGGATCATATGAAGGAGCTGGGGCTTGAAGGATGTGCAATAAGAATACCGGACACGTCTTCTGCTTCGGGGTTCAGAACAGTAGCCTTTGCAATCGGGGAGAGGCTGACAGATGACTGTTTTGTGGTACATTTTGAAAAGGCAGACAGGAAGATAAGAGAAGCGTATGCTGTTGTTAACCGGGAATTCGCCCGGAAGCTTAAGGGTAGATACAAGTACATCAACAGAGAAGAGGATATGGGCTTGGAAGGTCTGAGAAAGGCAAAAAAGTCGTATCGTCCGGTGCTTATGTGTGAGAAGATATCCGCGTGGGGCAGGGATTGATCACGGACTCGAATTATCAGGAAACTCAAAATGAATGATAAATAGCTGACGGTTTAGGATTTTATCTATGATAAATAGCTGACGGTTTAGGATTTTATCTATGATAAATGGCTGACGGTTTATAATTTTATCTATGATAAATAGCTGACGGTTTAAGATCTTATCAATGATAAAATCGTTGACGGTTTAGGATTTTATCATTGATCAAATCACTGATGGTTTAAGAGCTTATCACTGATCAAATCGCGTGTTCACTTGTTGAGCAGTAAATTATAAATGATTGAAATAACGGGGGTGATTTATAATGAAAAAAATAATCGGTTTTCATAATCCTGAAGAAGAATACGGATTCCTCAGTAATTGGTATTTGTCGGATTTTGTTATTGACGATATGAAGTTTTCTTCGATGGAACAATACATGATGTATAGCAAGGCAGTTTTATTTAATGATAAGGAAGTTGCCTCGCAAATAATGAACACTACGGATGTCGAAATGATTAAGGCATTGGGCCGAAAAGTATCCGGCTATAATGATTCTGTGTGGAACGGAATGAGACAGGTGATCATTTATAAGGGATTACTTGAAAAATTCAAGCAGAATGATTCTTTGAAGAAATTACTTATAGACACAGGTGATGCTGTTTTGGCTGAGTGTGCCGTTCAGGATCAGATATGGGGTATAGGCATATCGATGAAGGATGAAAACAGATTTAATCCGGACAAATGGAGAGGGCAGAATTTGCTGGGATATACACTTATGTTGGTAAGGGATGAAATGCTGAGTAATGTAAGTGCTTAAGCTGATGCCACTGATATCGGTAGTAATACAAGTGCTGATTCTGAAGATAATGGATTTTAACGAGGGCTGAAGTAATCGCGGATTATTTCAAGCCCTTTCTTATATGATTTAATTGAATGTTCGGAAATCAGAGATATACGGATTGCTTTTGGAATATCGCTGTTTCCGACAACAAATCTTTCAGCAGAGAAAACCTGAAGACCTCTTTCACGAAGCTGCTTTTCGGCTTCTGAAGGGATGATGCCTGTTTCTTCCGGAATATATGCCCATCTCAGCGGACAGTTAGAGTCACTGGATGTACGAATGTCAGGACATATTTCGTTAAAGAGCTTATTTCGTTCGATGACTTCAGCAATACGAAGCTCGCGTATCTTATCGAATTTCCCCAGATTTACCGTTCTTGTAAAAAGCTGCATCATAAGTGCAGGCGGTGTGATTATTATCGAATAAAGTGTATCCGATACCGCCTTGTAAAATCTATCGGGAACATGTATGAGAGCAAGCCTGAGTCCCGGTGAAAGAATCTTAGAGGTGCTGCCTATCATTATTCCATAGTCCGGCGTAAAAGAAGAAATCGGTGGCAGAGGGTTGCGGATAAAAAGAGAATAAATGCTGTCTTCTATAAGAGGCAGCTTTTTTTGTTTGATATAATCGGCAATCTCCTGTCTGGTATCCAAATTCATGAGCTCACCTGAAGGATTATTAAAATCAGGAATCATATAGAATCCCCGTACATCATGATTTTTTACAACATATTCGAGTGACTCGGCCGTAATCTTTCCGTCTGAAACGGGCAGAGGGATAACCTGTATTCCAAGTGAATTTGCGGCTACTTTTAGCCCCGGATAAGTAACACTTGTAGTTGCAATCTTATCGCCCGGATGAAACAACGCTGCAAGTATAGCAAAAATCGCATTCTGACTTCCGGATGAGAAAAGGATGTTATCTTTTCCTGTTGAAAGGCCATAGTAATTAAACCATCTTATGGCTGCTTTGATCTGAAGCTTATCGTAGCTTATCGGAGCATACTGCATAAGCTTATAGAAATCCGGTTCCTGTATTATTTCTTTCAGATAATCGGTGACAATCTGCTCAATATCCGGATTTGGGAGTATAGCACCCATTTCGATTATTTTATCTGTAGCCTCATGTATCGTAAGCATTCCCTGAGCTGCGGCATCGGATGAGACAAAGGTTCCCCTTCCGACCACGCTGCATAAGAGCCCGCGCTGCTCGCAAAGCTTGAAAGCCCGTGTAATCGTACTGAGGTGAATATCCAGATAATCAGCAAGCTCTCTTTGAGGAGGAAGCTTGGTTCCGGGCGTAAGGCGTCCCTCGAGTATATCGTTTTTAAGAGTATCTGCAAGAGAAATATAAAGTGGTGTATCACTGTTTCTATCGATAACCGGCTTCCAGCTCATAGGATAGTTTTCAAATGAATTAACAGGCATAGGAACCTCCGAAATAATAGTTATTTAAAGTTTGGCTTGAAATTGATTTTGTAATAGTTTGGTCTGAAATATGTTTTCCGGTGTGATAATTTCTTTCCGGTGGAAGTATATTTTTGTGAAAAGACTACCTTCCGTTATGCTTTCTTTTTTGGTAAAGATTACTTTACGATATCTGATTCGGCTCAACTGTAATGATGATAATATTGTCTTGAAGACAATTTTAATATTGTATTCATCGGATTGCAATGATAGATTAGTCGAAAAGATTGAGGAGGAAAGAATATGTTTGAAGATAAGATATCCGAATTAAGTCTATCGACTCCGTCATCATTTATCAGAGCGATACTGAAGACTACGCAGGACAGTAATATCATTTCCTTTGCAGGAGGGCTTCCGAATCCGATTTCATTTCCGAAGGAGAAGCTGGCAGAATCAACTCAAAGAGTGATAGATGAATACGGAAGCAAGGTTTTCCAATATTCGGTTACCGCGGGCCTGCGGGAATTAAGAGAATATATAGCTGAACATCTGAATAAAACACAGAGAATGGATGTAGATGCAGATGAAATCATAGTAACAACCGGATCTCAGCAGGCCCTCGACATGATTGGAAAGGTTTTAATAAATCCGGGTGATACGGTAATACTTGAGGAGCCTGCCTATCTTGGAGCTATTCAGGCATTTAGCCAGTACAGGCCTGCCTTTAAGGCAATCCCACTTGAGTATGACGGAATGGATATGGATAGGCTGGAAGAGAAGCTGAAGGAAGGTAATGTTAAGTTTATCTACACGGTTCCGAATTTCCAGAATCCGAGCGGACTTACATATTCAAAAGAAAAGAGGGAAGCTCTGCATGATCTTACAAGAAGGTACGAATGCATACTTGTTGAGGATGATCCGTACGGTGACCTGAAGTTTGAAGGAAATCCTTACGGATATATAAGCAAGAATGAGTTTGACGGAAGTATATTGCTGGGTACATTTTCCAAAACAGTTACTCCGGGAATGAGAATAGGATATATGATTATCCGTAATCCGGAGCTCAGACTAAGGATAAATACAGCAAAGGAGGCAGCTGATCTGCATTCGAATGTTTTTTCGCAGTACATTTTATGGGATTACCTGACGCATAACGATCTCGCGGAGCATATAGGAAAGATAAAGCAGCTTTACAGAAGCCAGAGCAGCGCAATGATCAAGGCAATGGAAGAGTATTTTCCGGAATGCGTTTCCTTTACAAGACCTGAAGGCGGAATGTTTATTTGGGCAACGCTCCCGGAAAACATAACGGCGATGGAACTTTTTGCAAAGGCAAAGGAGAAGCAGGTCGTATTTGTTCCGGGCAATCCTTTCTACATCGATGGACGTGCAGCGAGTACCATGAGGCTGAATTACACCAATTGCGACGAAGCAACAATCACAGAAGGAATTCGGAGGATCGGTTCGCTGATCAAAGAATGATGGGAAAGCCGAGCCCGTGTTCCTGTAGGAATTGGGTTGATGATTATGCTGGAAGTTATGCTGGAAATTATGCTGGAAGCTGATCTCATGCTCTTGTAGAGATTGAGTTGATGATCAATCTGATAATTATGCTGGAAATTATGCTGGAAGCTGATCTCATGCTCTTGTAGAGATTTGAGTTGATGATTATTTTGGAATCTGAGTCTCTGATTCTATATTGCAGGGCTGGAAATTCAATAAAGCTAACCAGGCAAGTGAAAACAGGCAAGTGGTTAGCTTTTTGAAGTGAAAAGAGCGTGGGAATTGAAGAGAAAAGCTAACCAAGAATGCGAAAACAGGCAGGTGGTTAGCTTTTTGAAGTAAAAAGGGCGTGAAGATTGAAGAGAAGAGCTAACCAGGCAAGTGAAAACAGGCAAGCGGTTAGCTTTTTGAAGTGAAAAGAGCGAGGGAATTGAAGGAAAAGGCTAACCAAGCAAGTGAAAACAGGCAAGTGGTTAGC
>CAMJHQ010000012.1 GCA_946405625.1 uncultured Lachnospiraceae bacterium | reverse complement strand
TTGCGACGGCAAGGAAGTATCGCAGGCTTTTGATCTCCATAGAATCCTCCTGTTCATTACTGCATGACATTCCGTTTTGGAATATCACGATATTCATTTTATTCATTAGCGAAGAATTCGTCAAGTAAATATAATGAGGATACGAGGTAGGACAGATGGAAGTAAAAACCTGTTACTTCTCGAAAGACGCTTTTGAGGCAATGACAAAAGAAAGACTGATAAACAGCGGCTTTTATGATTTAGCCACAGCCTATCAGTCTGTGCACGTCAACTATTGAAAGCGCCGTATACCGAACGGTACGTACGGTGCTATGAGAGGACGGCGGTTAGTCACCGCCTCCTACTCGATTTAATAAAAAAATGTGTAAAAATCATATTCATCTGTTTTCCAACCATTAGCATTATAGAAAGCTTTAGCGGTTGTATTTGTTTTTTCGGTGATTAATGTAAATCCTTTAGCTCTATCATAAAAGTGTTTTTTAGCTGCAGACATTAAGGCTGATGCATATCCCTTTCTTCTATATTCTGGTCTTACATATAAATCATTTAAGTGCCATTGGCGTTTTAGAGATACCGTTGAAAAAGAAGGGTATAATTGAATAAATCCAACGGGTGTTTTATCATCGAAGGTGATGAATATTATGCTTTCATTATTTGTGATTCTGTTATGTAGGAATTGTTCTACTTCCTCAATGCTTTGCTCATTTATACCATAAAATGTACGGTATTCCATGAGTAATGGAATTATTGATTTGATATCTGAGATATCGGCTAATCTGGTCAAAATTTTTACCTCCTGATTGATTGTATAAAATAATATGATACAATTATAAACGGGATTGGTATTATGATAAGAACCAATTTTAGCATTTTTGAAGGGACCAATTTTGCATGCTGGTGATTGATCACAATAAAAAAATCTATGAACAACTATATGAGCAGATAAAAAAACAGATTCTGTCGGGTGAACTAAAACCAGGTACTAGATTACAAGCAACCAGAGGGTTAGCGCAGGAATATGGTATAAGTAGGAACTCTGTTGTTGCTGCCTACGAACAGCTGCTTGTCGAAGGCTATGTTAGAACTGTTATAGGTTCAGGATATTACGTTGAAAAAATAGAAATTCCATATCAGCCAGATAAGAAACCAAATAGTAATACCTTTGAGACAAGTAAAAAAAATGTTGAACCGAAATATAATTTTAGATACGGTAATCTCGAATATAATTGCTATCAAAATCGAAAATGGCGAAAATGTCTTATGAATTCTATGAATAAAATATCCATGAATTCTAGCATTAATTACTTATTGTCTAATGGAAGTGAATGCTTGAGACGGAATGTGGCAGATTTTTTACTGTCATCTCGAGCAGTTAAATGTAATCCTGAACAGATAGTAATTACCAATGGACATCAGGCAGCGATAGATATTATCTGCACATTATTTGATGATATGAAATATGAATTTGCTATAGAAGATCCGGGATACGATGGCTGTAGAGTTGTTTTTGAACGCCATGGATTTAATCCTCAGCCTATCATTGTAGAGTATAATGGGATATCTATTGATGAATTGCAAAACAAAAAACATCAAATAGTTTATGTGACTCCATCACATCAGTTTCCTACGGGGTGTATACTGCCAATAGGTAAAAGGTTGGGTATAATAGATTGGGCAAAAAGAACAGATAGTTATATTATAGAAGATGATTATGATAGCGAATTGAGATATAATTCACATCCTATTCAATCTTTACAATCTTTAGATGGTGGAAACAGAGTTATATATCTTGGTACATTTTCAAAATCGTTATCGCCAGATCTTAGAATAGCGTATCTAGTACTACCGGAAAAACTATTGTCGACTTATAAAGAAAAATATAAAGTATCAAATTCAAATGTACCAACACTCATTCAAGAGGCATTGGCCGAATACATAGAATCCGGAGAATATGAAAATGGATTAAGAGCTATAAGAACATTTTATAAAAGAAAGCATGATTATATTCTGGAACATCTAAAGAGAGATGATATTGAATTATTAGGAACAGAAGCAGGATTGCATTTTTTAATGAATATTAATACGAATCTTAATAGAACACAGATTATGCAAATAATGGAAAAATATGGAATCGGTATATATTCAACGGAGCGTTACTGGATATTACATGAGAAGTGTGCTGAAAATCAAATATTAGTTGGTTTTAGTTCTATTCCATCAATCGATTTAGAAAAAGCTATGATTTCATTTAATAATGCACTGGATGAAATTACTCGTTAATGCATTATATCGGATAATCGTATTAGAGATCAGAGCAAATATTCCCATCAACAAGATTGGTGAAAAACAAATCATTCTTCTTGAATAAATTGTTTTTTTCATAATAAGCATTATCAAATGAATAATAAATATTCCGGCTATAGGTATATATAAAATATAAAAGCCCGGCAATATATGCGATTAATGGCTTATGCAAAAAAGCTCGCTTGACGCCTTAAATCATGGCATCTGCGAGCTTTTACATTATTAAATATATAAACCTACAGGAGTTCCTCAACTCCAATGTGTTATGTGGTACAAATCCTTGTATTTTATCACTGATTCATTTCTTCATTTCATAAAATCACCGATTTTACATCTAGTTTTCAAGAATTATATTGTCATTTTATTGTCACCAGAGATTAAAAACCTTCATTGTGCGTGGTTCGAATGGTTTGGAAGTATTATAGCTCCAGTCTTTATATCGAACCTTCCAACATATTCACACCCCATTATCCTTTTGAAATTTTGAACTACGGCTTGATCCATCTCGCATTCGATGTCTAATTCCTTTAGCTGTTCATATCTTGTCAGACATTCCAACACATGATACCTACGTTCAATTATATCGTCCTGAAACTCTTTTATTAATTCCAAAACTCTAACTGATAATAAATCAGCCAACTTAACCATTTTCTTTTTTTCTACAGGTTTATGTATTATCAGAGCATATAATCTATCATCTTCATGACAAGAAGGAGGATAACCACCCGCACTGGCACATCCCCATCCACAATTAGTACATTTAGAAACTGCGCTAATTCCTTCCACTACTGATACCATAGTTTCCTTACCACAGTTATCACAAATGCATATATGAGGTTGTCTCATCGCATAGCATTCATCACAGGTATTCTTTATTTCATCTATAGTCATAAATACGCCCTCATTTATCGTAATATAAACTTCTGATGAATAGTATAATCAGGGAATTCTTCCATTCTTTTTCCCTCTAACACTTTATCTTCAACAAATAAATTGTTATTACATTTAGTACAGCTATCGGACCAGCCATACAGACTTCCACTCTCCAACTCAATAATAACATCATATTCATCTGCATAAACATATGTCATATATTTTCTTTGGCAATCTGGACACAAAACTTCTCTATATGTTTTCATTCCACAATCCTCATTCATCCATATGTGTATCTATATATTATCCGCTTATGCGACATAAGTATAGTACAGCCAGTATAATGCATAGTAGTATAAATCCTCCATAGTAGATATCTTATTATAATCAACATAATAGATATCCCACAAATCATCTTCAACATCGATAACATTTTGAATTTCCTTGTTTTCAAAACTAATTCTTGTACAACATACAATAATAAACTTGCAAACCCAAAATGTCATTTCACTTTCTGGACAACTTCCCAAATTACATACATCCCACATATAATCGCCTGGAGGAATAATTTTTCTATCAGGGTCTACTTCTTTAAAGTAAAAATAATCTCCCACATATTTTTCTAAATCATTATATGGTCCCAACAATCCTACATATGTTTTGTCAAGCAGTTCAAATACTTGTGGGCTATACTCTTTAATTCTTTCATCTGAATAAAACAAAAATGCCCTATGAAAATACTTAGCACCCTCATACAAGATACTCCTTGTTATATATCCTTTATCCTGCATATCCTTATCGATTTTGCTAATGGTCTTATCTATCCATTCTCCATCAGTTTCAATCCAAGGAAGTTCCTTTAACCTTATAATCTCTCTTCTTACTTTCTCTGTGCATAAGCAAAAGTCTGTATACATTTGGCGTACGTTATTATGAATAGGATCAACACAGAAAGCTATTTGAGCAAGAGGCAGCAATGATATATCTGTTTCATATTTAGCACAAAATTTTCGCGCCTCCGTGCTAACATCATCAGTAGCCAACATGGTTACGGGCTCTACATCTACTTTCTCAATAGATTTATTTACCAGAACAACTTCTTTTTGTGCTTCATCAAGATAATCTTCATTAATACAACGAACATCTTCCCTTTTCATTTTATTATCGGTATTTTTCAAAACATAAACAAATATACCTGTCAAAAAAGAAAATATATCCTTATTATGACCCCTTAAATCCGCCTTCTTAGTACCTGAATATAACTCAACAATCACATTATCTTTTATGCAAACATCTTCCTCTACTATTTTTATAATAATTTTTCTTAATTCGTCCTCTCTGTTAAGGTCTAAAAATGTATCTCCATCAGCTAGTCTATCACGAATTATCTTATAATCGTTCTTCATAACATTTAATGCTTCATATACATAATCCGGAGGATTCTTTATCCCTCTAACTAAGTTCGAACATAAAGAATTATCACTATACTGTTCAAAGTCAGTATAAATAGACTTCATCATGATTTCCACCATAGTTTGCATACCGACACTACTAACTTTACATAGTCTAATAGCCGTCAAGAATGTACCTAAACACAACATATAAATATCTCCCATACCTTTATTAAATAAAAACATACTTCAGCCATATTTCAGCCATGTCTCAGCCATATATTTCTAATTCCGTTCAAGATATCATATTATCATCAGATTTCTCACCGACTTGCAATCGGTGTCCGGAGAATTCTGAATTAATATTTCATCTGTGATTTACTACCGGAACGTATTTCACCTACCTATTATAATTGGAGGTTTTTATGAATACTCTTGAATCAAATAATAACACGCCCAGAAAAGGGTGCACAGATATGTGGAATGCTTTCATGACAAAAGATGTAGAATTCACGCTGGGATCAGATATACCTGTCTGTTCCTGTGACAAAGCAATCATACCTCATGAACTCATTTCATATGTCGAAGCAAAACACATATATAATCAAAAGCTAAAAGCTAATTCTGACTTTCATGTTAATGCATATGTACATTTTTATATTGATGATCAGAAATTTGACGGATTCCGCGAAGGAATATGGGCAAAGCCATAT
Source organism: uncultured Lachnospiraceae bacterium (assembly GCA_946405625.1). GTDB lineage: Bacteria > Bacillota > Clostridia > Lachnospirales > Lachnospiraceae > Eubacterium_Q. The sequence goes on along the minus strand of CAMJHQ010000012.1, from coordinate 84,859 downwards.
GCAGCATTGGATATAATCCGTCATTTTTCAGGAGCCATCACACCTGATTTTTCAACAAATGCTGATTTTCCAGATCCAATAAAGCGATATAACACTTATCGTATGCGTCTCTTTGGATGTTTCTTAGTTAACAACGGTATTCCTGTAATCAATAATGTCAGATGGGGTACTGAAGAAACCTGGGATTACTGCTTTGACGGAATACCATATAAAAGTATTGTTGCTATTGGAACAGTTGCAAGCGGAATTAACAAACTAGAAAATCGTCCGTTATTTAATGCAGGTTTATATAAAATGATCAACCTACTTGCTCCAAGAACAATTATAGTTTATGGCTCAGCTAATTACGATTTTTTCAAGCAACTATCAGAATCTGGTATACAAATAATCTCTTTCCCTAGTCAAACAAGTCTTGCTTTTTCCGCTAAGAAAGGAGGTGATCAACATGAGTAAGCCAAGCAGCGGTCATTTTAATGGTACTACCGGAAAAAAGATTGCACAAGGCATTTCATCAACAGTAAATAAAAAACGTGATATAATATCGAAAAAGAAAAATACTCTGGATTTACGAGAACATCCGACAAAATATAAGCAGATGAGTTCAAAAAAGCTCAAAAAACTCCGGGAAAAAGAAGCCAAACGAACTATTACTAAGGAAGAATATAAACATAAAGAGTGGCAGCGACGATTATCTATTCGTAGAAATGAAGGTATTAGACAATTTTGGGAAAGAGAACAATTTCTTATTAAATCTAATCTTCCTACAACTCGTAACTGGAGCGCTGAGCAACGAAAGGCAATACTAGCTGGTAAACGACCTAAGTTTAAGGGTGTAACGCTCGACAGCCATCATACATATAGCGTTGCAAAATATCCACATCTTGCAAATCGTGGAGAATTAATATACCCAGCAACAAAATATGAACATAGACAAGGATGGCATGGTGGTAATATGCGTAACAGCCTTCCCGGAAAACCAATAAATAAAATAAAAGAAGAATTTTAGGAGGTAACAAAATGGATTTTATCCCTGGTGAAATTGGAATAAAAATAACAGATACAACATCTATGGCTAAATGCGTTCAGATACTTAGAAAATTCACTTCAGCTTCCATGTCTGAAATAATTAGCACAATTAAATCAAATAACTATGTTTTGACATGTAAGTATACCAGTGATTCTGGAATTCGTAAGATTCGAAAGTGTTATGATCAACTTACCAAGGCAGGAATCACCGTAGAAATATATGAGCATGATGAACTAACCACTCGCGAATTCATTTCAAATCTTATTGATACTTACCGCGAAATTGATGAGGAAACCCAGGCAATGATAGATGCTGAAGTTGCCGACGAGGAAGATGACGACGAATAATCTCCTGTACTCTCTAATAAAGAGTCTCACTGTGATATTCTCAGCGAGACTCTTTCTCTATCTAATTCTTTAATGGAATTGTCACTTCACAAGCATAGTCTTTTTCATAAGCCTCTTCTGTGTCTCGTTTGTCATAATAATCTTTCCAGTAATCCCACCATTTCTTTGATAATCTCTTTATATCATCTTCCGAAACATCACCACTCGCTCCATACACCTTACAGACATCTCCTCCGATAATAAAACCGTAGTCTCCACAAGTAGCTGCAAGAATGCTTTTAGATTTCATAATAGTCTCTTTTGCTTCGTCTTTACTACTGAACGGCCCATGACGTTTCTTGAATTTCATCATAATATCAAGAGCATATTCCTTATCATCAAATATGAATCCATCAGGATCTAAGGTAAAGGGATCTATCATATCATTATGAAGATTATCAATCCAATCAGCACTAACTTCATTATTATCCAAAAATACAAGAAAAGAATTGCCCCAAAAGCTTATCGCAATAGTACCTGAACGTGGCTGTTTTCCCCTCTTTGTTTCGTCATACAAAAGAACACCGCCAAATTCAACCATAAAATCACCTTCAGCTTCATCCCACCATTGCCAGTAACCTACATCTGATACAGCAGTTGATAGTATTTCTTTTGTTTCCTTATCTGTAATTTCATAAATGCTACTATCTGTTCCCATAATTCATTCTCCACATAATAAAAGCATTACATCTCATTTTTATTTATGATACACATTCAACATATCTTATTTTTTCGTATTCCATTTATTATCTTCAGCAACCATCATTAGTCCCATATCTTCAGCATTATTTTCATAGGTCACATCATAGGTCATATCATCAGTTATCAGACCGAAGTATTTATCAAAGTATTCTTTTAGTTTCTGAATAACCTCTGCTTTGATTTTTATTCTGTTTCCACCACCGCCAAATCTCGAAACAGCCGGTAGTATTTCGTCGATATCATTTCCAGTTGTTCTGAGTACACCATCTCTAAAAGCATTAAGCATAAATCGTCTGGTTTCATTAGCCTTTAGTCTGTGTTCAGTAATTATCAGATTGAGGTCTATGTTCTTCTGTTTATCTACAAATTGTCTCCAATCAGTCTCTACTACAGTATTAACATTTACTCTCTCGATAAATTTTTCAATCAGCTCCTTCTTGGAACGAAGTTCCAGGCTGGACTTGATTGCCCTGTCGATAGATACAAGTATTTCCTTATCCTGGCAGTTCGAATCATGATACTTAGCTACAAGCATTAGGATATAATCTATATTAACCTCAACCTGCTTTACAAGTTCCATTTCAAAGACAACATCATGAATGATGCTTTCCTTATCTGCAGCTTTCGGCTTAAGCTCTTCATATATATCAGTATAATGTCCTGTGTAATCCTGGAAATCTCTCTCCGACAGGATTTCATTTCCTGCAAACTGATCAAATGCCGAAAGAATATTTCGCAGTCTAAGGATATTTCCAAAAAGAACTACAAAGTCCTTCTTAGCCTTTTCTCCAAGGAGGCAGGTTCCATGCATATCCTCGCTTAATGGGTATTTCTGAATCAGTTCAGCTATTCTCTCCTCATATCCCTTCTGATGCTTTCCATTATCATCGCAACCATAATAATAATCATTATATGACTTAAGAAGAACCGTTCCAGAAGCATTCTTATCACCAAAGAGTGCAATCGCATCATTAGTTTCTTTCTGTAGATCTCTGAAGCATATAATATTTCCGTATGTCTTAACAGAATTAAGGATACGATTAGTTCTGGAGAACGCCTGAATCAAGCCATGCTGTCGCAGGTTCTTATCAACCCATAATGTATTAAGCGTTGTTGCATCAAATCCAGTAAGGAACATATTTACAACAATCAAGAGATCTACTTCTCTATCCTTAACCTTCTGTGATAAATCCTTATAGTAATTCTGGAATCCTTTGGAGGATGAATCATAGTTTGTATTGAACACCTTATTATAATCATCAATACATGCATCCAGGAATTCTCTGGAACTTACATCCAGCCCATCTGTATCAAACTCTTCTTCAGAAAGAATTCCACTTGCCGGATCATCTTCATTCGGAGCAAATGAAAAGATCGTAGCAACCACAAGCTTCTTTCCCTTTTCTTCCATCTGCTTCTTGAATTCAAGATAGTACTTCTTAGCCATCGGAATACTGCTGACAGCCAGCATAGAATTGAATCCATTTACTCTTTGCCCACGTAAATCATAGAAATTATTACGCTTAGTCTTCTGATCAAAATGTGTAAGTATATAATCAACAATCTCCGCAACTCTTACACTACTGTTCAGAACCTCTTCCTGATTGATAGCCTCAACCTTCTTATCCGTAATAGTATCCTTAAGTGTCAGAGTGTTCACATAATCAATTCTGAATGGAAGTACATTTCCATCGTTGATAGCATCAACTATTGTATATGTATGAAGCTTCTCGCCAAATGCCTGCTCAGTAGTCTTTAAATCCGCCTTTCCGCTTGAACTCGCATTATCTGCAAAGATAGGTGTACCGGTAAATCCAAAGATGTGATAATTCTTAAAATGCTTTACTATCTGTGTATGCAGCTCACCAAATTGGCTGCGATGGCATTCATCGAATATCATAACTATATGTTTGTTATATGCAGGATGAGTCTTATTCTTCTTTACAAACTCACCCAATTTCTGAATTGTGGTTATTATAATCTTATACTCATGAGGTCTGCCCTTTTCATCGATATCTTCCAACTGATTCTGGAGAATACGGGTACTTTTATTACTATTAGCTGCACCCTTCTCAAATCTGTCATATTCCTTCATTGTCTGATAGTCCAGATCTTTTCTATCAACCACGAAAAGAACTTTATCAATATATTCCAGACTTGATGCAAGTCTAGCTGTCTTAAATGAAGTCAAAGTTTTTCCGGATCCTGTAGTATGCCAGATATATCCTCCGGCCTCAAGAGTTCCCATCTTTTTATAATTTGAAGCAATCTGAATCCTGTTAAGAATCCTCTCTGTTGCAACTATCTGATATGGACGCATAACAAGAAGGATATTCTCTGAGGTAAAGATACAGTACCTCGTGAGAATATTCAGAATTGTATGCTTTGCAAAAAATGTCTTTGTGAAATCAACAAGATCTGAGATAACTTTATTGTTACCATCAGCCCAATAGGAAGTAAACTCGAAAGAATTCGATGTCTTACGAGCTTTATGTTTTGTATTGGAACTGTTTTCCTTTATAGCTCCATCTCTTGTAGTGTTGGAATAATACTTTGTGATAGTACCATTTGATATTACAAATATCTGAACATATTCATACAGGCCTGAACCCGCCCAGAAGCTTTCCCTCTGATAACGATTGATCTGGTTAAATGCCTCTTTTATCGGAACACCACGACGCTTAAGCTCAACATGGACAAGTGGAAGACCATTAACAAGAATGGTTACATCATAACGATTATCATACTTTGCCCCATCTGTCTGTGTATCAACCACATACTGATTGATAACCTGAAGATAATTATTATGAATATTCTTCTTATCTATGAGAGAAATATTCATAGTCGTACCATCATCTCTGGTAAGATTCTGAACGAAATCTTCCTGAATCTTTCTGGACTTATCCACTATTGTTTCGTTAGGATTAGATATTTTCGACTTATAAAAGCTGTCCCACTCTTTATCTGAGAACTGATAATTATTCAGCTTTTCCAGCTGCTTTCTAAGATTACTGATCAGTGCACCAGAATCATGAATCTCCAGATATTCATAACCCTGTTCAGAAAGCATTTTAATAAATGCATCCTCAAGTGCAGCTTCGCTCTGATATGCATCAGAACGCTTTTTCTCCGGAACATATTCAGTTACTACAGTGCTCTCGTTAGTTGAGAGGACTATGTTATATGTACTGTTCATATTTTTATCCTTTTTTCATTTTGGAAAGTTACCGGAAAGTTAAATCAACTTACCATCAACTTAGAAAACGCCCTGTTTTAGCCATTTTTCATTTTTACCATTCTCATAAAACCCTGTTTGGGATAGTTACTGGAAAGTTAAAATAACCACCTCGCCAATTTTCCCACAAGTTGTGGGCGATTTGTTCTGTATATAATTGCGGATACATTCAAAAGATATAAACCTTTTAGAATTCTTGATTTTCGTCGTTCCAAAGACAATTACTACATAATTTCAAAAGATAATCATAAGATAAGATATATTATTCTTCAGAATCTTCCTCGCTTGTATCTACATCCATTAATTTCTGTTCTATCTCTTCTGGAGTAGGAAGTAGATTTGATAATTCATATTCTGATATTCCTATAGGTTCATTAGAGGTCCCCACTGCATACTTTGCCAAAACATCATTTTTACTTTTGCAGATAATAAGACCTATCGTTTTATTATCCCCTTCTTTTCTTATTAGGTCATCAGCAATAGCAACGTATGTAGCAGTTTGACTAATATCTCTCGAGTTAAACGCTTTGATTTTAACTTCTACCACAACATAACAATGTAGCCATAGGTGGTAAAATAATAAATCTATATATTCTTCTGTTCCTTCAATTGGTAAAGGATACTCTTTTCCAACAAAAGCGAACCCCTTCCCAAGTTCAAGCAAAAAATTAATTACATTATCAACAAGTGCATCTTTTAGCTGTTTCTCATTATAGTCTTCTCTAATGGTAAGAAAATCAAAATTATATGGGTCCTTTGTCATTTCCTGAGCCAAATCACTTTGAGGTTTTGGTAAGGAATACTGAAAATTAGAAATAGCTTTCCCCTGTCTTTCATACAAATCTGTATCTAAGAAGTTTAATAACACACTTCTTGACCAGTTGTTCTGAATTATCTTCTTTACAAAGAATGCAGCCATATCGCTATTCCCCTTACATCTATCCATAATTAAGCGATGATGTCCCCAGGGAACCGAGAAAATATCCTCCTCTGTTATTTGTGCCACAAGCTGTGGCACATTTGTATCTTCTGCATTTTCTTCTAATTGTGCCACAGCTTGTGGCACATTTGTATTATTAGAATATAAACAATAAAAACTAAAAGCATACCGAAGATTTCTAACTGAAAAACCAGTACTGTTAGGAAATTGTTCCTTCATATCCCGGCTTAATCTCTTATAAAATCCGCTTCCCCATTTTGAGTCTGCTTGTTTTTCAAATATATCCCTTCCAAGTGACCAATAGAACGAAATCAGCTCTCTATTAACCGAAACTGTTGCCCTAATCTGGCAGTCCCTGTATCTTTGGCTTATATCTTTAATCCAACTTTTATATTCTTCATCAAATAGTATTATCTCGTCCATTAATCCTCCATCTATTATAATTGTGCCATCAGTGCCGGCACAATTCAGTTCCTAAACTTATCTATAGAACTGCCATCATCACATTTCCAGTTGTCCCATCCATTACTTGCAGCACCAATAACAAACTGACTTGCAGCGGACGGAGAATTGAATGCAACATCTGCATACAGTTTTCCCTCTATAATCGTAGCTGACTTTCTTGCTTCTATAATATTATCTGAAAGTCCCGGTCCTTCATTCTCACATACCATACTTCCTTTTAAAACAATATATTTGCCACTTGTAACCTGCATGGTAGCTTGAATTACAATTCCTGCTCTCTTAATCTTTCTCTTCAATTTATATATACCATCAGGAACTGTGCTAGAGCTATCATCATTCACAGACTCCAACTCTTCTGAAGCCTCATCGTCACGATAAGTTATAAGATCCAGTCCTAATGCATCCAGCATCTGATAAGCTTCTTCCAGATATTCATTGCAATCCTCTTCATCACTCGTATTGGCTGTACCTGTTGTTGTCTGTTTAGTAGTATTCTCATAAAAGCCAAGATCTGTAATTCTCTTGTTTAATGTATCTTCAAGATATTGAATGGTTCCATCATTAAAGAATGTTCTTTCCTTAAACTGTGTAAGAACATAACAGTAAGTCCACTTATCATATTTATCTTCATGAGAAGTAGGTCTGTTTTTCAAGCCATTCTTTGATTTACCAACATATATTACATCCTTACCAGATTCATTTTTCCCAAAAAGAATGTATACAATAAACAGATTATCAATTTTAAATAATTCTTCTTTACTATTCAGATTCTGATAAGGAATCCTATATATTAGTGTAGAACTATTTGCTTTTGACATTTCTACTGAACGTCCAAAACATCTGATAACATATTTCTTAGCTTTAGCCACTATAATACCTCTTTCTCTTTAAATGATAGTAATTTGTCTCTGTAATATTCATATTGTTTCTGGCGAGCTTCTATTTCTGCAGGAAGACCATCAGAAATACTATTACAAATTTGATCAAATCTAAGTAAAGTATCTACTGTCGACCTTAGTTTATTAATTTCCGGTAATGGAATAGGTATGCTATTCATGTTTTGTTTATTTAGCTTTGGCTGTGCTGCTCCACTAATATATTTTGATAAATCCCGTCCATTTAAGTAAAACTCAACATATTTTTGTACATGCCAATCATCAAATTTCAAAACATGAGCATGATTATTCACCCAGTTTTTACCTTTAATCGAAAATGCTATTGGTGTTACCCTTGCTACTAAGTTTGCCCCATCCTCTGATATAAGAAGATAATTCCCTTCAAAAATATAATCATCTACATAATCAACTATTCCAGATGCACCATAATAAGGATACATACCACTATTTCTTTTCCCTTTTGTAACCGGCTTTCTTTGAGAATCACAGTTTGTTGATATGTCTTCCAATGTAACAAAAACATATCCAAATACATATTGTAAGAGCTTAATTAATTCTGTTCTGTTCTGTTCTGTTCTGTTCTGTTCTGTTCTGTTCTGTTCTGTAAGAATTGTCTCGCCCTTCTCAACGAATGTCAACAGAGCATCTCTATAGTATTCATACTGTTTATGTCGTGCATCTATTTCAGCTGGAAGGCCGATATTCAAGTCAGAACATATCGATTCAAAATTATCTAATGTATTAGCTATCCTATCTTGCACTTCTCTTTTAGGAACCATGATTGGTATTCTTTTTATATCCGCTAGACCAAACGATTTATGTCCGGCGCCTTTTGCTCTTTCACTTATCCATTTTTTTATATGTTCTGTATTAATATAATAATACAAATACTTTGGATTTATTAATGGATGAATTACAGAAACATTCTGTCCAATACAACATTTTGAATCTGGAATCAATCCAAATCTTCCAAATGACCCAACTCTTGAAATCACTATATCATCCTGTACAGGCGTGTATTTCATTGTAAATTTATTATAGTTTTCCTCTGAAACCTTTAATGTATTATCAACATCTATATATCCCTTTACCACATCTTGAACTCTAATCATAGGATATCCATCTGTTATATATTCAGGTGTTTGATGAAGCGAATCATATACTTCAGCTACTTCCTCAAGAGTCTTTTCTTCTACTTCATCTTTAAAACATAATAATTCATCTCTATAATATTCATACTGCTTCTTCCGAGCTGTAAGCTCGGCTGTAAGCTCGGCTGTAAGTAACGTGAACTTGTCCAGCACGCGGACTATTTCACGTTGCACCTCCAGAGGAGGTACAGGGAGCAACACTTCGTTCAGGCTATCTGGCTTTACCTCTATAACTTTTGTTCCATGAGCCAGTTTTCTTTTCTGACTCATAAACATTTCACTATGAAAATAATATGTCAAATACTTCGGATCCTGATTGTGATGAATAATAGCAGAATGTCCACTTACTGCAATCCGCTCATTTCCAAGCCATGCGACACATTTGCATACATCCTCAACATTTTCGCTGGTTACAGCCATAACAATATCATTTGGTTCCGCATACTTCTGTTTCTGAGCAACATTTTCAGGAATAAAGTAATTTACTTCACTCACAAACAGATTATAGATCGTATAAATCTGACCATAATGTATACACGGAACGCCTGATTCGACATAGTTTTTTTTCTGAAAGTTTCCACCTCTAGAAATAGAAGCTATGTCACCGAGTTTTTTATATTCCACTCCATCCGGACAGTATTCTTTTATCAGTTCATCAAGTTTACTCATTATCTTCTCCGATACGCGCCCATCTTTTAACTATTTCTACCGCTTCTTCGCTGAATCCTTCAAGATCATCAACTGTAATTGCTCCTTCAAGTAATAATGATGTTATATTCTCATACATCATAGAACGACTCATGCGAGCTGATACTCCGACATCTTTTTTGTCTTTATTTACTCTCTTCTCCATCTCCCAGAACTTATCTGAAGCATTTTTACTTGAAGAAAGGATTCCTGCATATTCCATGCAGAGCTTTTCCATATATGCTTCCTGCCATTCCGGAAGCTTCTTTCTAAAGAGTTTCCAGTCTTTTTCATTTACATTAAGCATGGACATACTATTCCCCTTCTATCTCAGCAATTATCTTATCAATCTCATCTCTGAGCACCTGCTCTCTTGCCACGATTTCTTTAATCTCCGCATTAAGAACCTTTATGTCTATCTTTTCTCTTGTATCTTCCGGTTCAACATAGGTGCTGACAGATAGGTTATAATCCTGATCTGCTATCTCGCTATTCGGTACAAGCCTGGAGAAATATTCTACCTTTTCTTCCTTTGCTACAAATGTATCAACTATCTTCTGAATATTGTCATCAGTAAGCTTATTGTTATTTGTAACCTTTACACATTCATTTGTCGCATCAATAAAGAGTGTCTTGTTTTCACTCTTGGACTTCTTCATAACCATAATACAGGTTGCAATTGATGTTCCAAAGAACAGGTTTGATGGTAGCTGAATGATTGTATCTACGAAGTTGTTATCAATAAGATACTGTCTAATCTTCTTCTCTGCTCCACCACGATACATTATTCCCGGAAAACAAACTATTGCAGCCGTTCCATTTGTAGAAAGCCATGACAGAGAATGCATTATAAATGCCATATCTGCTTTTGACTTTGGAGCAAGCACTCCGGCAGGTGAGAATCTTGGATCATTTATGAGTATTGGATTATCATCACCCTCCCACTTAATACTATAAGGCGGATTTGAAACTATGGCCTCAAAAGGTTCATCATCCCAATGCTGTGGAGATACAAGCGTATCCTCATTCGCTATATCAAACTTGTCAAATGGTATATCATGAAGGAACATATTAATACGACAAAGGTTGTAAGTAGTCAGATTAATTTCCTGTCCAAAGAATCCCTGTCTTACATTATCCTTGCCAAGAATCTTTGCAGCCTTAAGCAGAAGTGATCCACTTCCACATGCCGGATCATAAACCTTATTAATTTCTGTTTTTCCTGCGACAGCAAGCTTAGTAAGCAGTTCCGAAACTTCCTGAGGAGTATAATATTCTCCACCGGATTTCCCTGCATTAGAAGCATACATACCCATGAGATATTCATAGGCATCACCAAACGCGTCTATAGTATTCTCCTGGAAATCTCCGAGCTTCATTTCACCAATTCCGTCAAGAAGTTTAACCAGCTTATCGTTTCTCTTGGCAACTGTAGCGCCAAGCTTATTGCTATTAACATCTATATCATCAAAGAGTCCTGCGAAATCATCCTCGCTCTCACTACCCTTAGCAGACTCTTCTATATGATTAAATACTGCCTCAAGAGTCATATTCAGATTCTCATCTGATTTTGCCCTTGCTCTGACATTGCAGAAAAGCTCAGATGGAAGAATAAAAAATCCCTTTGTCTGAACCATGTCATCACGTGCCACTTCAGCGTCTTCATCAGAAAGCTTAGAATAATCGAAACCGGTATCTCCGGCATCCCACTCATCCTTATTTATTTTATTAGTAAGATTTTCAGAGATGTATCTGTAGAACATAAAGCCTAGAATATATGACTTGAAGTCCCATCCATCAACACTTCCTCTAAGGTCATCTGCTATAGCCCATATAGCTCTATGAAGCTCATCTCTTTCCTGTTCTTTCTTTGTATCTGCCACTTTTTCTTCTCCGTTTTTTTATTTTATCTGATTTTGAATAGACTTTCACAAATAGTAATTATATCAAAAAAATAATAGTATTTATACTGTTAAATGCGGTGTTTTCGTTATTTCAACGTATATGCGGATACTTTTCTCTTACTAGTTTTTTATCCTGATTATTCTGATCATTTTTCAATCGTTTTAGATAATACTCCTTCATCCAAGGTTCCTCTCGTAGCTCCAGACATTTATTATAATGCTTCTGATATTCTTCATATATCTTGGGTACGGACCAATCAACTCCAGCAGATGTGACAAAGATTCTGTATGCTTCAAACCCAAGTTCTTTATTCTCCGAAGTAATATCCCATAACGATGCCCTTTCATCCAGTGTTAACCCAAAATAGCTTTGTAAATTAAAATCATATGTTTGAATATAAATTAATGCATCTATGGCTATCATCTCTGCATCTATATCATATTCATAATGTGATTTCTGCTGTTCCGAGGTGTTAACAGCCTCTGAATAATCTATTTCTTCACTCACAGCTTCATCGACATATTCATTGGAATCTTTTACCACTTCTGTCTCTTCCATCTCCTCTTGAGCACTCTCACTTATTGATTTCTCATCTATATCGCTTTCCAGTGTTACTACTGAACTATCATCTTCCGAAACAGTCGCCACCTCTTGTTTTGATTCAACCTGCTTCTCTACTATTTGAGGAATATCATAATCAAAAGCTTCATTTAGCTCATTCTCATTATATGATAGCGGTATGTTATCTAAAGCTTTATATTTATCATAATCAAAGAATTCATCTATAAGATCTACAGTAAGTTTCATTTTCTTTTTTAATTCCTTTTTCTGAATCTTACAAGATTCCAATACTCCCTTATATATTTCATCTTCAGCAACTAAGAATCTGCAGCTATCTGTATCCATTCCCTTTCTTTCCAGTTTTTTGAATCTATTCCGTTCCCTATATAATTCTTTTTGCTCCAAACTGACATTTTCTATTTCTCTATTAAGTCGTATACTCAAATTCCATAGATCATCAATTGTTTCTATTTTTTCGTCAACAAGGAGCAGATATTCGTCCTGAAGCTTATTAAATAATTTCATATCTTCATAAAATTTCGATGATTTATAGGTAAATCGCCTTTTTTCTATCAGTCTCAATTTATATAATCTACGATAATACTTCTTCTGAATATATGACATATTCGCTCTCTTTATAGGTCTCGGATCAACTGTATTATATTCCGGCATTTCCACACTATATGAATGATCTCTATCACTATTATTTGTGTGGTTCTCCTTGTAATCCAGTTCTGGCGTTATCGTCCCCAGCCTTTTATACTTCTTCATGCCATCCGCCTTAACTGATATATGTTCTCCATCTTTAACTTCATATCCAAGCGCTTCCAACAGATAGATATAGTGTTCTCTATCATTTGCTATCATTCTGCAATACCTTGCATCAGCTTCAACCATCAGAGATATGCTATTCTGTCTTTCCCACTCAACTCTGGACATATTCTTAGGATCCTTACTATATTCAGCCGGCATTATTTCCAAACCATACTCCTCACTCAGCTTATTTGTTATCGGTTGCATCTTATGTTTCCAATCACCATTTTTATACTGGAACTTTCTGCCAGTAACCATGTTTACACTATTAAATACAATGTGCGAATGTAGGTGCTCGTGATCCGTATGTACAGCAAACACAACCTCATATTCTCCATGCAGAAACTCTGCCACGAATTTCTCTGTCATTTCATATAATTGCTCCGGCATTCCCTCTCCAGGAACAAGAGATATTATTATATGGTAGCTCTGTCTGCCACCAGGCTTGCCGAACATCTTTTTAGTTTCAACCATCTGATCATATGCCGTATCCGCCAGGCAGTTGACGCTGCCCGTCAGGATACACTGTTCAGTTTTATCAGGATTTAAAATATAATCTATAAGCTGTTTTGTATGAAGCCCCAGTTCTCGATCAGGACTTGCTTTCTGATGTAATATTTTAGTTATAGCCAACTTCTTCATCCCTCCTTTTCAACTCGCATATTCTAAGTCCATTTTTTTAGACATTGATTCATCAGTCCCTTAATCTCTTTCATAAGCGTAATTACCATTTCCAGAATCGCGTCGTTTATACTTTTGTTCATATTCGCCAGTCTGGTCAATTGATTAATATTATTTCCAACTCTCGCTATCTGTTCTATAAGATCACGACGTTCTTTCATCTTATTTGTATCTAATATTCCACCCGCCATAATCAGCTGCCTCACATACTCTGCAAGACACATGTTATTATCCGCTGCACTCTTCTCAAGAGCAGACCTTTCTTCTGCGGATAATCTAATAGACAGATTTTTTCTTGGTTCTTTATACTGTCTGTTCTTCCCCATATATTCCCTCCATTGCTCTTACAGTGGTAAGAACTCCTGCCGTTTGTAAGAGCTTTTTATATTTGTTTAAGGATTTGTTTAAGCTTTTTGCCTTTATTAAAGCTTTTGTTTAATAACCACCAATTTATTAAAGCATTTGTTAAATCCCCTTCGATATTTGTTGGCACTTTTGTTGGCAAAGCACCATTTTGTTGCCACTTTTGTTGGATAACTACCTATTTGTTGGCGGATTTGTTACACACCATTGGTAAGAGCTTTGTATTCATTATCCTTCTACTGATTTCAGCTCTAATCCTTGCTTTAGGTAGATTTCATCATTTGCCAGATACGTAAATCGCAATGCGTTTACAATATCTGTTTAGGGGAAAAATGTAATCTCCCCTAATACCCCTGAGATATATGAAGGACGCAACATTGCAGGTCTATAGGTTTTGCATCCTAACAATAGGAACAATGCAAAGACCTGACTCATGCATTGTTGCATCCTTGATTTATTTAAGTTTCACATACCAGGTATTATTTATCTTCTGCGACTTAAGTCCCATTTCCTTCCTGGCATTATCCATGGTCCTCTTTGATATCCCCTCAGCCTTTGCCAGTTCTATTAGCTCATTACTGGAAACCACATCTTTGTCTTCAGATAAGTCCCTCAGAAGCTGCTTTGCCTGATCCAATTTACTTCCCTTCAGAGCATAACCGCCGATAACTTCTTCTGTAGAAATCTCATAATCACCAATCCATTTAAATCCCTCTTCCGATAGTTCAAAAGCTTTTGGATGACCAAATGGTGCCAGATTGTTCTTTATCTGTACAACCGCTCGGTAATTATCTTTTCCTATTATCCTTCCTACAGCCAGAGCACTTCTGGCAGCTGCCAAAAAATCTATCGAACCTATTCCTCGATATACCGGCTTGCCACCACTATTCTTATTCATATGACCTATAAGAATAATTGCACAGTTTCTTTTCTCCGCTATCGTTGCAAGGTGTTTAGTCATCTCTCTTGCTTCATTAGCTCTGTTCATATCCACTCCACCACCTAGATATGCCTGTATTGGATCCAATATCAGAAGTCTCGCACCAGTTTGATCCAAAGCTTCTTCAACTCTTTTATCCAGCATAGTCAATGCTTTTTCAGTTTCATCAATCACCAATACTCTTGAACAGTCTGCTCTTGCCTGCTCCAGTCTCGGCTTTACCGTATCAGCAAGACCATCCTCAGCTGTCTGATATATCACATTTATTGGTTCTGTAAATTTCATGCCATCATCAAATCCTTCTCCACGAGATAACGAAGCAGCTATATTAAGGACCAGTGTGGTTTTCCCATCCCCCGGATCACCTTGAATAATCGTAAGTTTTCCATAAGGTATAAATGGATACCAAAGCCATTCAACCTCTTTAGCTTCTACATCCGACATCTTTATAAGATTTAATTCATCTTCATCTTGTTTTTCAAAAAAAGTATTCAACTCATTACCTCCATATAAAAACTTTGTTTATTCACCATCATCACTCCTCTCAAATCCTTCAAGTATTTCGAGCATAGTGCGTATTGGTGTAAATAATTCTTCATCCATTTCACTTATTTGGGTCAGTCGTTCTAACTGCATCTCAATAGATTGCAAATTCTTTCTAAACTGTACCAGCATAAGAGGATTTCCTTTTGCTTCAACCTTTTGATACAAAGCACTATCAAGTAAGAAATCCTGCTTCAGTCTATAACCACATAACTTATATCTTTTATTGATTTCATCACTTTCTTCCGGTGAGACTCTAAAAGCCACTATTACATTTCTCCATCTGTTTTTATTATCAAGATTCTTTTCTGACATTTAACATCATCTCCTTTTCTTTATTTAACTGTTCAGCCATCTCTAACTGGACTGTTGGGAATAAATGTGCATATCGAAGTGTTATATCGATTGCTTCATGTCCCATCCTCTGGCTAATTGCTAACGCTGAATATCCCATATCTATTAATAGCGACACATGAGAATGTCTTAGATCATGTACTCTTATCCTTTTAACTCCCGATGCCTTCACACCACGATCAATTTCATGATGAAGATAGCTCTTTGATATGAGAAATAATCTGTCATGCTTTCCAATACCATATAATGAAGCAAAGAATTCTTTCATCTCATCACATAGAAACTCAGGAAGATTAATTGTTCTAATACTCTTCTTTGTTTTAGGCTCTGTAATCACATCCTCACCATTGATTTTCTGATACGATTTATTAATTCTTAATGTTGAATCTTCAAAATTGAAATCTGCTTTTGTTAACGCCAGCAGCTCTCCAAGACGTATACCAGTCCAATAAAGAAGTTCAAAAGCATAATAACTTATAGGTTTATCAGCTATAGCATCTGAAAACAGTTGATATTCTTCTCTTGTCCAAAACTTCATTTCTCTATCCCTCGGGCAACCCATAGGCCCCGCTTTTCTTGCTGGATTACTCTTCAGGTCATATAGATTTACCGCATGATTAAAGATTGCCGTCAACTGATTATGAATAGCATTTAGATACGGTTTTGAAAAGTATTCACCATTTGCTTTTGTTTGTTTCATCATCTCATTTTGCCATTTAATAACATCCGATGGACGGATCTCGTTCATACGCATATGTCCAAAATAAGGAAGAATCTTAGCTTCAATAATGTGTCTTTTATTATTCCAGGAATTAACCTTTAGTCTGGGCTTTACATCTGCTTCGTATAAATCTATAAAATCTCTAAAATACATATTTATATTTTGATCATCTTTAAGCTTAAAAGCCCTCTCCCAGTCCTGTGCATCAGCCTTACGCTCAAATCCTCTCTTTGTCTTCTGCTTGGTTTCGCCTTTCAGATTCTTGTAATATGTTCTGACTTCCCACTTTCCAGTCTTATTATTTTTTATTACTGTCATCTTATGCTCCTTCCTTACTGGAGCAAATTCCGTAGAATCGCTCCTCAAAATACTTTTTGCTAACTTTCCCTTTGATAGTCATATAACCCTTCATATCAAGTTCCTTATTGCATGCTCTTATAACCCCATATGCTTTTGACGGCTTTATACCAAGAATCTTCATAACATCATCCACTGTATAATATGTCTGCTCCATGTTTTCACCTCCCTTCGTTATAAAATCCACTTCCGCTTGCGATATATGCCTCTTTCATTGATTTCATATTATTTCATTTTTGCATTATCAGCACAGTTTCGTGCGGTTTACACGTTGCATTATAACAGCACGTTTTTGTGCTGTCAAGTATAACATTTCACTTGCGTGCTGTTATCAGCTGTTGTATTATTGTTTTATACATTTCAATAAGGAGAATCATTATGAATAATGAAAAAACCACAATAGGTTTGAGAATCAAACAATTTAGAATATTAGAGGGCTATACACAGAAACAACTTGCTGAAAAATGTGAGTTGAGCGAATCTGCTATCAGAAATTATGAACTAGGTATACGAACACCAGATGAAGAGACATTACATAAAATAGCAGATGCTCTTTTAATTAATTACTATGTACTTTCAAATTCTGGAATTGATTCAGAAATGGAAGCAATACATATTCTATTTGACATGGAGGAGTTATATGGATTAACTCCTGAAATAGTTGATGAAGAAATTGTACTCAAGATAAAAGAGCCCAAAGCATGCTCACAAGAAGATAAAAAACGTCTTACTCGCCTCAAGATGCATTTGTTAAATTGGGCTTTTATAAAAAACAGACAAGAAACTGAGCATCTCGACTCAGGCGATTATTTTTTATGGAAATCCACATATCCTGCATTTAATAAAAAGCTATCAGATTCGAATGGTATTATAGAGTCCTATAGTAATGATAATTCTCCTTTCGATGGCAAGGGAACATCAGATAGAAACCCTATTGTAAAACTCCATAACACTATAGTTAGAGCCTTATCTCTAGGAGGAACCGATAAAGCAGCTAAAGATAATAATACGGCTAAACAAAAGCATCCGCTTAAAGGATTAACTCGTGAACAGATTTTATTTTATAATAAGTATCATAAAGAACGGGATACATCTGAGGAATAAAAAATGCATGAAAATAAAACCATTTATCTAATTGATTTCGAAAATGTACATGATTCTGGGATTAATAATCCGGAATCACTCAACCAAAATGATTGTATATATATTTTTTATACGAATGGAAATGATAAGTTATCAACATCAACCGTTGATGGCTTAAATAAATCGGGTTGTCAATATGAACTTATCTCTGTACCATCTGGCGATCAATCTCTAGATATGCATCTTGTTTCATTTCTTGGATTTTTAATTGGAAAACACATATCGGAAGATATCTCATTTATTATTGTCAGTAAAGATAAGGATTATGATAATATAATAGAATATTGGATCAGAGAATTTGACATAGATATCAAAAAACAAGAGAAGTTATTTATTACCAAAAAAGAGAAACCTGTTGTTAACCAGCCAAAAAACATACAGGGTAAAACTAAAAAAGCAGCATCAGCTACGAATGCAAATGCAAAACTCAATAAAGACATTCAACAAGAAGTCAGCAAATTTTATTCCGGTAAAACTCCAAATGAGGTTGCATCAATAGTAATTAAACATATCACAGATTCTAGACCACTTAATGGTATACACAATGAACTACGTCAAACTTATTCATTATATTCAGAAATATATATTCTTGTTAAACCAATTGTAGAAAAGTACCTTAAAAATGCTGAAAGATGTAAATCCACATCTGTAGAATTTACTAACGAATCATTAAACCTCAGTATTCAGCAAGCACTTAAAAAAGGAAATTATCCTGCTGGAATATATAATTCTGTTGCATCCATTGTATGCAAACATTTAAACGACCAAAAACGGAAACAAGTTATATACAGAGAAATAATTTCTAAATATGGTCAAAAAACAGGTCTTGATATCTATCACAGAATAAAAAATCAATTATAGAAATAGAAAAAATCACATATTATATTGTCATTTTATTGTCACAGGGCATAAAGAAAGCTCAGAAATCGCCTATTTTAGCCATTTCTGAGCTTATGTACATTATAGGAGTTCTATTGTTCCTGGCGGCTTACTCGTCAGGTCGTACATTACTCTGTTTACACCCTTAACCTCGTTGATGATCCTGTTCATCACCTTCTGAAGTATTTCGAATGGGATGTCTGTACAGTCTGCTGTCATGAAGTCACTTGTGTTGACTGCACGGAGCACAACAGCATAGTCAAATGTTCTGAAGTCGCCCATTACTCCGACCGAACGCATGTTTGACAGCGCTGCGAAGTACTGGTTCGGAAGATGTTTGATACGTCCTGAAGCAAGTGCTTTATCCATCTCCTCACGGAAGATAGCATCTGCATCCTGAACGATATGTACCTTCTCTTCTGTAATCTCATCGATGATCCTGACACCGAGTCCCGGTCCCGGGAACGGCTGACGAAATACCAGATACTCAGGAATTCCGAGTTCAAGTCCGGCACGACGGACCTCATCCTTGAAGAGCATTCTGAGAGGCTCTACAATTTCCTTAAAATCAACATAGTCAGGAAGTCCGCCTACGTTGTGATGAGACTTGATCGTAGCTGACTTTCCAAGTCCCGACTCTATAACATCAGGATAGATAGTTCCCTGTGCCAGGAAATCAACGGCACCGATCTTCTTTGCCTCTTCCTCAAATACACGGATGAACTCTTCTCCGATAATCTTTCTCTTTTCTTCAGGCTCTGTAACACCTGCAAGCTTGTTGTAGAAACGTTCCTGTGCATTTACTCTGATAAAGTTCAGCTCATAATTTCCATTAGGTCCGAATATAGCCTCGACCTCGTCGCCCTCATTCTTTCTTAGAAGACCGTGATCGACAAATACACATGTAAGCTGTTTTCCGACTGCCTTTGCGAGAAGAACCGCAGCAACAGATGAATCAACTCCTCCCGAAAGAGCACAAAGCACGCGGCCCGAACCGATTTTCTCACGAAGTGCCGCTATGGTGGACTCTACAAAAGAATCCATCTTCCAGTCGCCCTTACATTTGCAGACATTATAGATAAAATTATGGATAAGTTCCTTACCCTGCTCGGTATGCATGACCTCAGGATGGAACTGTGTTGCATAAAAGCCCTTCTCAGGACATTCCATAGCAGCCGCAGGACAATCCTTTGTATGTGCTGAAATCTTAAAGCCTTCCGGAACTTCGGCTATATAGTCCGTGTGGCTCATCCATGTAGTAATCTTCTTCTTGATACCTTTGAAGAGAAGTGATCCACCTCTTTCATCGGATGCCTCGGATGCACCATCTATATAGGTCTCTGTTCTTCCGTACTCGCTTACAGGTGCAGTAGCCACACGGCCTCCGAGTAAATGAGCCATAAGCTGTGAACCATAGCAGATTCCGAGAATAGGTATTCCCAGTTCGAAGATTTCCTTGCTGTAAGAAGGTGAATCCTCAAGATATACACTGTTCGGTCCGCCTGTGAAAATGATTCCCTTAGGATTCATTTCCCTGATCTTTTCAAGGCTCATGGTATAGGGATGAACCTCTGCATAAACGTTACATTCACGAACTCTTCTTGCTATCAGCTGATTATACTGTCCTCCGAAATCAAGAACTATAACCAATTCCTTATCCATTGATATTTCCTCCAAAATCCTTCGGATTTACTCTGTGACCCGCACCACCTGAATATCCGGGTGTAACATATGTAGTCTGAGAATCATTTATCGTACCATTCTGATTGATCACAATCGGTCGACTTTCCTCATGTCTCCTTTCTCTGTTTATCAGAGAAACAAGAAATATTATACATACTATAATTAAAACTATTATCAACGCTTCAATAATAAGATACATACGCTGTCTTCCAATTACCAGACTCAAAGAAGACTCATGTCCTCCGTCCTTATACTGTTTCATAATGAAATTATATGATGTAAGCTGAGCCAAAAACGCCATTAACACACTAATGCCAACGATGATATTGGCCACTAAACAGAAAACCAATCTTTTCATATTAATTCCCCTTTTAAATAGATTAAAGCGCCAAAATAACATTTTGACGCTTAATTCTAACATTACTTGGTTAAAACCTCAATAGCTTTCTGAAGCTGAGGATCCTCATCATGTGGGATCTCCGCCATTCTCTTCTGCTCATCGGATACATCTATCTCAATATCCGGCTCAATACCCACCTTATGAATATCATGTTCAGCAGGTGTAAAATATTTTGCAATTGTTATCTTGATTGCAGAACCGTCAGAAAGAGGAATAACTGATTGAACTATACCCTTTCCGAATGTAGTAGTACCAATAATTGTTGCAAGCTTATAATCCTTCATATCAGCAGTAAAAATTTCTGCCGCACTGGCACTGTTACCGTTAATGAGTACAGCCATAGGAATATCTACGGAATGTTCATCCGAACACTTGTAATCGTTAATGATCTTTCCATCCTTATCCTTAACAACAAGCTGTAGACCGGCCTCTTTCGCTCCGTCTGCAACTGCATCATCCTTAATGATATAATCTGTCATCTCATTAACTGCTGTGAGCAGGCCGCCCGGATTGTTACGCATATCAATAATAAGCGCTCTCGCACCCTGACCTATCAGGGAATCAACACCTTCCTTAAACTGTTGAGGTGTATTCTCAATAAACTGATCAACAGAGATATATCCTATCTTGTTATCGAGCATTTCATAATCAACAGTAATATTCTGGATTTTTGCTCTCGTTATATCAAATTCCAGGAAATCCGGCTCGCCCTCACGATACATCTTAAGGTGAGCGGTCGTTCCTTCTTTTCCTCTGATATAATTAACTACTTCTTCAAGCTCCATGTCTGTTGTGACATCTATATCATCTATCTTGACAAAGACGTCTCCCGGAAGAAGACCAACTGCCTCAGCCGGACTTCCCCGGAGTGGCTTAACTACATAGACTTTTCCATCTTCAACAGTCTTCGATACAGTAGCTCCTATACCAACATATTCGCCACTGTCATCTTCATTAAGCTTTGCAAATTCTTCAGGTGTATAATATACGGAATACGGATCATCAAGTCCTTCCATGATTCCGTCAAAATAATTCTCTTCTCTTTTAGCAGGATCCTCTTCAAAATAGAAATACTGATCTATAAGTTTTTCTACCTCTTTTGTCTTCTTCTGGACTCTTTGAGAATTCGCATCAAATTCCGTGGATCCGGCTTCAGGTGTTCCTTCACTTGCCGTTGCCGATTCCGTTGTCGAACCTGCCCCGGTTCCTGTGCCGCACGCACCGAATCCCATCAGCATTCCTGCTGAAAGTATAATTGCTGCACATTTCTTGACATATAATCTCATTTATATCATCTCCAACATAGTTTTTAGTAGAACTGCAGCGGATCAACAGGCGTTCCGTTTACCTTAATACCGTAATGAAGGTGAGGACCTGTTGACATACCTGTACTTCCCGAAAAAGCGACAACCTGACCGGCAGAAACCATATCACCCTCTTTACAATTAAACTCTGAAAGATGATAGAAGAAAACTGTCATGCCCGATCCTATATCAATCTGAACACAGTTGCCTCCGGTTCCCATCCATCCTACATAGAATACTCTTCCGGGAGCAGGTGCTATAACCGGCGAACCCATTTCACAAGCTATATCTACACCACTGTGGCCTTCCGATGCACCCGTGATAGGATTAATTCTTCCACCGAACGGAGAAGTCATCTGCGTACTGGATGGCATCGGCCAAAGAAGCGAACCATCAAATTTAATATTCGGTGATGATGAGAGTTGAAGCTTTCTTCTGTATTCCTGCTCCAATGCAAGAAGCTTAGCGTCACTCTGCTGAAGCAGCTGATCTATAGTTGCTAAAGCATTCTTTGCATCATTTATCTTTGTATTATAACTCTCAATCTGCTTAACCTTTTCTTCAGACAGAAGCTCTATAGCCTCCTGCTGAGCAATCTTTGTTTTCTTGATTGCCTCAATATCTTCATCCAGTGCATCCATCATCAATTTCTTGTTTGCAATGGATTTTCTTTTCTCTTCAAGTTCCGTGAAAAGCTGCTGATCATAATCCTCTAATGAATTTATATACTCAAATTCATTCATAACCGCATTGAAATCAACTGCATTGAAAATAGCATCCAAATATGTATATCTGTTATTTTCATAATCTACTCTGATATGATTCTTAAGCTTTTCATATTGTTCTGCTTCCTGTTGTTGAGCCTCTTTAAGCTGCTCCTCCAGATCGATTGAAGTATTAATAGCAATCTTCTGCTGCTCTTCTAAAGCATCTATATCATCCTGATACTCAATGATAAGCTCATCCAGTTCCCTGAGTCTTTCGATGAAGTCATTCTGTGCAGTCATCAGCTCATTTATAAGCTGCTGAACTTCAACCTTATCTTTTCTAGTCGCCTCCATCTGCTGTTTAAGTGCATTTATGGCTGACGTATCATAAACAACCATTCCCGAAGGACTTGTAATTGTCGTTACTGTAAATTTTGGTTTTTTTGCATCTGTATCAGATGCTTTTCCCCCCTGATTACCGGAATTGCCTCCCTGATTACCACCCTGTTCGGTTGTTGGCTGCTCAGATGTCGGCTGCTCGGACGTTGGCTGCTCAGATGTCGGCTGCTCAGACGTCGGTTGCTCAGATGTCGGCTCTTCAGACGTTGGCTGTTCAGATGTCGGCTGCTCCGTAGGCGCTTCTGTAGGCGCCTCTGTAGGAGTCTCGCTCGAATCCCCTGAATCAGTAGGAGCAGCCTCTGTAGGCTGCTCCGATTCAGGATTTTCAGTCTCACTTCTCTCCGGAATATACGCCCTTCTATCCGAACCGGACGCATATACTAAAGTTCCTGCAAAGAGAAACGTAATCAGGAATATTGTTATAGCAAAAATTCTTCGCCTCAATACCCTATCCTCCAATTATACTTAATTATACTTTTAAATGTTTTCTGGTTGTCAGCAGACTTCCAAAGAAGCCTATTCCTATACCTATGATCAATATTGCAGGTCCCAAAACCTTAAACATATCATTCAGTGGAATAAACTCGAAAAGACTCTTAAGTATTGAGAACTTTCCGGCTATATATCCAAGAATAGAATCATATAAGAAATATAAGAGTACTACAGGAATTACCGATCCCAAAACTCCTATTATCACACCTTCTACTATGAATGGTGCTCTTACGAAAGAGTTTGTAGCACCAATCAACTTCATTATTTTAATCTCTTCCCTACGAACTGTAATACCGATTGTGATCGTATTGTTTATAAGGAATACGGATACCAAAAGAAGTATAACGATAATTCCAAGTGAAGCATAACCTACAAATATATTGATTGCCGAAATAGTATCGGCTGTATATGACGAGCTGTTTACATCTCTTACTCCATCCAGTTCTTTGAGGAACTGAACGAAATCGGCCTGCTTACTGACATCTTTAAGTGTAATAGTATAAGATGCCGAATCTGCAAGTGGATTATCATCTCCGAACGCTGCTCTGGCAGCCTCCGGATCATCAAATGTTCGATTTGAATAATCAATCCATGCATCCTCTGCTGAAATAAAATCTATTGTATTTACTTCAGGTCTCGCCTTAATCTGTTCTCCGATAAGATTTATACCCTGCTCTGTTATTCCGTAATCAAAGAATACAGTAATGGATATACTTTCTTCCACCTTCTTGATAGACTTCTGAAAGTTTACAAGCACCATATAGAAAAGACCAAAGATAAAAAGACAAGCTATGATTGTTCCGATTGATGCAAGTGAAAACAGAATATTTCTTCGGATGTTTTTAACACCCTGTCTTAAGCTGTACCACGCTGAACTAATCCTCATCTATATAACCACCCTTCTCGACATCGCTTACTATGACACCTTTCTTAATGGTGATAACTCGCTTCTTCATAACATTAACAATTTCCTTGTTATGAGTAACAACTACAACTGTTGTTCCTTTAGCATTGATCTCATCAAGAAGATTCATGATCTCCCATGAATTCTTAGGGTCAAGGTTACCGGTCGGCTCATCGGCAAGAATTATTTCAGGTTTGTTTACGAGTGCTCTGGCAAGTGCAACTCTCTGCTGCTCACCACCGGACAGCTGTCTTGGCAAAGACTTATACTTATCGGCGAGTCCTACAAGAGAAAGCATTGCCGGAACCTGACGTCTGATATATCGAGACGGTGTCTCTATAACTCTCTGTGCAAATGCTACATTTTCGTAAACCGTTCTGTCCTTCAGAAGACGGAAATTCTGGAAAACTACTCCAAGCTTTCTTCGTGCCTTAGGAATCTGTCTCCTCTTAAGCTTTGTATAGTCGAATCCAGCTACTTCGATCCTTCCCTTTGTAGGAACAAGCTCCCTGAGTAAAAGCTCAATAAGTGTCGTTTTACCTGAACCTGAACTACCTACGATAAAGACGAATTCACCATCTTCGATTTTCAGATTAATATCCTTCAGAGCAACAGTTCCTGTAGGATATTTCATGGTTACGTTTTCAAGTTTAATCATTACAAATTTAACCCTTCATTTATTTTTTTATTCAAAAGGTACTTCAGGACGAACCTTATGAATAATTAATTATCATTTTAGAAATCGTGAGTTTCCATATACTTCATATACTTAACAACCATAAGAGCAATCTTAAATGTAATCGCATCTTCAAATACTCTGAGGTCAAGACCTGTAGCCTTCTCGATCTTATCAAGTCTGTATACAAGTGTATTTCTGTGGATGTAAAGCTGTCTTGATGTCTCAGAAACATTCAGGCTGTTCTCAAAGAACTTCTGAATAGTTGTAAGAGTTTCATCATCGAATTCATCCGGTGATTTTCCATCGAAGATTTCCTTAATGAACATACGGCACAGAGGAATCGGAAGCTGATAAATAAGACGTCCTATTCCAAGGTTGCTGTATGCAATGATGTTCTTATCACTGTAGAAGATCTTTCCTACATCAAGAGCCATCTTAGCTTCCTTGTAGGATCGTGATACTTCCTTAATCTCGTTAACTATTGTACCAAATGCTACATGAACGGAAATCATAGCCTCTGTATTGAGCATATCTACAATAATATTTGCTGTCTTTGAGAGCTCTTCATAATTGTCAGTCGGCTTAACTTCCTTAACAAGAATGATATTCTTCTCATCAACGGCTGTAATAAAGTCTCTGGATTTAACTGAAAAGATATTACGTACAGTCTCAAGTGCATTTGTATCCTTCTCAGTCTTTGTCTCGATAATGAATACACATCTCTTAACATCTGTCTCGATATGAAGCTTCTTAGCTCTGTTATAAATATCTACCAGCAGCAGATTGTCAAGAAGGAGGTTCTTGATAAAGTTATCCTTATCCGATCTCTCTTTATAAGCTACAAGCAGATTCTGGATCTGGAATGTAGCCATCTTTCCAACCATATATGTACTATCGGTATCACCCTTAGCCATAAGCACATATTCAAGCTGTTTATCATCCATAACCTTAAAGAACTGATAACCGAGAAGAGATTGACTTTCAGCAGCAGATTCAGCAAATGCAATTACTGCATCATCATATTCAAGGACTGCATCATCAATCGTTCTCGCAATAGTCCTTCCTTCTGCATCCATCACTATCAGATCGACCTGAGTGATAGACTTAATACCCTCCAATGTTTCCTGTAAAATTGAATTTGATATCATTTTTCACTCTCCGTTTCTTCTAATCCCCACGTGAAATATAAGTTACACCTAATCTAAATAATTATATCAAAAAGCCTTCCCGAAAAAAAGAGGAAATGCACATTTACAGTGCATTTCCCCATATTTTCATAATATCTTCATATTATATTAATCACGCAATGACTAGCTTACGATGATCTCTTCTGATTCCTTATCAAAGATATGAATCTTGCTAAGATCAAATGCGAACTGAACTGTGTCACCAGGACGAGCAGTTGTACGAGCATTAACTCTTGCTGTGATATCGAACTGATCGATTGAGAAGTACAGATATACTTCAGCACCGAGCATTTCGTAAATGTTGATTCTTGCATCGATAACTGACTCAGGTGAAGACTCGATGAACAGCTGCTCATCATGAATATCCTCAGGTCTGATACCGAGAACAACTTCCTTATCAATGAATCCGCCGGCAATAAGCTTGTTAGCCTTAGCTTCAGGAACCTTGATTGAATGTGAACCAAACATAAGAAGTACATCAGCACCTGACTTAACAACCTTACAATCGATGAAGTTCATAGGAGGCATTCCCATGAAACCAGCAACGAAGAGGTTTGTAGGATGATCGTAAAGGTTCTGAGGTGTATCAACCTGCTGGATGATACCATCCTTCATAACTACGATTCTTGTACCAAGTGTCATAGCTTCTGTCTGGTCATGTGTAACGTAGATGATTGTTGTCTGAAGTCTCTGATGAAGCTTAGAGATCTCAACACGCATCTGTACACGAAGCTTAGCATCGAGGTTTGAGAGAGGCTCGTCCATAAGGAATACCTTTGGCTCACGAACGATAGCACGTCCCATGGCAACTCTCTGTCTCTGTCCACCGGAAAGAGCCTTCGGCTTACGATCAAGAAGGTGCTCGATCTCAAGGATCTTAGCTGCTTCATGAACCTGCTTGTCGATCTTTTCCTTTGGAATCTTACGAAGCTTAAGACCGAATGCCATGTTATCATAAACTGACATATGAGGATACAGAGCGTAGTTCTGGAATACCATCGCAATATCTCTGTCCTTAGGCTCGATGTCGTTAACCATCTTGTCACCGATCCAAAGCTCACCGGAACTGATATCCTCAAGTCCGGCAATCATTCTAAGAGTAGTTGACTTACCACATCCTGAAGGACCAACGAAGATAACGAACTCCTTATCCTGAATATCAAGGTTGAAGTCCTTAACAGCGTTAAATCCGTTAGGGTAAATCTTGTAAATGTTCTTTAACTGTAAACTAGACATTTTGTAACCTCCTGTATAAGTTAATTCTCTAGTTAATCAGGCGGCTCAAGCCGCGATTTTCCTACCAACTTCGTATATAATATTACTTTTCATTTTCGAATACTATATGTTTCTTGCACGAAAATACACAAAAAGTTTTAGTAAGATTGTATATTGCCCAAAAGTTGTTGGACGTTTTCACCAAAAGAAATCAAGCATTATTTGATTTCGCCTTTATTTTTTTGTGCAATATCCAACAAATTTTGGTTTATTTTTACTCTTCTCTAGGCACCTCATCATAGTCACTTCCTATGAAAATAAACACTTTTACGCCTTCTGTCTCCCCATAAATATCTTCTTCCGTCACTTTTCCCACTTCCCATGTCGCTTTTGGGAATATTTCCTTAAGTTCTGCGGCAATTCCTTCCTCAGTTATAACTATCTTGGATTTTTCCAGTGGATAGTTGCAGTCAGATGTTTCTATCTTGGTATATCCGATATCGTTAAGCTTTTCCTTCCAATATCCTGCAAGTCCTGAAGTATCTGTCGCATTGATCACATTTATACTGATTCCAAAATCTATTGTGGTAAACTGCGAAACATATATTGACTCTGTCACTTCCTCTGTTGGTTCTGCCGTAAGAAGCGGATCAACCTTTCCATCTTTAAAGACTTCTGAATTAGGTGCCGGAGGGGCGGTCTTGGTACCATATCCGTTATATAGCATTACTCCTAAATATGCTCCCAGCGCAAGTAAGGCTATTCCCAGAAGGACCACCATACCCTTCATGAATGATTTGAAGAAAAGCTTTGCTGTGCTTTTCTTCTTTACTTCTTTACCCAACTTATTTTTCCTCCTACTCGATCAGCTTATTCGGGATAACCCGAATTATTAAATCTATACTCCCTGAATCCTGATCAGATTATTCAGGAGCTTTTCATCACTCATTTCATAAACATTATCAAGTACCCAGATATGCATATCTTTAGCCCTTTGCTTAAAGAATGACATACCGCTCTGTGACTTGTCGCACGGAGTAGCCATAACAAGAACCTTCTTGGCATAATTACCTCCGAATCTGCTTGTCACCGTTTCAAGCTCGTGAAGCGCCAGGCTGCCGGCTTTTCCGCTCTTGCATGAAATGAATGTCGGAATAGTAGACCTCATGAGAACAACATCGATTTCGTTTATCGTGTCATAGTTTGCTCTGAGATAATGCCTGTATTCTCTGTCTTCCTCAGTCTCATCTTTCTTCTTCGGATTCCAGTCAATGACCGCTCCGATGATCTTATCCGTAAAAATATCCGGTCTTCTCGATGCAACCTCATAAACATGAAGTTCAAGAAGATTTCCGGTCTTTGTAACTATATTTTTAATCTGATTATTCTTAAAATAGAACTCTATCCGGTTTTTCTCAACTCTGTAATTTCTCAGCATTCCGGCTTCGTTCAGCTTTTCAAACATGTCTTCAGCCGAACCGAGCTGGCTCTTCGGAAGGGTGACCCTGCCATCCTCGTCAGGAGGATTATCCTTAAATACATCCTCTATTACGGAACAATAATTGTTCCACTTATGCTTCATCCTGCAGGCAACTGCCCAAATAGTCCTGATATCACGCTTAAAATCGTCATTAAAATCCCAGGTAGAAAAGCTGCCGGTCTGATCCGTCAGATGTCCTCCGTGGAGAACTATATTCTGCTCAACGGTGATCTTAATATCGTCATGCCTTCTGTTCATTGCGCCGCTTTCAAGTTTAACCTCTGTTGCCGTATAAGGATCTATTCTGAGCGTATTCAGCTTGATTCCTTTATCCTGCTCCTTGGCACTGACATAACCAAAGGCTATAAGTATCATTTCTCCGCCGCCGGTAAGCTCAAAATTCGCATCAGGATACTCATCTGCGACCTCCTGAAGTACGCTTATACAATCATTCAGGCTGTCACGTGCAACCTCTCGGAACTCAAGAAGAGTTTTCGGACTTACCATCTCGGTAAAATCTCTGAGACTTTCTATCTTCTTGGTAATCATTGTATGCTTATGTCCGAGATAAATGACTCTGTCCGGCTTATACTGAAGCATAGTCATTACATTTTCAAGAGCTTCATCCGAGAAAAACTCTACAAATACTCCACCCATTAATCAGTCACCTTAATCTATCGGAAATACCGATCAAGATCCCATTTCATTATTCTATATCCATCCACCGTCAAACTTAACCACTTCACCGGTAAAGTAATCAGGCATATCTATCAGTTTCATTATAAAATCAGCTGCCTCTTCGGGACTTGCCATACGTCCGATCGGAATCTCCTCTTCGAGCTGACTCCTGTCTTCCTCGGACAGATGCCTGTTCATATCAGTATCTATCACTCCGAAGGCTGCAGCATTTACTCTTATTCCGCTGGGAGCAAGCTCCTTCGCCAAAGCTTTTGTAAATGCATTAACCGCTCCCTTGGTTGCGCTGTATGCAACCTCACATGATGCTCCGACCAGGCCCCATACCGATGAAACATTAATTATTGTTCCCGATTTGATTGAAACCATTCCCGGTACAAATGTACGGCATATGTTAAATATCGATGAAAGATTGGTACCAACTGTTTCATTCCAATCTTCCTCTGTCATATCTGTAAGAAGACCTACATAAGAAACCGCTGCATTATTTATGATTATCTGAACAGAAGCGTGATCTGCTTCGACTTTCTGACGAAGTTCATCTACATATCCGAGATTTCCCGCATCCCCATAGGATATGATACATTCCTTCTCCGGAGCTATTGTCCTGATAAGGCTTTCAAGCTCTTCAAGCTTCCCGTTACTGTGTCTTGCATTAAGCACAAGCATTTCAGCATCACTGTATTCGGCAAGCTTTAAAGCCGCAGCTCTGCCTATCCCTCTGGATGCTCCCGTGATAAGCGCCGCTTTTTTCATTATTTCCCTCCGTCGTCGGATGCTTTATTTCCGGAGGCTTTGCCTCCATCATCCTGAATTCTTGCAAGGTTTGCAAACTTAGTATATTTACCGAGCCAAGCCAGTTCAATCGGTCCTGTCGAACCATTTCTCTGTTTAGCCACTATTATTTCCGCAATTCCCTTTTTCTCAGTATCCGGATTATAATAATCGTCCCTGTATATGAACATAACAACATCGGCATCCTGCTCAATCGCTCCGGAATCACGAAGATCTGACAGAACCGGTCTGTGATCAGGTCTTGAGTCAACTGCTCTGTTAAGCTGCGACAGTGCAATAACCGGAACCTCAAGTTCTCTTGCAATTCCCTTAAGTGCTCTTGATATATCCGATATAAACTGTTGATGGGATTCAACTTTTCCTACCGGATTGATGAGCTGCAGATAATCGATGATAATGAGTCCGATCTTCTCGGTATGTTTAAGTTTTCTGCACTTGGATCTCATTTCCGCAAGTGTGATCGAACTGTTATCATCTATAATAAGCGGAGCCCGTGATATATTATCGGTACTCTCTATAATTTTAATCCAGTCACTGTCCTTTACATCTCCCGTACGGATTGCCTGTGCTTCAACACGTGAATCCACGGAGAGAACTCTGCTGACAAGTGATTCCTTTGACATCTCGAGTGAGAATATCGCAACCGGAACCTTCTCCTTTACCGCAACATGATGAGCGATATTCAGAACGAATGCTGTCTTACCCATTGACGGTCTTGCCGCAACAAGTATAAGCTCGCCCTTATGAAGTCCGGTAAGCTTGGTATCCAGATCATTGAATCCTGTTGCAAGACCGTTAACTCTTCCCTTATGACGGGTAGCTTCCTCGATCTCGCCTATTACATTTATAAGAATATTTTTAATCGGAACATAATCCGATCGGTTATTCATATTCTGAACAAGCTTAAATATCTTATCTTCAGCAAGTGCCGCAAGTTCATCAGCCGATTTCTGATCCTCATAACCACTCTTGGCCATCTCTTCGGATATCTTGATAAGCCGTCTTAAATTCGACTTATTCTTTACAATCTCGGCATGCTCGACAGCAAATGCGGACGTGGTGAGCTGCATTACGATATCTGTTATATACTCTGTATTGCAAAGCTCATCCGGAGCCCCCATTTCTTTAAGCTTATTTGCAAGGATAACCTCATCTATCTGCATTCCCGCAAATGTAAGATCAACCAATGCCTGATATATGATCCCGTATGCCGCAACGCTGAAATCATCTTTTGTCAGTATGGCGCTTATTTCCGAAGCTGCCTCCTTATCAATGATCATCGAGGCAATAACACTACGTTCTGCCTCCTCATCGCGCGGCGGGATTCTTTTTACAGCATTTTCCTCTGCCATAATTATTATTTCTCCTCAGTTACATTAAGAAGAAGTTCGGCTGTTACTTCCGGATGAAGTTTGACTTCTACCTTATAACCACCGATACCTCTTGCCGCGTCCTTCATTACGATCTTCTTCTTGTCGAATTCATATCCGAGCTGTGATTTGATAAGATCGGCAACTTCCTTGGTTGAAACCGAGCCGAAAGTTTTTCCGTTTGCTCCGACCTTCATCGAAGTTGTAACCTGCTTATCCTTCAGCTCCTCTGCAAGTGCCTTTGCCTCTGCAAGCTTCTCTGCTGCAATCTTATCCTCATGCTGTTTCTTAAGCTTCCAGTCATTTATATTCTTTGGAGTTGCTTCAATACCAACCTTCTTGGGAAGGACGTAATTTCTGGCATATCCGTCATTTACTTCTATTATCTGGCCTTTCTTGCCAAGCTTTCTGTCATCTACTAATAGTATTACCTTCATTGATGTTCTCTCTTTCTAAATATTTCCATGCCTTCCCCCCGAAGGGGAGGATAGTTCGCAGCAGCCGGATGAAGTATCCTTAAAGCTCTCCGGATTCATACATCTCTTTCAGAACTACCTTCAGCTCATCAAAGAATTCCTCTTTTGTCTTTCCTTCAAGCTGTGCTCCTGCTACATTTGCGTGTCCGCCTCCGCTCCAACGCTCCATAATAACCTGGACATTGATATCGCCGATCGAACGGGCTGATACATAAAGGATTCCGTTTTCCGCTTCCGTAACTACGAAAGACGCCTTGACATTATCCACATTAAGAAGCTCATTTGCAACCTTGGCTACCGGAACTGTCGGTGTATCAACACTGTCAGGATCCGGAACTACATACGAAAGTGCAAAGCTGTTCATATATATCTCTGCATTACTGATTCCCTGAGCTCTTTCCTTCATTTCAAGCATAGAGCTGCGGAACATTTTTCTTACTCTTGTAACATCCGCTCCCGATTTACGCAGGAAGGATGCCGCCTCAAATGTACGTACTCCGGTCTTGACCAGGAAGTTATCCGTATCTATGAGTATTCCCGAATACATTGCATCAGCCTCCTGCTGACGAAGCTTCGGAGTTACCGACATATATTCATACATTTCAGCTATCATCTCGCATGCGGATGAAGCAAATGGCTCGATGTAGGAAAGCGTTGCCTTTGATATAGCTTCACTTGTCTGCCTGTGGTGATCGAATACAACGACTGTCGATACAAGATTTATCAGTTCTTCGCATTCTGTCATGCTCGGACGGTTAACGTCCGTAACAACAAGCATAGTCTGAGAATCCACCATCGACATAGCCTGATCCGAATTGATAAGCATGTCACTGTAATTGCTGTTATTAAATGTGGCAACCAGCGGCTTGATGGCATCAGTCACTTCATTCAGAACAATATAAGCCTTTTTGCCAAGTGCCGAAACAAGTCTGTAAACACCGACTGCCGATCCGAAGGCATCCGAATCCGGTCTCTTATGAGCCATGATGATAACCTTCTCCTTGCCGACAAGCAGTTCCTCAAAAGCCTGTGCCTTAACTCTGGCTTTAACTCGCGTAGTTTTTTCGGTTCCTGCACTCTTACCACCGTAATAAGTAACCTGATCACCGGCCTTAACCGCAACCTGATCACCGCCTCGTCCGAGCGCAAGTCCTATAGCGACCTTCGCATATTCATAATCTTCTATAAAGTTATCGGAACCGAGTCCGAGTCCCATACTGAGTGTCATTGCAATCTCGTTTCCGACATTGATACTCTTTACTTCATCGAGAAGTGCAAATTTATCATCACGGAGCATCTGCATATATTTCTGTCTGAATACACAGAAATACTTATCATTCTCAATATGTCTTACGATAGCATCGGCGTTGGACAGATACATATTAATCTTTCTGTCTACAAGTGCCGTAAGTATCGAGTGCTTAACATCCTCAAGCGAATCCATAACTTCATCATAGTTATCGATATAAACAAGACCTGCGACCAGCTTCTGCTCTTCATTCTCCTTCTTGAGTCTTCTGAGCTCTGTGATATCGAAGAAATATACAGCTATGACAACTTCATCGTTCTTATGTTCCTCTTTATCCTCGAGGAATACATTTGTAAGATCCATGCGTCTTATATAAGCATTGAATATCTTCTCGCCATACTCGATATCCATCTCCACGCGTTCATTATTCTCATAAACACTTGGAGTAAGCTGAGGAAAATATGCATCTATCGGCTTCTTGATATGCTTTTTGTCAGTAACACCTATGGTTTCATAGAATTTGGAATTTGCCCACATTACATGTCCGTCAGTATCAAGAATAACGTATGGAACTGCCATTTCCCTGAGCAGCTCATTCTGGATCTTGCCCTGTTCGAGTGCATACTCAACCATTGTCGAATTGATCACCGGCATGAGCCTTACGTATGCTATGACCACGATGATTATATATATCGACAAAGCTATCAGAGCTATTATGGTCTGCTTAGCATATACGCCGAAAACATATATGCAGATACCCATAAGAATAAATGCAAGTATGATCGGAACTATAATCAGGTATTTAATTTTTCCCTTGAGTTTTCTCTCGTTACTCATACTTTAATCTCCAAAACGGATACTATCCGAGCTGATTGATCCTTTCAAGTACCTGCTCATAAGTTTCCTTATACTTCTGAAGCTTTGCCTTTTCGGCTTCAACCTTCGCAGCAGGTGCCTTATCAACGAAGTTAGGGTTGCTGAGCATTCCCTCGCCTCTCTTTATCTCTCCCTCAAGACGGGTCTTCTCCTTTTCGAGACGTTCCTTTTCCTTAGCTATATCAACAAGTTCGGCAAAAGGAATATATATAACCGCATTGTGGATTACAACTGATACCGCATCATCTGCAATGCCTGACTTATCAGCCTGACATTTAATGTCACTCGCATATGCAAGTGCTCCGAAGAAGCTGCTGCTTTCTTCGAATATATTTCTTATATTCTCCTTATCGGAAACAACGATTACACTTGCCTTCTTTGATGGCGGAACGTTCATCTCCGTACGGATATTTCTGATGGCACGAACACCATCTTTAATGATATCAACCTTTTCGGCATCCTCTGTAAACTGATATTCC
The DNA here is from genome assembly GCA_946405625.1 of uncultured Lachnospiraceae bacterium. Classification (GTDB taxonomy): domain Bacteria; phylum Bacillota; class Clostridia; order Lachnospirales; family Lachnospiraceae; genus Eubacterium_Q. Next base: position 49,719 of record CAMJHQ010000012.1, on the reverse strand, counting down.
TCTGTAAACTTAGGCCATTCGGAGATCATGATCGACTCCTCATCTGTAAGTGTGCAGTAGATCTCTTCTGTTACAAACGGCATGTAAGGATGAAGAAGCTTAAGTCCGATTCCGAGAACCTTCTTAAGTGTCCAAAGTGCTGCTGCTCTTGTGGAGTCTTCGGCATTCCAGAGTCTTGGCTTAACCATCTCTATGTACCAGTCACAGAACTCATCCCACAGGAAATCATGGATCTTGTCAGCTGCGATTCCAAGCTCATACTTCTCCATATTATCAGTTACATCCTTAGCAACCTGATTAGCCTTGCAAAGTATCCACTTATCAGCCATTGTAAGATCTGAAAGACTTACACCCTCTATCATCTCATCGGTAAGTCCCTCTTCATGCGCCTTATCTACATTCATCATTATGAAACGTGATGCGTTCCATATCTTATTTGCAAAATTGCGGCTGGCATCAAGTCTGTCCCAGATAAAACGCATATCATTACCCGGTGCATTTCCGGTAATAAGCATAAATCTCAGGGCATCTGCACCATACTTATCTATAATCTCCAGCGGATCGATACCGTTTCCGAGAGATTTACTCATCTTTCTTCCCTTATCATCTCTTACAAGACCATGGAAAAGAACTGTATGGAAAGGAATCTCTCCTGTCTGCTCAAGAGCAGAGAATACCATTCTAATAACCCAGAAGAAAATGATATCATAGCCTGTTACAAGTACATCCGTAGGGAAGAAATATTTGAAATCCTCACATTCTGTATCAGGCCAGCCTACTGTAGAGAACGGCCAGAGTGCTGATGAGAACCATGTATCAAGTGTATCCTCATCCTGCTTCAGATTGGTGCTTCCGCACTTAGAACACTTGCAAGGTGCTTCCATCTCTACCATAACTTCACCGCAGTCCTGACAGTACCATGCAGGGATTCTGTGTCCCCACCAGAGCTGTCTGGAAATGCACCAGTCACGGATGTTGTCCAGCCAGTTATAGTAAATCTTATTCATTCTTTCAGGAACCAGACGGATCTTGCCATCTTCAACTGCCTTCTTAGCAGGGATAGCCATATCGCTCATCTTTACGAACCACTGCGGCTTAACCATCGGCTCAACTGTAGTCTTGCAGCGGTCGTGTGTTCCTACGTTATGAACATGAGGTACAACCTTTACAAGAAGTCCGAGCTTCTCAAGATCCTCAAGAACTGCCTTACGAGCTTCGTAACGCTCCATGCCGTGATACCTTGTTCCCGGACAGTTAATGGTTGCATCATCATTCATTATATTTATTTCTTCAAGGTCATGTCTCTTTCCAACCTCAAAGTCGTTAGGGTCGTGAGCAGGTGTAATCTTAACGCATCCTGTTCCGAATTCCTTATCAACATAGCTGTCTGCAATAACCGGAATCTCACGGTCAACAAGCGGAAGAAGCAGAGTCTTTCCTACGATATCCTGATATCTCTCATCCTCAGGATTTACTGCAACTGCTGTATCACCGAGAAGTGTCTCCGGACGTGTTGTAGCTATTTCAACAAAACGTCCTTCCTCACCTACTACAGGATAGTTGATGTGCCAGAAATGTCCTTCCTGCTCAACATATTCAACCTCAGCATCGGAAATACTTGTCTCACATACCGGACACCAGTTAACGATTCTTGAACCCTTATAAATCCATCCCTTATCATAAAGCTTCTTAAATACAGTATTTACAGCCTTATTGTTACCTTCATCCATGGTAAAGCGCTCTCTGTCCCAATCGGCAGAAGATCCGAGACGCTTCAGCTGATTTACGATACGTCCGCCGTACTCCTTACGCCACTCCCATGCTCTTTCGAGGAATCCTTCTCTTCCAAGATCCTCTTTACTTATTCCCTGCTCCTTAAGAGCTTCGATGATCTTAACCTCTGTCGCAATAGCCGCGTGATCCGTACCCGGCTGCCAGAGTGCATTGTATCCCTGCATTCTCTTCATTCTGATCAGAATGTCCTGCATTGTATTATCCAGGGCATGACCCATATGAAGCTGTCCTGTAATATTTGGAGGCGGCATGACTATAGTAAATGGCTTTCTGCTTCTGTCTACCTCAGCATGAAAATACTTTGCATCAATCCACTTTTTATATAGTCTCTCCTCAATATCCGCAGGACTATATGTCTTTCCGAGTTCCTTACCCATCTCTAATTTCTCCTCATCTATTTGTTATATTCTATCGGGCATTACACCCAATTATTTTTGCACCTGTTGAAAGATGTATCTCACTGAACAATCATCTATTTTCTTTTTTGGGGTTTATATCCCTATATTATTCTTACGCTTAAGCGATGGATTATATATAACCCATATCTCTTACATTCTTATATAACATTATTTATCGTATAGGCTTGCATGTATATGGGGCAGGGACCGGTTGCGGACGTCGGTACTTAGTCCGCAGTGCGCCGCAGGTGTACTGCGGGCTTAGTATCCGCTACGTCCGCAACCGGAGCGCGAGCGGTGTCCCTGACACATATATCATCAAGCCTTATGTATCTTAATATTTCGCTAGATGGATTGCTCTCTAAACTCATCTTTCAGCTGAGCAAGAATAATATCCATTCTCTTATCATAATCCGTCATATCTTTGTTAAGTCTGTTATAGACTGCTCTCTGGAGCATAGCAAAGATAGTCATCTCCTGAACGTCAGCCTTTGAATCACCGATTTCTGCCATGATTTCTTCAAAGTACTTGTCGTCCAGGCCACGGACTCGGATTTCCTCTCTGAGGGTTGATGTATCCTCATGAGTAGCGATTATATAGAAATATCCCTTCAGCGATTCCGGATTGTTATTGTGTTCATATGCCTTCAGGAAAAACTTCTTGGCATCATCAAGATCCAGATTGTTCGCTGCCGCAACCGCTCTGTTATGATATACATTTCCGAGGAATGAAGCATCCTCATCATCACCGATATCATCAAGAATCTCATCATACAGAGTTGCTGCCTTGATATATCTTCTGTACGCAAGATATCCGTCCGCCTTAAGCTTTGCTCTCTGAAGCGGGCTGAGCTTGCGATATTTCTGCCATGCAGCCGCATAGGTCTTGATTTCCTCCGGAGTATAATAATCTCCGGCATTCAGGATCTCTATAAGCAGATCCTGTGCATAGGCTGTCTTGTTCATCAGACCCATCAGCTTATCAGCAAGTTCCTCCATTCCAAGCTCATCACGTATAAAGTTAAAGAGCTTATCGGAAAGTACCGACTTACTGATCAGTACAGTATTGTTGAAAATGTAGAAGCAGAGCTCCTCATATGTATAAATCTCAACCTTTGTATTCAGAAAGGTGAACGGAGTTTCTGCTGTTTTGGAAGTACATAAAATTACCTTTGACATCAGATACTGAACTCCTTTCTGTATATTTTATTTGTAGTCGGGAAAAGCTTACCGAAACCGAGATCCTTTATAATAACCGCTCCCGAATGCGGATCGTCGAATTCAACCTCAAGACTGAGCTTTGTGGTCTTGTTCGGGCGCTTCGGCAGTCCATGGATCCTTACAGTTTCTCTCTTTTCTTCTTCCGTATGATGATCGCGATATACGATCGTAATCTTATCCGTATCATCAAGTATCACACATATCTTTCCATATGTGTTGTACCACTGCTTTCCTCCGCTGACGATCGGCACAAATCCCGTATCGTTTTCATCCAGCGCGATTCCAACATCAAAGAGCACATTTTCCTTGGTCTCAACAAAGAAATCATTATAAAACTCGGCATATTCTCCGCCGACTGCTCTGTAGCAGGCACCCTTTGTATAAATATTCTGACCGACGAAAACTCTGCGTCCCTGGCAGAGAACGTTGGTTGACTTCTTCATCCATTTGTTTGAAAATCCCACTCCGGTAAGGAATACAGATGAAATGTATGCTTTCTTAAGCTCATACTCCGCAACCTTACTGAAATCTATATCCATCTGATAAGTATCATTTCCGTATCTCGAAAGCGTTATCTGTGATGAATAATCCTCATGATAAACAGTTACCGTCTCCGGCTTTCTGTTCCTGGACATATCTATTCTGTAATAATGCAGTCCGTCGGAGCTGTAATCATAAAGCGCAACGGAATTGTTCCACAGATCTCTCGGCTGATTGAAAATGTAGAAAAGTCCGCTGTCCAGATGACTGGTGATCTCAATACATTCTTTCTTCACGCCCATTTCCCTGTATAATCCCGACAGAAGTCTGAAGATCATCGGATCATATTCGGGGATGGAGATAACAAGCTTCTTTATCTCTGCAGATTCATATCTGTACAGGAAGGAATCTATGTGAAGTCTGACCATCAGAACGAAAAGCTCTGTATAAGAATACTCGATTTCACCGACCTTTACCTTATCTTCGCTCTTCAGATTCTCAAAGATATTATCCACCATTATGCCTTCTTCTGAGAATCTGGCCTCGGAAGCCTCTCCTCCGACATACCAGCGCTGTGACTCAGTGCTGTAGAAAAGGATGTTAGGCATAAGATATGTATCCTTGTTATTCAACTGGCTTACGGATTCCGGCTCACGCTTGATATCGTTATAATACGAAAGCTGCGTAAAATCCGAGCATAAATCCATTCCGATGTAGTATAACTCCGCCATTATATATTCCTTTCTGTAAATATCTGTTGGGCAGTTTCATATATCACCTGCTTTACAGGATATACACAAACTGAATTTCAATTACAATACGTTCAGGTTTTCTTCAAACAAATGTACCGTATTGATATAAACATCAAGATCTTCCAGTAATGCCTTGTCATCACGCATTTCCTGCTTAACAAGCATGCTGTTGATCATTTCGAATCTGTTGATATTCTTCTGGTTGAAGGACTTCTTCTTGAGAACCTCGCTCTCAACTATCTTGGCATTTCCGTTAGGATCATCCTCGATGGAGTAAACCAGTCTCTCACCGTGGAAGATAACGAATTCCATTACATATACTCCGTCAACCACCTCTTCAAGTCTCTTCCTCTCCGTCTTCTGCTTTGATCGTGTACCCGTATCAAAACTGTACTTAACATATACATGACGGACATTTTCAGTCTTATATATAAGATACGTCTTAAGATAAACATCCTGCGGAAGTTTGATAAATCCGCTGAACTTCTTGAAGAACGGCATTATCTTTCCGGCATCTACGAACCGCTCGACATTTTCCGCGATCCATCTTCTCTGATTATCATTAAATCTCTCAAGACGACTAAAGTAGAGAAGAAGTGCCATCGCCGAAACCTCATCATCTATGTTGTTCTTCCACATTTCCTGATACAGAGCATCCATGATATGATTCGGAACCTGAGTATCGTTTACCAGATAATCATGTGCTGAAAGTCTGAGGAATGCCTTTACAACAAGACCTCTGCTTCTTCCCATATAATAAGTTGAGAAGATATCATAAATGTACTCAAGATATGAACCTGAGAACATCATCTGTGCAAGCGTATTCTCCGCAAGCGGAGTGATGTCCGAAACCTTATCCTTCGCAAGCTTGAAGAGTGATGACAACTCATCCAGACTTCCCTTGAAGTTCGAGGTTATATATCCGAGGATATTACCGTTTACGGTACCTGTCTTATAAAGATTGAGGCAGATTGACATCAGGTCCTCGTTGAGGAATCCGTCCGAATCCGTAACACCGTAATCAGCAAGTCTGTAAAGCTCATTTACATCCAGCTCGTTAAAGCCGTAAAGCTTAACTGCCTGGAATGCCTTATCAAACATATTCATGTCGATAAGATAAGTGATTATTGTTCTCGCATTTGCATGAGTCAGATATTCAATATCAAGTCTGTTAAGATACTTGGCAAGTACATCCGTATCAAGATTCTCATGATAATACTCGATAATGTTAAGGCATGCCTGCTGCTTATAATCATGAGATATCTCTTCGCACTGGATGATATCTCTGGCAGCATTGACTTCCTTTGCGTTCTTATAGGTAAACGGTCCTATACTCTCGTAATTAAAGAGAAGAACTCTGTAATCCCTTGGACTGTACTCTCTGCAGATAGGCATATATGCCTTCTCGTCCACTATCCTCTCAAAATGATATGGAATAGATCCTGCATAACGGTTTCCGTTGTTATCCTCGAAAACGATCGATGCATTATCTGACAGGATCTCAACATATGCCTCTCCGTTTACAAGCGGAACTCTCTGTACATCGTGCAGTTCTTCGTGAGATATCACGACAGCTCTGACCTTCTTGTTAGAGCATACGATCTTTCTCCTGAAAATGATATTGATAAGCTTTCCGGCATACATGGAGCTTACACTGTCCGGCTCAAGGAATTCATCATAGATAACAGTCAGGTCATCATTGACTCTTCCCTTCACGATCATTTTCTCCATGAAATCTTCCATCGTCGGTGCATATTCATGATATATCTTCATATGCTCCGACTTATTGAAGATAACGTTTGCATAGAGATATGCAAGCTCATCTTCGGAAAGCGTATTCTTATAATTCAGATACATAAGAACCGATGAAGGTATGATGTCATACCTTGTTTTATTCATACTTCTTATGTAGCACTCATTAAGGCCGATAAACTTAAGCGATCTCTCTATCGCAGCCTTATAAAACCTATGATACTTGTTATCCAGCATATTTGCCGAAATGAGCATCGAACAGATGGAACTGAGTACCGACAGATTCTCATTTTCCTTTCTTGAAAGCTTCTCAGCCTCATCCTGACGAACAGCTTCTCCGAATCTTTCCTCGGAAGAAAGTGTCTCATTTCTCTCAAATACCAGATTGTCTTCAACCGCATCTACAAGAGCGGTGTCATCAACTTCATCATCATCTCTTCTCCAGTATGAAGATGACGCAAGTATCTTATCTATTCCGGAGGTTTCCGATTCATAGAGGTACTCCGAACCGATCAGTTCGTCTTCTTCCTCGCTGCCCTCATATTCATCCTCATCCTCGTCTTCTTCCTCTTCCTCCTGAGGCTCCTTCTCCTCTTCTATCTTAGGGAATCCTGCACTATAGCTTATACTCAGCTTATCATGCTCTTCCTCAGCTTTACTGTCTGATACTCCGGTCTCAACAAGCGGGATATCGAGAAGCTCTTCACGATTTTTCGTTACAGGCGATGATGCGGACCACACCTGTGCCTTGATCCTCTCGGCACGAAGCTCTTCCTCGTTTTTATCATATATCTGACGAAGTGCATCAAATATCTGCTTATTAAAATCTCTGTTCTTTCCGGCAAGCTTAACAAACTCAAGAAGTACATCATCAGAAATGTATTTATGCCTGAGACCCCATTTAATAACTGTCATCTCAAGCTCTCCGAGCTTCTTGAGAAGCATCGGATTTTCGTTGAAGATATTGCAGAGCTCAAAATATATGATAGGGCTGTTCTCACCCTCATAATACATATCCGAAAGCTCTTTATAGAGAAGTGTCTTATCCTCATTGTATGCCGGATCAACAAAGAGAAGCAGCCAGAAATAAAACATCTTCTGAGTCTTCTGAGTCTTATAATTCTGCTTGATTAATTGTGCAACATCCTCTGTAAATCCGTTATCTCTCTGGATCAGCGCCCTCAGATATTCGTAATAACACATCTGCTGGCTGCTCATCTGACTCTTATCAACATCCGCCTCAATCCTGAGGAATTCCTGCTCAACCTTGTTGTAATCACCATTCAGGATATTCATATGCATTATTCCGAGTCTGTAAAGATTCTCCTCGGACTCGAGCTCATTCAGGATGCTGAGAGCATCCATAGTCTTCTGAGTATACTCCTGAAGATTCAGTATATCCATTCTGAAATCAAGGTAAGCTCTTGTAACAGCAACCTTTGCTTTCTTATACTTCTGCTCCTTGATATGACTTTCCTGGTTGTCACGAGGCTTCTGCGGTTTTGAAAGATGAATATCTATCTCTATCTTCTGATATATATTCTCGATGATAAGCTTTCCGCTGTTCTCGCCTTCCGGAACATGCTCCGGAGAAATGTATACTCTGAGAGCACATTTGTTGGCTGTAAAATCCTGTGACGATATAGTTTTCTTTGCGGGTATGATAAATTCGGAATCACTTCTGATATCCGAATATGTATATCCCCAAGTATTCTTTGAAATATCTACAGTGATGCTCTCGGTTTCCGTCGGCATCTCGATATCGATCTTAGCCTTTGATGCAGAGAGGGTAACTGTTCTCTTCTTGGAAACCATAACAAGGAACTCTTCCATAGCCTGATCCACGGAACGGCTGTCCAGGAGGCTTGCATATACTCTGCGCATCTGCGGATCTTTATCTATGAATGTTCTTCTGAACTCATCACTTACAAAAAGATGGGTAGCATCTCTCCAGCTTCTTTCGGCAAGAGCTGCGAACTTAAAGAGGTCATCTACTCTCTCATCATGATGCTTAACACAAGGCTGAACTATGCTGATATCATACGGAAGCTTGAACTCACCTCCGTCGGTGATAACATTTATATGTCCTCTGAGATTCTGGCCGGCTTCAAGGCAGGTAGCGTCATAGGAATATCTGACGTTGAACTTTCTGGACACAAAGGAATGGTCTTCGAAACGGAGCAGATATCTGCTGTCGTATACGAGACCTTTAATAGGATACTGATTCTTTGACTCGACCGTGAATTCACCCGAGTATACAGTACCGGCTTCGATATTAATTTTGAAATATCTCTCGGATATCACAACCTCGGGTCTGTCTATTATAAACTGACCCTTTGCATACTGTTCGACAATTGCCTTCATGTTACCCCTCTAACAATAAAAACTCTGTAACAATAACGTGTTTATTTTGACACTTATAACTTTATCGTGTAGAATATACCCGATGGTTAGCCCATCTTAAAAGATAATTAATCAACTTATTATATCAGATATAACTTTTATTTTAAAGTCGATTTTGGAGGTGTTGCAAGTGGCTTCTCAAAATTTAAGAATAGAAAAATATCCGACCGTTTTATATAATGCTAATCTCAATCCGCTTGGAATTCCGGAATCGGTAAAGACTGCCATCACTGAAAATATAGGTTCCATAACAAAATATCCGGATATTTACTACAACAATCTGAAGAATGCTGTAGCGGATTATACCGGAATGACTCTTGATAGAATTGTCATGGGAAACGGTTCGGCAGACCTTTATAAGCTGTTCACCTCTCTTTTAAAACCGAAGAAGGCTCTTCTTCTTTCGCCGGGACCTATGGAATACGAAGGTATTCTTGCATCCTATAAGTGTAAGGTTGAATACTACGGACTTTCTGAGGAATCTGAGTTCGTTATAGATATGGATGCTTTCATATCCAAGATTAAGGCAAGTACAGATCTTATAATGATCAGCAACCCGAATAATCCGACTTCCAAGATGATCCCTCTTGAGGATATCAAGAAGCTTCTTGAAGCCTGCAAGGAGAAGAACATTTTCCTTATTCTGGATGAAATGTATATAGAGTTCGTAGATGATTATGCAGACTATACTGCTATATCACTGACCGAAGAATATAACAATCTCGCAATTATCAGAAGTGTATCCAAGTTCTTTTCGGTTCCGGGACTTCGCTTTGCTTATGCGATAGTGAACAACCCTGAGCTTATGACTCTCGTGGATATCACAACAACAAAGAATAACATAGCCTCACTTACGGCACTTGCCTGCTCAGCTATGTTTAAGGATGAAAAGTATATTGAGGAAGGCCGTTCGATGATCCACACCGAGCGAAGCCTCGTATATCTTGCAATGTCCACCTCGAAGAATCTTAAGCTTTTCAAACCGGAAGCAAACTATATGCTTGTTAAGATCCTGAAGGATGATGTGTACTCCGGAACGATTGCCGAGCATTGTAATCAGCGAGGCATTATAATCAGAAGATGCGATAACATCCGCGGTCTTTCAAACAAGTTCATACGTTTCTGCTTCATGAATCCTAAGCAGAACGATCTGATGGTAAATACTATCCTTGAAATACTGTAAATGCTGCGGATCATTTCGATGCAGATGATTGATTTCACAAACAAAAAACCATACAGTCACATTTTAAAATGTACGGCTGTATGGTTTTATTTTTAATAATTTCCCATTGATGTCCTAAGAACACCTATATACCAGTCAAGTATGGCGGTTCCTGCCATCGTGGATATCATTATTCCGAGACAGAGCATAGGTCCGAAAGGAATGTGTGACTTCCAGTCCTTCTTCTTTGTGATCAGGAAGAAGACTGCTATGATCGCCTGAATTATAGCTCCTATGAAGAAGCCTGCGACCAAAATCTTCCAGCCCAGCAGAATTCCGGACATATAAAGAAGTCTGATATCACCCCATCCGAACGCATTCGGTATCACCATATCGAGAAGTGCCAGCGGACCTGCGATACAGAGTACGCCGATCACTCTTTCAAGGATCGTAACATGCGGCCAGATAAAGATAGATATAATTCCGAGTATTCCTATAATAATGTTATACTCAAACGGCAATTCAAAAGTATCAAAATCTATCAGTGCCTGAAGCGTATATATAGCATACAGGATCAAGAGAAGAATTGTTCCGATTGTTTGAACTTTACTCGGATCCTCAACCAGTGCAAGTGTTCTGGTCAGCTTGTCTTTCAAAGCTCCCATACCCGATATGTCATTCGGATAATTAATGAAAAACCACGTTGCAAATCCGGTAAGAACGATTCCCCATATAATAACTGCAATGAATCTCTTCGGACGTTCCTTATAAACATCCTTAAGCGGCATATGGGTAAGCTTCGATTCCTCTTCCTTACGGGCAAGGAACGCTTCCTTTTCCGCCTTGGTCTGTTTGCCGTCTACATCCTCGTCATAATCTTCCCTGGCACGGATAAAGGCATCCGTTCTTCGATTAAATACATTTATGAATGTATATAGTACTGCCGCACATATACATGCAATTATGATAAAAAGTATCTGCATAGAAATCCCCTTTTAAGATCAGAAATCTCTGTCGGTAAAGAATTCAACAAATTCCGTGTAGCCTTCCTGCTGCATTTTTTCTTTCTGGAATTTTTTATTCTTTTTCATAATAGAAAGGTTAACGATCTTTCCGTCCTTTCTTTCCTCAGCTGCCATACTGAGAATCTTCTGCATCTTATCGGACGGCATTCCCTTCTCAATAAGATAAGCCTTCTTCTCCCCCGAACCCGGAACTTCAAAACCGTTTTCGAGAAGCAGCATTACAATTCTCTCAAATCCGATAGAGAATCCTACTGCCGGAGTCGCCTGACCTGTAAACTTACCGATCATTTCATCATAACGTCCGCCGCCGCCTACTGATCCACCGTATTCATCCATTGATATCTCAAAGATCGGGCCTGTATAATATGACATTCCGCGTACAAGAGTCGGATCAAACTTCATACGGAAATCAGCTGCTTTGGCTCCTTCAACACTTGAAATAATTGTATCAAGATTTTCCGAAACATCTTTTCCGAGGAAATCTCCAAGCTTATCACTGATAACCTTAAGTGCAGCAACCGCATCGGTTGAATCATCGGAAATAAGTGAAAACAGCTCTATATATTTTTCAACGTTCTCTGCCGGATAGCCTGCACCGAGAAGCTCTTCCCTAACTCCGTCCAGCCCTATCTTATCCATCTTATCAAGTGTGATAAATACACTGTCGTAGCTGTCCTCGGCAAATCCACTGTAAGCAGCCATAGCCTTAAGTATTCTTCTGTCATTTATCCTGATCGTAAAATTCTTGAAATTCAGCTTTCCGAGAAGTGTGGTTGTTGCAAGTATAAGCTCGATCTCTGCTACAATATCCTGCTCTCCGAGAATATCGATATCACACTGCATGAACTGACGATAACGTCCTCTCTGAGGTCTGTCAGCACGCCATACAGGTCCCATCTGAAGAGCCTTAAAAGGACTCGGAAGATCATTTGCGTTATTTGAATAATATCTCGAAAGCGGAAGTGTAAGGTCGTATCTCAGTCCGCTGTCAGTAAGGACATTCAGGTTATCAGCACTTACTTCCGTTACGGCACTGTCGAGTTTCTCACCACGCTTAAGTATCTTGAAGATCAGCTTCTCGTTTTCTCCACCCTGATTACTGCAGAGATTCTCTATATGTTCAACCGCCGGAGTCTCAACTGATGTGAAACCGAAGGTCTTATAAGTTTCCTTTATGAGACCTATCGCATAATCCCTGATTTCCATTTCTCTCGGAAGTATGTCCTTCATACCGGTGACCGGCTTCTTCTTCATTGCCAATTTATTTTCCTCCATAGCATTAAATAATATGTAATATTATCAATTAAATACAAATATAAAAAGTATATTTGTGATATATCCTTTATATAATTCAAACATCGGCCGATCATCCGTTTCATATCGAACGAGCTGCGATTCCTTCTGTCTTACGGGAGATCATTTCCTCAATACGGGCAATATACTCATCGACATTTCGAACATTCTCAATTCTGTCAACACGTACTGTTTCTCCCTCTTCATCCAACGAAAGCAGTCTTGTTATCGCTCCCGCTCCCGCCGCAAATGTATCGAGACGCTCTTCCATTATGAGCACATTATACCTGCATTCCAGGCTTGGTATTGAAAAGCCCGTATTCTCCAGATTGCCGGCAATATTCTTCTGCCTATAAAGATAATACGGCATAAGTCCGGCTGCTTTGGCACGCTTTGCGGCAAGCTCGATCATCCTGTCAACATCGTTGTTAATGCTGTTCTTATAGTCCTCATACTTCTCATTCAGTCCGGCCTTCTTCTTTATTGCAAGGCTGTGTACTGTAAGTGATTCCGGTTCAAGCTTAAGGACTTCATCAAGCGTATGTGCCATATCACCCAGACGTTCATCCGGAAGTCCTGCAATTATATCCATATTTATATTATCAAAGCCCGCAGCTCTTGCTTCCTTGAATGCACGGATGATCATTTCCGGCGAATGCGCCCTTCCGATCTTCCTAAGTGTTTCAGGATTCATCGACTGTGGATTGATACTTATCCTTGTAACTCCGTGAGCCTTCATCACTCTGAGCTTCTCAGGTGTGATGCTGTCCGGACGTCCGGCCTCAACGGTAAACTCTTCAACATCCGACAGATCAAAGGAGTATTCGATCTCCGTAAGAAGTCTGTCGAGCTGTTCCTTGCTGATAGATGTCGGAGTACCTCCTCCGATATATACTGCTGCAAGTCTTCTTCCGTGATTCATAAGCGAAATGTTTGCAAGCTCGGTCTTCACGGCATCAATATATGAATCTATCTTTCCTGCATATTCCATTATCGGATAAGCAGCAAAAGAACAATAAACGCATCTTGTCGGACAGAAAGGAATTCCGACATATAAGCAGTAGTCTCTTCTCGGATCTACACTTGAGAGTATCCTTCTCTCACGTCTTGCCACTTCAACAGCAAGTTCTGCCTTTTCTTCAGAAGCATCGTAGGTACGGATATAATAATCCACAAGATCATCCTCTTCAAGCCCTGCTTCAAGTCCTTTTGTCGCTATCTTTGTCGGACGCATTCCGGTAAGGCTTCCCCATGGAAGGCTTCTGCCCGTATATTCTTTCAGAAGCTTATATGCAGCAAGCTTCAGCTTATTGCGGAACCTCTTCTTATCACTGTAATCCCCGAAGGTATATGCAGAGAAGATAACATGTCCCCTCTCTTCTATCTTGAGTCTGGTTTCCGCCTTATCAAAAAGTGCCGTGAATACAAAATCCCAATCGGCAAAAGCATCCCTGTTGTAATCCCCTATAACACCGGGATGAATGACGGTAAGCTTCTCACCCATGAAAAATGCAGTAATCATGGCACGAAGATCTGCTTCATATTCAGTTATATTCTGAACAAGCAAAACCATACAAAAACCTCTTATATTATTGTTATAGTAAGCATCGCATACGCTGCCGTTTCCGGATTATTGCAGATACGGATTACTCTCTTCCTCTTCACCAATGGTCGTAGCGAAACCATGTCCCGGATATACTTTTGTCTCCGACGGAAGTGTAAACAGTTTGGTTTTTATCTGCTCAACAAGAAGTTCCTCATCTCCTGTCGGAAAATCAGATCTTCCCAGACCGCCCTGAAACAAAGTATCACCGCAGAATAATATCCCGCTCTCCGGGAAATAATAGCATAAACCTCCTGCAGTATGTCCTGCAACCTCAATAATCTTCATAGTCTCTCCGAGAACAGTCATCTCATCTCCATCTTTAAGAGTATTGACCTTATCTCTGCTCACTGAATCCGCAACATCGGTTAACCACGAAGAAAGATTCATCATCGGCGATTCTATCAGATCTACTTCATTTTCCCCTATGTAAATAGGAAGAGACGGAAGCTGAGCGACTATATCATTTACAGCCCCTATATGATCCCAATGTGCATGCGTAAGCAGCAGGCATTTCAGATCCGTTCCGTCTTTCGTTGCCGCCCTGATAAGTCTGTCTGCCGAAGCAGCAGCATCAATAATGGCGGATTCCTTGGTTTCTTCATTTATAATTATATAGCAGTTCGTACCTACCGGTCCGAGAACCGCAACATATATGTTGAACATTTATAAATTCCCTTCGCTCAGGCAATCCCCTGGTCACCCCTGAGTCCTCTCAATATCTATAATACCCTGTATGCTCTGAATCTTTGAGGTCAGGCGGTTCAGGTCTTCCTTGGATTTTACGCCGAAGGATATGTCGATAGTTGACTTGCCCTGCTTACTTGTTCTCGCATTCATAGCCTTGATGCCGATATTTTCTTCGCTGAATACCTTGGATATCTCGAAGATAAGTCCGTTACGCTCGATAGCATAAACAAGTATCTCAGTAGTGAATTCCATATCAGGCTTGCCTTCAGCCTCAACCCACTCGGCATCGATAAGCCTTACACGATCTGTTTCATTCATGCTGATAACGTTTATACAATCTGTTCTGTGAATTGATATCCCACGGCCTCTGGTTACAAAGCCCACAATATCATCACCCGGAACAGGTGAACAGCACTTGGAGAATCTAACGGCAACATCATGAATTCCCTGAACCTTTATAGATCCCTTCGGACTTTCAAAGCTGTCGTTACCCTTCTTCTCACGGATCTCCTCAAGAACATCTATATCTGTTCTCTTCTTCTCCTCAATCATTCTCTTCTCTTCAAGGAGACGATTAACTACCTGTCCTTCACGAAGTCCACCGTGTCCGACAGCAGCCATAAGAGAATCCCATTCATGATAGTTATATCTCTTCAGAGTCTTCTTCATATATTCAGGAACCAGAAGCTCCGAAAGATTTATTCCCTTGGTCTTACAGTAATCTTCCATGGCAGCTTTACCCTTTAGGATATTGTCTGCCTTATACTCATTCTTGAACCACTGATTAATCTTATTTCTGGCCTGAGTACTCTTGACCATCGAAAGCCAGTCATGGCTCGGTCCCTTGGAGTTCTGAGACGTGATGATGTCTACTCTGTCGCCGTTCCTGATCTCTGTTTCGATAGGAACAACACGTCCGTTGATCCTTGCACCGATCATCTTATTACCTACTGCAGTATGTACAGCATATGCAAAATCGATCGTATTCGATCCTCTCGGAAGAGTCTTTACATCTCCTGCCGGTGTAAAGCAATATACATGATCCTGGAACAGATCAAGACTCGACTTAACCGCATTCATGAATTCCTGATTGTCATCACTGTCGTTCTGCCACTCAAGAATTTCTCTGAGCCAGTTCAGCTTCTCCTCTTCGGTAGAAACTTCCTTACTTCCCGACTCCTTATATTTCCAATGGGCCGCAATACCGAACTCAGCGGTGCGGTGCATTTCATATGTTCTTATCTGTATTTCGAAAGGCCTTCCGCCATGTCCTATCAGCGTTGTATGAAGTGACTGATAGAGGTTTGCCTTCGGCATGGCTATATAATCCTTGAATCGTCCCGGTATCGGTTTATATTTCTCATGAATAATACCGAGTGCCGCATAACAATCACGGACTGTTTCAACCTTTATTCTGAGGGCATAGATATCATAGATCTGATCCAGATTCTTGCCCTGTGTCTTCATTTTCTTATAAATACTGAAGATGTGCTTTACTCTTCCGTCTATCTCGGCTTCTATATCAGCCTCGGAAATGTACTGCTTAACCTCAGCGATTATCTCGTTGATAAAGTCTCCTCTTTCGGAAATCATTTCATCGAGCTTTGAACGGATGTCACTGTAAATATCCGGATAGAGATACTGCATACAAAGATCATCCATCTCTACCTGAATCTTGGAAATTCCGAGCCTGTTTGCAAGCGGTGCATAGATATCCATAGTCTCACGCGCCTTCTCAACCTGCTTCTCTGCAGTCTGGTACTGGAGCGTTCTGAGATTATGAAGTCTGTCCGCAAGCTTGATAATGATAACCCTGATATCCTTTGCCATCGCAAGGAACATTTTACGAAGATTCTCTGCCTGAACCTCTATCTTATCCTGAGATAAAGACAGCTGCGTCAGCTTTGTAACTCCGTCAACAAGAAGAGCAACCTCCGGAGAGAATTCTTTCTCTATATCCTCTCTTGTATATTCAGTATCCTCAATTACATCATGAAGAAGGCCGGCTATTATAGTCTCCTTATCCATTTCAAGCTCTGCAAGTATGATCGCTACGCAGAGCGGATGGATGATATAAGGCTCACCTGATTTTCTTTTCTGTCCCTGATGAGCATCATCCGCAAGATGATAAGCCTTCTCAATAAGTGAAAAATCGTCAGAAGGGTGGTAAACCTTGATCTTCTCAATCAGAATATCATAGATCTCGTCCGGTGAAGTAAAATCATCAGGCGTAGCAAGCTCATCACTTCTGGTCGTATTAATGATTATTTCTTTGATTGGATCTGCCATCTCCACTCCTCCTTTCATATTTCTATAATTCGGGCAATCCCCTGGTCTACTATGATGTCATTCTGTGCTTCTTCGAAGCTCACGGCCACGGGTCCCTCCCTCATTTCATTCGGGCAATCCCCTGGTCTTACTTTCCCGGATACTTAACAACTGATTCTACGTCGTATTTTGCAAGCTTCTTTCTTCCTTCAAGGCCTTCGAGTTCCATAAGAAAAATGATCTTTACAACTTCGCCGCCGCATTTCTCAATAAGCTTAGCTGCTGCTTCTATAGTTCCGCCTGTTGCAATAAGGTCATCAACAAGAACAACCTTCTGGCCCGGCTTGATCGAATCCTTATGTATCTCTATGGTGGCAGTGCCATACTCGAGATCATAGGTTTCTTCATAAGTCTCTCTTGGAAGCTTTCCCTTCTTTCTTACAGGGATAAATGGCTTGCATAACTTATATGCAAGCGGCATTCCGAAGATGAAGCCTCTTGCTTCTGCTCCGGCAATAACATCAAAATCAACATCAGCTATAAGCTTATAGAGTTCGTCTATAGAGAGCTGAAGGCCCTCTCCGCTGTCGAGAACTCCCGTGATATCTCTGAACATAATACCCGGTTCCGGAAAATCCGGTATTGTGATAATGTAATCCTCAATCTTTGCCATGAAATCCTCCTCCTGATCTAAAGATCAAACAATTTAACCATTCCGCCTTCAGATTCCCATAACCCCATGAAATCTTACGCAGTATGCGGTCTCATATTTTTAAGTAAGAACTGTATATTTCTTTCGCCACGATACTCATTGATCTGCGGCTGATAAGCAATATCCAGCATAACACCGGTGTATGCACCTTTCAACATTTTATCACAAACTTCTTCTGTAAACCACTTCTTTATATCTTCTATAACGCCCTCCGGATCAAATGTCATCACCATAAACCGCCCTCCTCTTGAGTCGGTAACGCTGATATTCATTACATTTCCCCTCTTTCCGTAAATGTATAGCCCATTCACCTTGAGCCCTGCCTCGGCAAAAAGCGGACGAGGATTTGCTGTTCCGAAAGGTTCCAGACTGTCAAGCTGAGCGATCAATCCCATATTTACATATCTGAGCGGCATCGGAACATCTATCATAAGCTTTGGAGTCAGCTGCTGCTCGTTCAGATCGGCTCTATTATTCAGCTCTTTCCGAATCTTGTCCAGTTCATCCCTTTGTATCGTTAATCCTGCCGCAAGCTTATGACCTCCGAATTTATACAGTATATCTTTTACCTCAGAAAGCTTTTCGAAGAGATTATAATCTTCGATGGATCTTCCCGAACCCTTAAGCAGCTCTTCATTTTCGGAATCTGTGAAAACTATCGTCGGTCTGTAAAAATGTTCCTTTATCTTTCCTGCGATAATTCCTGCAAGGCTTTCATGTACACCGTTCAAATATAAAACTATGACCTGATCCTTATCATAGCCTTCTCTTAAAACAGTCTCTATCGCAAGGGCCGTTCCATCTTCCGTGATTTTCTTTCGATCATCATTGCCTATCTTAAGTGCCAGAGCTTTTGAGGCACATGCTGCCTCATCCTCTTCAAGAAAAAGAAGCAGGGCCTCCTTTGCGGAGCCTATTCTTCCGGCCGTATTTATGCAAGGCCCGAGTACAAATCCGAGATGATATCCTGTTATCGAAGCCCCCTCAAGAGAACACTGTCTCACAAGTGCAGCCAGTCCAAGGTTATCTGTTTCTGCAATTTTTTTCATGCCTTCCCTGACATATATCCTATTCTCGTCGAGAAGCGGCATAACATCGCAGTATGTTGCAAGCGCAACGAAATCTATGTATTTTCTGTCCTCAAGTTCCTGACCTCTATATTTATAGAGACATCTTATGAATTTATATGCAACCTCGGCACCACATATAGCCTTGTAAGGATATGCATCACCTTCCTGATGCGGATCTATCACAGCATCTGCATCAGGAATCATTTCCTGAATCTCATGATGATCCGTTACAACTATTGTAAGCCCGAGTTCCTTCGCACGTGTTACTGCATCGAAGGCTGCAATTCCGTTATCACAGGTTATGATAGTATCAACCTCGTCACTAGCCGCCTGCTCGATGATCCTTACATTTATTCCGTATCCGTCAGTAATCCTGTGAGGAATATCATAGCTGACCTTTCCTCCGAGACATCTTATTGCATCATATAAAATGTATGTCGATGTCACTCCGTCAACATCATAATCTCCTACTATCCTTATACTTTCTCCTGCATCAATCTTCTCGGATATGATTGAAACACCTTTATCCATATCCTTCATCAGATTTCCGTCATGACAGTCGTCCAGAGTTCCGTACAGGAATCTCTCAATCTCTTCTTCACTTTCTACATCACGATTTCTGATAACTCTGGCAACAACCGGATCTATATTAAAACGATTTGCTATAGCATTAAAATCCGCCCTTTTTGAATATATTCTCCAATCAGCGTCCATAATACCCCCTATAAGAAAAAAGTGCAGGCTTTTACCTGCACTTTTTATTACATTTTCAAGAGCTTACTCACTTTCCTGTTCTTCGTCAGCCTTACCTATGTATTTACGAAGCATAAGCCACAATGGTCCGGTGATTCCGATTGATGAATATGTACCTGCAACGATACCAACCATAAGAGCAAGCGTGAATTCCTTGAGTGATGATACACCAAGGATATAAAGCATAAGTACCATTACAAATGTTGTAAGGTTTGTGTAAACATTTCTCCAGATTGTCTGAGAAATAGATGTATCAACAATCTTATCATATCCGTCACGACGAATATTCATTGTATGCAGATTCTCTCTGATACGGTCGAAGATGATAATTGTTGAGTTGATCGAGTAACCTACTATAGTAAGCATACAAGCGATGAAAGTTCCACCAACTGAAAGATATGCTACCGAGTAAGCAAAGAATACGATCATAACATCGTGGATGAGAGCGATAACGGCGCTGACACCGAATCTGACATCCGAGAATCTGAATGCTATATAAATGAGCATCAGAATAGATGCAATTATTACGGCAAGTACAGCATCTCTCTGTGTTTCCTTACTGATAGTGCTGCTTATCGTATCTGTCTCGATACCGCCGTCAGCAATTCCAAACTGTGACTTAAGTGAGTCGGCCATAGCCTCTCTCTGGTCACCATTCAGTGTAACAGTCTTGAAAACTACCTGATTAGAATTATCAATAACCTGAATCTGTGCAGAACCCGGCGCAATGCCTGTAGCCTGCTCAATTACAGGAATAACTTCACTCTCAACCCTTGCAAGATCATACTTCTCATTAAATGTAACGGTTGTTGATGTACCACCGCTGAACTCAAGTGAGAAGTTAAGTGTATTTCCTCTTCCTGCAATACCCTTGTTTACAAAAAGGAATGCGATACCTGCAATTATAAGAATGCATGAAATAGCTGCTGTAACCTTGAATCCCTTTGAAACATTCTTAACCTTAACAGGCTTTGCTGCACCGTAAAGCTTCTTGTTTGTAACTCCGAGATTTACAAAGATGTTAAGAAGAAGCTTTGTAATAAAGAGTGCTGAGATCATCGAAAGAATAATACCGAGAATAAGTGTTCTTGCGAATCCCTTAACTGTACCTGTACCCATAAGAAGAAGTACGATACCGGCAATAATTGTTGTTACGTTTCCGTCGATGATAGCTGAAAGAGCCTTATCGAAACCATCCTTAACAGCAGACTTAACTGTCTTTCCGCCTGCTATTTCTTCACGAATACGGGTAAAGATGATAACGTTCGCATCGACCGCCATACCAATTGACAGTATGATACCTGCAATACCCGGAAGAGTAAGTGTTATATGAAGTGTATTCAGGAAGAAAAGCTCCATGATTGTATAGCATGCAAGAGCAAGTGATGCTATAAATCCAGGGAATCTGAATACAAATATCATTATAAGGAAGATGAATCCGAGACCGATAGCTCCTGCAATAAGTGATGTACGAAGTGCATCACTACCAAGCTTAGCACCTACTACCTGAGATGATAACTCAGTAAGTGTAAGTGGAAGTGCACCGATCTTGATCGTACTTGCAAGTTCTGATGCCTCTTCATAAGTAAATGTACCCTCGATCTGAGCTGATCCGCCCGAAATCTGTGTATTTACAACAGGGCTGCTTACAATATTATCATCATATACAATGTAAATAATGCTTCCTACATTTGCTCCGGTAACATCCGAAAACTTCTTTGCACCTTCGTCGTTGAACTGAAGCTGTACGATAAACTGATCAATACCTGTTGTGTTGTTTGTATATCTTGCAGCTCCCGCATTTTCTACATCCGAACCGGTAAGTGCTGCTGTATATTCCTGTCCTGCAGTTTTAAGCTGCATATTATAAGAATCTACAAACTCAAGCTTTCCCGGACGACCGAGAGAATCAAGAATCTCATTTGGATCATACTTACTTGTATCAAGAGGAATTTCTACAGTGATTCTGTTTGAACCGGACTTATAAACTTCTCCGTCAGGACTGTAGGTATCTACTCTCTTCTGCAGTTTATCGATAGTTGTCTCGATCTCTGCATCAGTAGCATCCTTCTCCTCAATCTGATACGTAACGCTGACACCACCCTGGAGGTCAAGTCCCAGTGGAATATCTACCGCACGTCCAGTCCTTTCTTTACCTATTCCGTTCATGATCGCATAAACTGCGCCTGCTGCTACGGCAAGAAAGATAAGTAAGTAGAAAACAGCATTTCTCTTGGCCTTTTTCATGATAATAATCCTCTTCCATCAAACTTCTTATTTTGTTAGTGCATAATAATAGGGACACTCCCAGCAATAACTTGAACATTATAGCATAGCAGCGCCCCTTTTTAAAGCATTTTTTATATTTACGGATGATTATTATAACATTCGTTAATATATGTTTTTAATTCTATTCAATCATCTCTCTTATGATGCAGCAATAAATGTACCGCATGACGGACATTTTGCGGACTGACCCGGTCTGACCTGAATCTTCGAACCACAGGCCTGACATGTTATAATAGCGAATTCATTTGTTGCGGCTTCATTAACATCTGTAAGAATAATTCTTGACTGATTCTTGTCATCAAATCTGCAATTGATAATATAGTTATTGTTTATCAGCCACAGAAGATTCTGCTCAAGTGCCGGTGTCGAAAGATGAACCGCGTTTGCAATCTCATTAGTCATCATTGTAGCGTCCGAATCATTCTCGAATACGTTGCTGAGCCTGTAAGCAAGATTGATCTTCTTTCGCTTCTGAAGATTCAGATAAATGAATAATCCGCATATCGCAACAAATGCAAGTGCTGAATATGTTACCGGACCTATACCATACTTTTCTTTCATCTCAGGCAAAAAACTTCCTACAAATGACATCAGGAACATTCCGCCCACAATTCCCCATATAATGGTTTTCACCTTGATCGAACCAAGAGCTACCATTGCCTTTGTCTTATTTACATACATATTGAATTTCTCCCTTTATGACAAAATCTATCCGAATGATATCATCTTTCTCTGTAACTTACATCATTCATATGGATTAATACACATTCGTAATGATTATTATACAATCTTAATGATTAATATGCATTCATGACCGCAGCTCCAAAAGAACAGCGGGTTGAATACATTAAATATTTGCTGTGAACAGTAAAGTGCCGCCGAAATATAATCCGGCGGCACTCTGTTTTAAAAATACAAATTATTTTTCATTCTGCTTTTTTCTTGATATAGCTACAACCAGGAATATCAATCCCAGTCCGCCTGCTCCGGCTATAAAGATCCACCATGGGAACTTCTCTCCGAAGTTAAAGTGAAGCTCGATCTTGGATACATTTCCTGCATCATCTACTGCTTCAGCAAGAAGTGTATATGACATTCTCTTATCAACTCTTACAGTAGCAACACCATCTTTTATCGGAACCTCCACTCCGTTAAGAGTTACCTTGGTAAGCTTATCGTCATCAAGCTCAACTCCGACCTGTACATCCGTCGGAACATTGATATACTGGCCTTCCTCAACACCCATGACGAGGATATTCGGTGCTGTTGTATCAAGTCTGAAGGAAACTTCCTTTTCAGTCGTGTGTCCAAGCTCATCCGTTGATACAACTCTCAGAAGATGTGTTCCGTCCTTAAGCGTTGTTGTTCCGTCGTATTCAACACCGTCCATGTAAACATATGTGTTACATACAGTAAGGTCTTTAACCAAACTGTCCATATCGACATTCCAGTTGAAGCTCTTTACTGCCTTTCCGTCATAGTCATCGATTCCGATAATCTCAGGATCCGTTCTGTCGATCGTGAAATGCAGCTTTCTTGTTGTCTTGTTTCCGGCCTTATCTGTTGATTCGATTGAGATATCATAGATTCCGTCTTCCTTAAATACCTGCTCGAAAGTTGTAACCTTGCTGGTATTCGGATTGAATCCGTCGAATTCTACCTTATTCTTCTTTCCATCTATATCGATTCTTGTTCCTGAAAGAACAACCTTGTTTGATGTGAAGAATGTCTCGTCAACAGTAATTCCGAGAATTACATCCTCAACTGTCTTATCATAATTGCCTACACCTGTAAGCGTGATTATCGGAGCCTTGCCATCAAGAATAAATGTGTATGAAGCCTGTGACTTATTACCGCACTTATCCTCAGCAGACATCTCAAATCTGTATTCTCCATCCTCCTGGAACAGTTCACTGAGTGAATACTGTGGTCCTGTCGGTCTGATCTCAACAGTCTTGAGAAGGCTTTCGCCCTGTCCGTCAATCTTTCTGTAAACTCTCAGCGTACATCCGTTCATGTCGCTGTAGAATGCCTCGTTAACAATATAATTAACTGTTACGCTGCTTGTTGCTGTTCCCTTATCTGCCGCACCTGTAAATCTGAGTTCAGGCGGAGTTTTATCAACTCGGAAGGATACTGATCTTTCAGCACTCCTATTACCGGCTCTGTCGACAGCTATAAATCTCACAGTATATTCCGCATCCTGTGCAAAGCTCTGTGTACCGGGCTGAACCTTCGTCTCACTTGTGCTTGAACCCGAATTAGGAGGAGTTGTGATGACTGTCATCGTAAGATCGTCTTCATCAACATTCGCATCACTTACCGATACCGAAACATCACCGCTTGTATTGAGATACCTAAGTCCCGATTCATCCAGGAATCCAGATCCGTTAAGTGCGGTCGAAACATCCGGTGCACTCTTATCAATAGTGAAGCTTATTGACTGAGATTCTGCTCTGAGTCCGGTCTTATCAACTGTCGAAATAACTATATTATGTTCTCCCTCTGATGAAACACCGAGGTTATAAGTTCCTTCACTGCTTCCCGAATAGATTACGTATCCATTATCAGAAACAGTAAACTCATCTACATTACTATCTATAACAACCGCATCGAAATATACATCATTAGCATAGTACTGACCGTAATCATAAGATGTGCCTGTATAAGAATTCGAATATGAACTATTATACTTATCAAACTTGGCAGGTCTCTCCGATGTAATAATGAGATCATTTCTCGGTGATGTATTATCAACCGTAAATGTAGCCTCTACATCATCGGCAGTGGTTCTTCCTGCAAGGTCTGTAACCGAAAGTACGATCGTATACTCACCGTCTCTAGGAACACCGTTTACACAGTTTGCTGCTCCTATAAGATCTGCAAGTGTCGTATCATTTCCGATATTGTTGGTATTTGTTCCCGATACAGGAGTTACCTTCGCTCCCGAAGGAAGCGTAATAGTCAGTGCATAATTCTGAAGCTGGATATTATCCTTAGCCGAATATGAAACTGTAGGATTTGCAGGTTCTCCTCCGAGATATGCACCATCTACATCATCCCAATCGATTCCGTTAACCGTAAATGCAGCTTCCGGATCAGTCTCATCAACATGGAATGTATAATGCATCGTAGTCGATCTTCCGAATTTATCTTCGATAACTACGTCTACCGGCGTTCCTCCGAGTCCCGTAGACTCATTAACATCGGCAAATAATGTTCCGTTCAGTTCTCTTTCATCATCACCAAATGTCAATCTGTAGGTGTTTCCTGCAACCGCCTGCTTAACTCCGCTTACCATGATGCTCGCAACACCTGACATATATTCTCTGTCACCCTCTGTATAGTCGAGAGATATTTTCAGATTCTTATGCCATTTTGTCTCTGCATCACCCGGAAGGCCGCTTGCTGCGATCTGTGGATCAAAAAGATCGATGTTGATAAAATCTATTGAATCCACATCAGATACAACATTATTGTTATTCTTAACGCTGACACTGATATTCTCAAGCTTATCAGACTGCGACTTATTTATCGAATAGGTATATGTATAATTATATACCGCTTTTGAGGCATCATATGTGTCTGCCTTCTTGAGCACTCCGGTTCCGGCATTACTCTTATCCTTGGCACCATCAACAGTATCCATCGTTAAAGTAATATTGCCATCATTGAGATTTGAAGCATCCTCATTCGGTGTGATAGGTGCATCTGATACGATATCATATACAATATCAAAAGTACCTGTCTTCTGATCCTGTGAAACAGTACGATGCTTTATTGAAATCTCATCCTTAATAAAGGAAACGGTAAATGTCTCGCTTGTTGAATTACCGGCTGCATCTTTAACAACAATATTATAAGTTACCTGCTTTCCGGCATATGTGCTGTCTGTAAAAATATCAACATGCTTATTTCCGCTGTTTACCATATTGGCAACAGTCTTAGTCTCACCATCAATAGTTTCGTTAACTATAATACTGTTGGCACCTGCAAGACCCGATGCATAGGAGTTCACCTTTGGATCATCAGCATCAAAACTGATTGTAAATGCTCCATGACTTGGGCTCGTTTCACTTGCGGTAAGCTGATAATAATCATTTCCTACTTTTTTAATCGCGGTATTACCGTACTGTGCAACCGTAATATCTTTTATATCAGGCAGTGTATTATCAAATCTTACCATCATTTTTTTGATATACGGATCAGTCGTTCTTCCTGACATATCGTATGCACCAAGACTGATGGTATACTCACCATCCTGCACGTCTGATCCAAGCAGATATGAAAGATCTTTAGAAGCTCTGTGGAAAGTCTTATTATCCGGATAATACTTTCCTATAATCTTTTCCGGATCATCAGATCTTGTAACCGTTAATGACATATGTGCTCGAATATTATCCGTTACATCATAAGTAATCTGAATATCCTTAGTTCCGTTTCCAAATGTTGTATTCTCCTCGGTAGCATCGGCCCACTTAATTTCATTTACCTTCAATTGAGATGTCGGATCTTCCTTATCAACCTTATAGGTATTCATGATACTCTTCTTATGACCGACATTATCTTCAATCTCGAATCTGACTTCCGTAGGATATATGGCACCATCACCAAACTCTGCTGCAGCAACACTTGACTCTTTTACATCAACATAGAAACTGCCTTTATGCGGATTTGCTGAAATATAAGCTGCAAGATCTGAATATGTTCCCGAATCAAACATCGGGGTTGCACCTGTTACGGATATCTTCTTTATTCCCGAATCCCAGCTAAGCGCACCATCCTTTGTATCATCATACGTAACATAAAGGACAAGGTTCTGATACCAATCGGTAATATCTTTTGCTGTACCTTCTACTGTACCTTTTCCCTCTGATTCAGGTGAAACATCTTCTTTGATATCAGGATTCGAAAGATCGAAACCGATTATTGTTATTTCCTTTGAATCAGATATTCCGAAAATATTTGTCGCTTCGAAACTGGTATCATTTATCTTTGTATCAGTTCCACTGACACTCTGTACATAAGTATATTTATAATTTCCGTCAGCCTCAGTTACTGCCGTAAACTTTGAAACATCAAAAGTAACAGCCGCGCCTCCGACTTTTACTGCAATATCTTCAGGTTTAACAGGAGAATCGGATTCAATAGTAAACTTTATATCCGTGCTGCTGTTCTTACCCTGATATTCTCCCTCTGCAATCTCATCAAAGCCTGTAACCGCATAAGTTACTGTCAGTTTATCCTCAAGGAATTTAACTTTAAGCTTACGTGTATTCGCATTTCCTGCAGCATCTGTAAGAGTGATCGTAAAAGTTCCCTCTCCTGCCGTATAAGAAGCAGGGTCAACTGTAAAGCTAAGGTTGCCTGCAGCCTTATCATAAGTATATCCTGTAACTGCACTTCCGTCAGGAGCCGTTATCGATATGCTTCCTTCTCCGGCAGACGGATTGAAAGCTGCATCTGCAACTCCGCTAATGGCAAATGATACTTCTGACTTTCTTGAAACCGAATTATCAAAGCTTACCTGCTCTGTATTATTATCGGAAATATCCTTTGTCTCGGAATGAGTATCACTTTTCTTATCTATCTGTGTAATTACTGCATTTCCAAAGCTCGGAGGCAGATTATCAAGAACAAATTTAACCTCCGGTGTAGCTGCCTTCCTATTTCCGGCTATATCCATAGCTGTGGAATTAATGGTATATGAACCGTCATCAAGCGTCTTTCCCGCAGCAGTGAGAACAGCCGAAAGATCAACTGTTTTATCAACTGACTTCGTTCCAAAGCTTGTATCTGATAAATGATAATCCGCTACAGCAGTTCCATTCTGTTCAACTTTAACTGTTATATCCTTAACCTCAATATCATCAACTGCGGTTATATTTATCTTTGGCTCACCCTTATATTTGTTTCCGCTTCCCGATACCTCTGTTCCGTCAGTTGTAACTTTAAGCTTAACATCACCGGAAAACTCCGGATCCACCATAAAAGTTTTTTCGGATTCAAACTTGTTTCCTATATTATCTACTGCAGTCACCTTAACCGGTGTTCCACTTGTATCAGTAGACTTATTAACCTGAACGCCTGTTACTCCTGACGAATTTAATGTAATATTCTTTGAAGTAACGCCTTCAACATTTGTAACCGTTACACTTGCAATACCCGACTCAACTCCGGAAGAATCTGTATCACTGTATTTTATTAAAAGCCAAAGAGTCTTATACCATCCGGCATCTGCATCTTTATTCTGAACCGTCTTTGTAGTATCTGTATCGATACTTATTCCCGCATACGGATTCGTAAGATCGACCTTCAGTATTGTAATAGTATACTTAGGTGATGCATATCCGTTGGTATTGGAGATAACAAAATCGATATTATCGTACTTGACCGTCGCAGCCTCTTCTAAAGTATATGTAACCGTATACTTATTCTCTCCCGCAGAAGCAATCTCAGGACCTGTCTTTGTAGTAAGCGGACCTGTCTCTCCTCCCTTGGTAGCTGTTAATTTAGCCGAAGCTGCATTAAGTTCAATATCCGAATCAACCGTATAAACTATCTTAACTTTTCCGTCATAGAAATTATCATCCAGAGTTGTTGCATTTCCGTCCTTATCATAAGACGTTCCGCCATTTGATGAAATATCTCCGCCGGATATGGTTATATCATCATGAACATATTGATAATTTACCTTAACTGCGGTTGTTAAACCGACATTATCTTCCGCTGCAAGATCTATACTCGGTGCAGCACCTTTGTTTGATGGATCTGCAGGGATAGTGATCTTATAATCTCCACTTCCGATATCCTCAAGTGTATATTCCGTAGAACCCCACTTTGCGGTCTTGGACTTTAATCCGCTTCCGTTCTCTCCGTCACTTAAATGAAATACTATTTCAACATCCTTTGCGGAAGTAAATTTATAAGTATCCGGTACAGTAATATCGGAATTTCCTGCAGCAGGTGTATATGTATTTCCTGCCTGTGAAACGCTCTTTACTGTAAGCTCAGGTGCGGTATTATCAACCTTCAACACTGCTGTTGCATCAGTAGGTGCCTTTATTCCCTTGTCATTTGTAATATTTACAAGAACTGTAAACGTATCATCTGCAGGGAAATCCTTGATTACCACCTTCGTGTTAGAATTTGAAGCCACATTTGTAAAAGAATCAGAATCACTTTCTGAATATGTAGCCGCAGATGTTACCGAAATCTTATCAGACGAAATCCTGGCTGAAGTTCCCGATCCGCCTGCTGCGAAATCAACTCTGAGAGCAACGCTGGTACCATTTACATACTGGGTTCCGTCTACGTCAACAGCACCGTCAACTCCGGTGATCGTAACAGTCGGTATTACATCTTCATAACTGATTGTTTTTGTTATTGTTATGTCCTTCTTACCTTCTGCTGAAAAAACCGCAGTAGCTTCAAAAGACTTTCCTGAACGGGAATTTACAGTATCAACTCCCGACGGCATTGCCGTACTGATTTCCGTAGTAGATGAATCAAGTGTTCCTTCCTTGGAGCCCTGATCATCACTGATCGTAATCTTAACATTTATAGTCTCTGTCGAATTTCCGGTCGCAACCAGCTTAACCTCTTTTGTAGGATCAAACGGTCCGACAGACTCGACTTCTTCGGAGTCAAGCAGCTTGAAACTGCAATCACCTATATTATCATCTCTTGTATAAAGACCTGACCAACCATAGATAAATGTTTTCGAAGAATCTGTGGTTGTAATCTTCTTTGTTATTAAATATGTTCCATCTTTGTCATTTCCGTCAGCGCTGAGTGTTGCTGCAGCTGTTGCTGCTGTATCAGTTGCTGATTCGGATCTGTCAAATGCTGTTAATGATGTTGCTGATGTACTCTTTACCGAGTAACCGAAAGAACCGTAATATACTGTATTTTCACTATCTGCAACATCCGATATCGAATAAACGAAGTCAGCCTTGCTTACTGTAGGTGCCGATGGAGCTGTGCACTGTATGGTAAACTTAACACTGCTTACCGAAGAAGCATCAAGTACCCACTGTGATTCACCATTCTTTGAAATATTGAACTTGTGAAGATATACTGCATCATCTGTTGCGCAGTCAATTGAACTTATCGCAGCTACTACATAATCACTTACATCACCTGTTGAAGCATCGATAGTCGGAGCCCATCCTTCCAGAAGAGCATCTTTCGACCAGAATGCACACTCATAACTATCCGAATTCAGTACATGTTTATCTGCAGTTCCAAGTACCAGATTCGTTACAGGAACAACTATCGTTGTATCGGCTGTCCTGTCTGAAAGTGTATTCATAAAATCATTATCCGTTACAGCTGATGTCTCTGTATCTTCAGCCCATGTTCCATCTGCAAAAGACAGCGTTCCGTCTGCTGCTTTTACCTTACTCATCATTCCGCCCACATAAACGAGACCCAGAACTAATATTAGCGCCAGGGAAAAGGATATCATCCGCTTCATACTTCTGTAAGAGTGTCTGAATTTTGACACTCCGCTTGCCATACCGGCATGCGTGGAAGTGGCTATCCTTTTTTTGTAATTCTTCGTATTTTTACTTGTTCTCATTAACAAGTCCTCCCTCGTTTACCACTTTAGAGTGTCTCTTCTGTGTGAACTATGGTCTTTGCGTAAATTACTTCAATCCTGTTGTCATCCATAGGCATTTCTTCTTCAGCACCCGGCATCATTCCTGCACGAAGTACAGAAGTAAGATTTTCATCAAGAATTCCGTTTACATCTTCCTGTGTAAGTGCTTCCTGAGCGGCAGCTTCTGCCTTAAGCACACTTGTTATCTCTTCGGATACGGAATATGTATATTCCTCGTCCTCATCATCATAGTCATCTTCATCAAGCTCAACGTCAGGAATATTCTTTCCTTCCTCCATAGCCTTCCTGAGCATATCCGTAATGCTCTTCGGAGGTCTCTTCCTTTCGCCTTCTTCAACCGGCTTTGGTGCTGTTGTTCCGTCCGGCAGAAGAAGATCTGTATCTGCTTCACTGATATTATCAGCAGCGTCATCATAAACTTCTTCCCCTTCCAATACAGCAGCAGTAGCTGTAAGAAGATCGGTATCTTCCTTATCAAAATCCATTGCCATACCTGCTTCGAGGATAGCTGACGATGTTTCCTCATCTGATAAGAGATCATCATCATATAGATCGCTTTCGCTTATATCATCTCTCAGAAGATCGGTAGCTTCATCATCTCCCGGCATCTTCGCACCAAGGAAGGTTGTAGGTGCCTCTGAATCCTTCTGCATATCTCCGTATGTGAGAACTTCCGTATCCTCTTCATCGAGCTCATATCTCTTTCCTGTTTTAGGATTGATACGGATTACTGTCTTATCCTTCTTGTCGCCCTTTTCTTCGGCTATTGCCTGCTCTCTTGCAGCCTCTTCCTTTGCAGCCATTTCGGCTGCAGCAGCAGCTGCTGCTTCCTTAGCCTCTCTGGCTTCATTATCTGTATTCTTGATATTTCCGGAATTCTGCATAAGGTCTCCGGATTCCTGTTTGATATTTCCTGATCCTTGCATGAGACCGCCGGATTCCTGTTTGATATTTCCTGATCCCTGCCTCAGACCTCCGGATGTCATCTTGATATTTCCTGTACCCTTCTTCATTCTTCCGGTATCCTTTGTAACCTTTCCGGAACCGGATTTCTGAACATCTGTATCTCCTGAAATAAGAGAACCCGTTGAAGTAGATGTCTTAATATCTCTGGCGACGATCCTGCCCTGAGATTTTCTCCTTCTTCTACTGGAAACTCCTCCGTTCTTGCCGGATCTGATTGCCTCAAGAGCCTTCTTTTCCGTTTGTCCGGTAACAGAACCGAGAGCTTGCGGAATATTATATAAAAAGAACAGAACTACTGTAAGTATGAAGAAAAGTATGGCGAAAATGAGACCGCCTGTAAACATTATATTGTAAATGCTCATCTGCTATCACTCTCCTTCCTTCTTTGCTACGGGGCTGCTGATAACCTCCACCGTCGGTGTTCTCTTAATCCATGTCGGATTGTTGGTTATACCCGGAATATCGCTTCCCTCTTTATATACCTTGATAATGCTGTCCTTCTGCGCCTGTGACCACTTGAGCGGATCCTGTTCGGCCTTCTCGTAGGTTGTATAAAGCATATTCAGATGCTCCACATAAACCTTTGTGGCATTTTCGTTCTTGGCTCCGAGCTTCTTCTCGGTTTCTTCATATGTTTTTACTGCATTTTCGGTATCTCCGAGCGTCGAGTATATCTCTGCAATCCTACAGCTCTTATTTACATATGACTTAATATAAGCCATTCCTTTTTCGTTGCTTGTCGGTTTAGAAACGTCGATCTCTCCGATGATAAGATTTATAACCTCTTTACAATAATTTATTGAAAGGTTATAATCCTCCGTCGATCCGGTTTCCTTTGCAAGCTGATAATATATCTCAGACAGATAGTCACTGTATTTATAGTCAAACATAGCTGAATCTTCGCCCGTATACTCGCCGAGATCCACTACAGCCTGACTCATAAACTTCTCTGCCTCTTCAGCAACACCCGGCTCACGAAGCAGATATGTTACATAAACCTGTCCGACCGTATCATAGTTTTCGAACTTCTGTCGACTCGTGTTGCTGAGTCTGTTCATATTATACTGTGCAAATCCGTTAACGCTTTCCAGAAGCTCCTTCGGCGTAACGTTTGTGTTTGAAAGGATTCTGGAAATGCTTCCGTAATAATTTGCAAGCTCTCCGTAATCCTCATCCTTATCATCGATCATATTGAAGTACTTAGCTGCCAGATCGTACTCTTTCTCTTCGGTAAAGTAAGCAAGTCCGAGTCGATAAAGAACCTCACTGTTCTTGTTAACTCCGGCATAACCGTTCTTTACTCTGTTTGCAACAACGTCAAGTCCGTCTTTAAGCTGGAGCTTTCCTTCTCCCTCATCATTGACATCATTTGCGGCATCAATATAGAGATCGATATATTTTACATATGCATCCGCTTCACGTCCGTCAAGCTCGAATGCCTCTCGATAGCTTGCCGCCGCTTTCTGGAAATTACCGTCAGCCTTGTAATCATTTCCGGCTTCAATATAGGTTGAGTAGTTCTGCATCTGAACCTTTCTCATTCCCATTCTTCCGCCAATGGCAACGCCCGCAAAAATCAGAGTAAGCGCCGCTGTGGTAAAGAACTTTGAAACCTTTTTCTTATTGCTCTTTACATATGATTCATCAAGCTCTGTATAATGCTCAAGAGCATATATGAGCTCTGCACAAGACTGATATCTGTCAGCCGGATTTGGCTGAGTACATTTCATGATTATCTGCTCAAGTCCTGTTGAAAGTCCTGCATTGACTTCTCTTATAGGGAGAATCTTATATGGCGGCTCCTGCGGATTCTTACCCGTTACCATATGATACATGGTCGCACCGAGATTATAGATATCCGTACGTGCATCTGTCTTATAGATTCCTTTACCCTGAGCATCACCAAACTGCTCCGGAGCCGCATAACCCCTGGTTCCGAGAGCTGTTGTATCCGCGTTATTCTCTATATCATATGTTTTAGCCGTACCAAAGTCGATAAGCTTAACTCCACCCTCCGGACGAAGCATGACATTTGACGGTTTCATATCACGATAAATGATAGGCGGATTCATCGAATGCAGGTAATCAAGAGCCGATGCCAGCTCAAGAGACCATTCGATTACGTCTTCCTGTGGCAATGCGCCCTCAGCCTTCAGCTTATCCGCAAGGTTAACACCTTCGATGAAGTCCATGATAACGCATACAGTTCCGCCATACTTAACAATATCAATAATACGCGGTATAACAGGATGATCTACATCCTTAAGTATATTTGCTTCTCTCTCCAATCCTTTTAGCAGAATCTCGGTAGATTTAGAGCCGTCGTTTTTAATCTCCTTAACTGCGAGCTGCATATTAAGTCGGTTATTACGGCCGAGATAAACGGTGGACATACCGCCTTCGCCGATCTTCTTAAGGACTTCATACTTTCCGTCAAGAACGGTTCCTTCTCTAAGCATTTTCTATCCCTCTATACATCCCAATACAAAATACAATTATATAGTTCTTATAACCGCTACAGTAATATTATCTGCCTCTTTTCGATTCTTGACCATTTCTGTCAGATATACACACCCGTATTTCATATCCTCATCTGATTTTATAGCCTGAGGACCCAGCTTATCCATAATCTCCTGCTCGGAAATCTGATGTCTGAATCCATCGGAGCATATGAGATAAATTGCATTCTGTTGAAGTCTGCCCTTAAGGAAATCCGGCCTAACTTCTGCCGATGCACCTACACATTGAAGAAGTACACTTCTTCTCGGATCTGTCTTTGCCTCTTCCGGCGTCATACGTCCTGCCGCAATTTCTCTGGCAACAAAGGTCTGATCCTTTGTAAGTATTCTGAGCGAGTCTTCCTTTAACTCATACACGCGACTGTCTCCTACATGTGCAATGAAGAAGCTGTCCTCATACATAAGTATTGCTGATACCGTAGTTCCCAGCATAATGTTGTTATCCGAACCATACATTCCGAGCAGTCTGTTTTCGTTCTGGATTATTGAATTCCATTCTTTTCGCAGGCTGTCCGGAGAAAATGTATCGTCCAATATTTCCGAAACAAATGTTTCGTCAAACCATTTTGTAAATGCATTTATTACTTCTTTGCTTGCAAGTTCGCCCTTGGCAAGACCACCCATGCCATCGCAGACTATTCCGAAAGCCACCTGACCTTTCGGAGAATCGATAATTCTGATGGCAAGTGAATCCTGATTGGTAAATTTCTTAATACCTATATCCGTATTGTAGGTCGCGGAAAATTCCATCTCTGTCTCCTTATTAATTGAGGAAGAATGTAAATTCTTCATCACCCATCTTTACTATTGAACCGGCTTTGAGGAACTGCTTATTACCCGGAACAAGTCTCTGTCCATCAACATAAGTTCCGTTAGTTGAATTATTATCCTCTATAAATGTTACTCCGTTTTCCTTTCTGAGAATACAATGTACTCGGCTGATTGCCGGATTCTCAGCAAGTGTATAGTCTGCATGGAGCTGAGACTTGCCTATCTTGAGCTCATCCTTATCCATGTAAATCTTTTCGCCTGTCTTTCTTCTAACAAGATGCGGTCCTGACTTCCTTGGAATAGATGCAGGAAGTGGTGCCTCTGTATTAAGAAGTGTATCAAAATCAACGGACTGAACCTGACTGTTGAGCTCTGCCTGTGTAAGCATACCTGTTGCCATCTCCTGGAACAATGTTGCCGGATCCGGCTTTGCTTCAGGTTTCGGCTGTGGTGCTGACTGTGGCGCTGGTGCTGACTGTGGCGCTGGTGCTGACTGTGGTGCAGGTGTTGGCTGCGGTACCGGTGTCGGCTGTGGCGCTGGCGCTGACTGCGGTGCAGGTGTCGGCTGTGGTACAGGTGCCGGCTGTGGTGCAGGTGCCGGCTGTGGTGCCGGCTGTGGTGCTGGCACTGGCTGTGGTACAGGTGCCGGCTGTGGTGCTGGCACTGGCTGTGGTGCTGGCGCTGGCTGTGGTACAGGTGCCGGCTGTGGTGCCGGTACTGGCTGTGGTGCCGGTACTGGCTGTGGTGCCGGTACTGGCTGTGGTGCCGGTACTGGCTGTGGTGCCGACTGTGATTCCGGCTCTGCCTTCTCTTCAGCCTTCGGCTCTCCTTTCACTTCAGCCTTTGTCTCTTCCTCTTTCACCTCCGCTTTTGGTGCTTCGTCAAATCCTGTAGGGATTGTCTGAAATACCGGTTCCTGCTTTGGTTCAGGCTGTGGTATCTGCTGTGGTATCGGTTCCGGCTTTCCGATAATATCGGATTCTGCCTCTGTTTGAGAAACAGGCGCTTCCTTCTCCTCTACCTTTGCCTCTTCTATTTTCTTATCTTCAATCTTTTCTTCTGTTTTTGTATCTGCGTTCTCAGACGCTCCCTGCGGGCCTCCTACTGGCGGCTGGCCCTGTGGTGCCTGCTGACCGCCTATTGGTGCCTGGCCCGGTGCTCCCTGTGGGCCTCCTACTGGTGGCTGACCCATTGGTCTCATTCCAGGCTGGCCAAACGGTGGCTGACCCTGTGGTGCCTGGCCCGGTGCTCCCATTGGCTGGCCCTGTGGTGCCTGGCCCGGTGCTCCCTGTGGACCTCCTATCGGTGGCTGACCCTGTGGTCTCATTCCAGGCTGGCCAAACGGTGGCTGACCCTGTGGTCTCATTCCAGGCTGGCCAAACGGTGGCTGGCCCTGTGGCATTCCCATCGGCTGTCCCTGCGGTGCCTGGCCCGGTGCTCCCTGTGGACCTCCTACTGGCGGCTGGCCCATTGGTCTCATTCCAGGCTGACCCTGTGGCATTCCCATCGGCTGTCCCTGTGGTGCCTGACCTGGTGCTCCCTGTGGGCCTCCTACTGGTGGCTGGCCCATTGGTCTCATTCCTGGCTGACCAAACGGTGCCTGGCCCTGTGGCGCTCCCATCGGCTGTCCCTGCGGTGCCTGACCCGGTGCTCCCTGCGGTCCTCCGATTGGTGGCTGACCCTGTGGTCTCATTCCTGGCTGACCAAACGGTGCCTGGCCCTGCGGTGCTCCCATTGGCTGGCCCTGTGGTACCTGACCTGATGCTCCCTGTGGGCCTCCTACTGGTGGCTGTCCCATTGGTCTCATTCCTGGCTGGCCAAATGGTGGCTGTCCCTGTGGCATTCCCATCGGCTGGCCCTGCGGTGCCTGGCCTGGTGCCCCCTGCGGTCCTCCGATTGGTGGCTGTCCCTGTGGTATCTGAGCAGCTTTTTCTATATCTTTACTTGGTTTAGTTGTTAATTCCTCTGCCTTAGCCTTAACTTCTTCCGGAGTAGGTGCATCGAATTCAAATGTATCATCTGCCTGTTTTGCTTCTGGTTCTTCTGCCTTCTCATCCTTTGCTTCTGGTTCTTCTGCCTTCTCATCCTTTGCTTCAGGCTCTTCCGGCTTCTCGTCCTTTGCTTCAGGCTCTTCCGGCTTCTCATCCTTTGCTTCAGGCTCTTCTGCCTTCTCGTCCTTTGCTTCAGGCTCTTCCGCCTTCTCGTCCTTTGCTTCAGGCTCTTCTGCCTTCTCATCCTTTGCTTCGTCTATATTTAACTCCGCCTTCTTCTCTTCTGTTTCCGGCTTTTCTTCTTCCTTCTTTTCATCTGTAGGAGCTGCCGGCTGAGAAATTGATCCCATAGGTGCTGGTGCGCCCTGTGGTGCCTGACCCGGTACTCCCTGTGGGCCTCCTATCGGTGGCTGACCCTGCGGCATTCCCATCGGCTGACCCATCGGTGGCTGACCCTGCGGCATTCCCATCGGCTGGCCCTGCGGTACCTGGCCCGGTGCTCCCTGTGGACCTCCAATTGGTGGTTGGCCCATTGGTCTCATTCCTGGCTGGCCCATCGGCGGCTGGCCCTGTGGCATTCCCATTCCCGGCTGGCCTTGTGGTGCCTGGCCCGGTGCTCCCTGTGGACCACCTATCGGTGGCTGACCCATTGGTCTCATTCCCGGCTGGCCCATCGGCGGCTGGCCCTGCGGCATTCCCATTGGCTGGCCCTGCGGTGCCTGACCCGGCACTCCCTGGAATCCTCCCATCGGTGGCTGACCCATTGGTGCGCCCTGTGGCATTCCCATTCCCGGCTGGCCCATTGGTGCTGATGCTCTGTTTCTCATCAACGCCATTCTGTCAACCTTAGCAGCCACATTCATGCTATTATCCAATGGAGTAACTGTCGTAAGCATTTCCGAAACCATAACATTCAGATCACTTGTACTGAATCTGTCTGAATTTATGCATGTTAAAATGCGTGCAACATAATTATCTTTATCTTCTTCGTTATACTTGATTCCGGCAACAATATCTCTGAAGAAATCAGCTATATCCGTTACCGTACCTGCATCATCCTTAATAGGGGCAAGGAACATATAAACATCGAACATATGTTCGTCAACAAAAATGTATTCCCAATCCTTTACAAGATAATTCACCGGAATTCCATTCTTGCCAATATCAAAAGATACAAGGAAGCTCTTAAGAAGTGTGAGCACTTCTGCCTTCTTAAGTTCCTTCTTGATAAACTGATTAAGTGGTGTTCCTGTAGGAATGCGAGAAATTATCACCTTCTTGCCTTCCATTTCAGTGAATTGTACAGGAGCTATTCCTTCCATCGGAACATTTCTCGCTCTGTCGAGAGCTCTGTCATCGACTACATCAGACGGTGAAAGCTCATACTTGAACGTTACTCCCATAGCTTCCTTGATTAAAAAAATGTTCTCTTTATTCATATCCTACCCCCTACAATTTTAGTAACAATTTGAGTGTCTTAAAACTTGAAAAGAAAATCTTCGTCTCCGAGTGTGATCGTGCAGTTGTTAGTAAGCAGCACTTCCTGATCAGGCTCAACCTTTACATTATTGACATATGTGTGATTTGTTGACTTATTGTCCTTGATGTAATACTGGTTGTTTTCCTTTAATGTGATGATCGCATGTATTCTGCTGATCGCATTATTTCCGTCAATTCTGTAATCAATACCTCTTGTAGCCTTACCAAGCTTAAATATCGGCTTGTTGATCATAGCTCTTTCATTTGTTGTTTCTCTTACGATATAAGGATTGATCTTTATATCGGCTGTCTCCGATACTTCTGCTGCCGCAACTGCTGCTGCGTCAACTTCCTGTGGTTCAGGTGCTGTAGGTGCTTCAGGCTTAGCTTCTGCCTTCTCCTTCTTCTTGCCCTTTGAGTTATCCTTCTTCTTTGCTTTGTTCTCTTCTTCTGCCTGCTTCTCTTCCTCGCCGTGTGCGTTGTTCTGGATAAGTGCTACTCTGTTGACCTTAACACTCTTCTGTGCTGCTCTGATATCAGCTATTGTTACTGTTTCAGGGCCATCATCATCGTCTTCTTCCTCTTCCTCTTCAACAGTCTCTTCCTCAGCTTCTGCTTCAGTCTCCTCTGTTTCCTCCTGAGCTTCTTCAGTCTCTTCTTCAGCGTCTTCTTCCTCTGCTTCCGAAACTTCTATATCTTCTTCTTCCTCTTCATCATCACCGATTTCCGGAAGATCACCATCAGCATCCTCAAGCTCGTCCATGTAAGAGCTTACTCCCTGATCTGAAGTAAGAACATCTGTGCTGACAACAACATCTCCATCAGCTGTTGCTATATCTCCCTCAGCCTCATAATCGATTCCGGCATCCTTCATGAGTGCCTCGACAAGGCCTACCAGGCCTCTGAGATTAAACGAATCTCCGTTTATGTAGGTAATAAGCTGTCCTACATAGTTCAGATCTTCATCGACATTGTACATGAGATTAGCAATAAACTGTCTCATGAAACCCTTAAACTCAGCAGCAACGCTTCCTTCGCTTTCAACAGGAAGACAGATATACTCAATCTCTAAAGTATCGGGATTGACATACATAAAGTTTCTGTTGAGAAGAATATATGAAAGAGGGATACCAACCTCTTTAAATTCAATAATTCCTTTTGCTACATTTCTGACAAGTGTAAATACTGTTTTCTTGTCTACCGTACCCTTTGTATAGTTATCAAGTGCCGTCTTTCCGGTGATGTCATACGTCAGATAATCGTAATCATCATCCTCTTCGTAAATAATACCTACCAGACCACTGACGCCATCCTCACAAATATCAAGTGCATCTTCGTCCAGTTCACAGCCTTCACCCATGATATAAGTGAGATATCTTTCATCTCCTATATTTTTTGCTGTAAATCTAAAACCTCTCATCAGTACACCCTCCTCGCAATTTTTAGCGGAATTTATTTAAACAGCTTATGCCATTATTTTTAATAATCTTCATAATCATCATCTGAGTCGTCATCGTCGCCGTCATCATCGCCGTCATCATCTGACCCCTCAGGTTTCATTGTATCCTCATGCTCTTCGTATGTTTCAGAGAATACATGCTTTCCGGTGCTCTCATCCTCTACATGATAGTAAAGATAATCATGCTCTTCCGGCTCCAAAACGGCATTGATACATGAAAGACCCGGATTACAGATCGGTCCACAAGGAAGACCCTTATACTTATACGTATTATAAGGAGAATCAACCTCTATATCATCATATGTGACAACTTCCTTGTCATACATACCTTCCGTTACAGGATAAAGAGCTGTCGGGTCAACCTGCAGAAGCATATCCTCATCGAGACGATTATTGATAACTCCTGCGATTATCGGACGCTCGCTTTCAATCTTAGCCTCACGTTCAACCATCGATGCTCTTGTCAGAACTTCAAATGAGTTAAGTCCGAGTTCTTCGGCTCTAGCTCTCATATCCTCAGAATAGTAATTTCTGAATGCCTGAAGCATCATTCCGACTATCTGCTCAGCTGTTGTATCCTTGTAGATATCATAAGTAGCCGGGAAGAGATAACCTTCAAGTTTATATCTTACCGGTGCACCTTCCGGAATATCGTTAAGGTATTCGAAATCAGCCTTTGTTACCGAATTAACCGCGCTCAGGAATTCCTGCTTTGTGCATATTCCTTCTTCCTCGCATCGGGCTGCGATCATATCAACCGTAAAGCCCTCGGGAACGACCAGTTTCACCACTATGTTCGATTCATCAATAACGGGACACATGATCTCAATCATTTTGAGAGTATTCATTCCCGTATTCAGTGTGTAGGTTCCGGCTTTGAGTTTTCCGGAATAATCGGATTCCTGATATCTGTTGATGAAGGCTTTCTTATACTTTATAAGTCCTTTCTTATACAGGATATTCGCAACTTCCTTAACTCCGGCTCCCTCCGGAATGTTTACTATAACCTCAGTGCCTTCACGAGTATATGTACCTGCATACTCTTCGTTGAAAGCCTCCTTGTACTTGTTATAGTAATCCTTTACTATCATTGCCAAAATCAGCGCCGCGACCACTACGATCAGGGCTTTTACAAACTTAATTAGCTTATCCAAGATGTCTACCTCTATTACCTTTTTTCTTCATCAGGGCATAATACGCCTAATGATAATTTAACTATTATATACTACCATTTCCATGCTTGATTTTCAAGGAATAAACAAATAAAAAGGGGGAGTCATAAATAATTCATATTTACTCCCCCAATATCATCTTAATTACTCTTTCAGTGGCTTTTCCGTCACATGAACTCATGTATTTTTCCTTGAATTTTTTAACCTTTTCACCATCAAACGACGTCTCCAGTTCCTTTACTCCGAGGATCAGTTCCTCTTCAGTCCTGCAGATACGTCCCGGGACAAATTCCTCATACGGATAGTAGAATCCCCTCCAGTCTATATAACTGCCCAGATCATATGCATAAAACAGCATCGGCCGCTCCAGAATCGAATACTCGAAAATAAGCGACGAGTAATCGGAAATGCATACATCCGATACAAGAAGCAGTTCCTCTATACTGAAACCATCCGTTAAATCCCTTGCGAAATCCCTGCATTCCTCCGGAATCTCCGTTCTGGTCTTCACAAAAGGATGCAGCTTGAAAATCATCACATACTTATCCTTAAGCTCATTCCTGAACCTCTCGACATTCAGCTCTTCCGGTGTAGATGCCGTATTTACATGACCTCTGAAGGTCGGCGCATATAACAGCACCTTCTTCCCCCTTGCTTCAGGAAAGCTTTCATACAGATGTCTATATGCCTCTTCGGCGGCCTTCTTGTCATAAAAATAATCGGTTCTCGGTACTCCGACGGGCTTAATTACATTTCTGTCCTTAATTCCCATAGCCTCTTCATATGCCCAAACAACCTCGGGTGAACTGACTGTCATGTAGGTATAATTGCCGTGAAACGGATATTTTTCAAGGGTTTTCCTATCCCCTCCGAACTTCTTGTCCGCTATACTCATTCCGAATTTTTTAAATGCACCGCAGGCATGCCAGAGCTGCGTTACAACCGTTTTTCTCCTGATCGGAAGCGCAGCAAAAACGTCCGATGCCTCATCGAGAAAAACATATGCCGCATCTGCTATATCTTTTATCATTTCCTTACAATTCTTCACATACTCAGACCTTTTCACAAAGCTCATATGAAGGAAATGTACCGAAACCTTATAGCCCCGCTCAACCAGAATATCATAAATGCCCTTGAAATTACTACTGAGAGTTTCTTCTCTTACTTCGATAAAAACTGCTTTCTTCTTATCTATCGGCTTCATGGCATTATCGTGATACAGCTTCGGATATACGTGTCTCAACATATGAAACCTATATACGCTGGCTGCATTTTTCCTTGCCGCCTTATATACTTTATTTACTTTTGAGGCAATACCGATCGCCATTATTTAATCATACCTCTTTCGTAATATAATCCGCTATTCTTTCCGTCGCTTTTCCGTCACAGCCTGACATATACCGTTCAAGAAAATGTACGGTTTCATCATTCTCATACATTTGGGAGCCTTCTCTCAATGCTCTTTTCACTGCAGTTTCAAGAGTATCATTCTCTCCCGGATGTACTCCCGGGAGGCTCTCATAATCACAGTAGAAGCCCCTTTCTTTCTTGTAATCATCAAAATCCGGAGTGAAATAAACTATCGGCACTCTGTATAATGCCGCCTGAAAACATAGTGATGAATAATCGGTTATAAAAAGATCACTGCACATCATGAGCTCTTCTGTAGACATTTCAGATACAGCTCCGGTCTGATGAGGATGAAGACTCTTTATAACAAAATAATCCTCATTATCGCCAAGTTTATCAACCTGCTTCTCACCTATACTCTCTGAACTCTGCACTAAAGCATCTCCGGCCGCACCTCTGAAAGTCGGTGCCCAAAGAATCACC
This sequence comes from uncultured Lachnospiraceae bacterium, assembly GCA_946405625.1. Taxonomy (GTDB): domain Bacteria; phylum Bacillota; class Clostridia; order Lachnospirales; family Lachnospiraceae; genus Eubacterium_Q. Next base: position 7,238 of record CAMJHQ010000012.1, on the reverse strand, counting down.
TTTCGTCCTTCAGCTTCCGGATATAATGACTTGAATTTATCCTTTATTGCAGATATTCCGGCTGTATCAAACAGTCTGTCCGATTCCGAAACACCGACCGGCTTTACCACTTCATCATCCGAAATCCTCATCGCTCTTTTAAACGGCTCAACAGCTTCCGGACCGCTCACTGTGACAAGATCATAATTCCTGTAAACATTTCCCTTATACCAGCCCGGCACATCATCTGCCGCATCATAACCGAATTTCTTCAGTGCTCCGCAGGCATGCCAAAGCTGGATTACTTTAGTCTCCGGTCTTTTTTTGCACGATGCCACAGGTATAAAATTATTGCAAAGCACTACATATTCGCTTACCGCATAAAGCTTCATAAATGCCGTCATTCTACGGAGCCCTTCCGACTTCGAAAGTTTTGACAGATCAAAGCAATACTTTACAACATGCATTCCCCTTTTCTTCAGCTCTTCATACAGCAGCCTCATTTGTTCCGGAAGCTCAGCGTGATGTGCATCTGCAAAAACCACCAGACCTTTTCTGATCTGTTTTCTTTTATTTATGTTGTAAATGAGAGGAAAGATGCTCTGCTGCAGGAGCATTTTCATTCCCTCTCTGAATACTCTCTTCATTTAAATCTCCGATACTCTTTATGTGATGCGGCCAGACTGACAACAATAATTCATTATGCTTCCGCATCCTCATCTCTCATCTTTACAAAAGACTCTTATTTATTCTACCACAAATCTCTTGACACACGCAGATAAAATATATATTATCTATTCAGTTAGATAAATCTAACTTGATAGATTTATCTGAATACTTCAACTCTTTGAATCATACGGATGATTTACGAAAGGAATATTATATGAATCTGTCAACTATCATAGCAGCGGCTGTGATCATCGTGCTTGTCACTCTGGCCGCCAGATATCTATATAAAAACGGAACCTGCGGAAGCTGCCCGGAACACGGAGCATGCCACGGACATTGTACCACCGGTAAAATAAAGAAGGATCCTCTCTATAAAGAGAAGTCCGAGAAAATTGATGAAATAATAAAAAAACACGGCTTATGATCATCTGATTAAAAAGACACTATGTATCATTAAACCGTGTTTTTATTTAACTTTTTTCAGCCGAACATTCCTTATTCGGAATGCCCGGCTGTTTTATTATGCTCTATTCATGTTTTACTTTGCTACTGCGGCTGCTTCATCAAGCTTATACTCTATAGCCACCGCTCTGTTGTTATGCTTGATTATCGCAATCAGTGTTATAACGAAGAGAATCTCAAATACCAATCCTCCGACAAAACCTGCACCGAGAGCTCCTGTTGTAATAAGTGTACCAACCTGATATACAAGGAATCCTACAGTAAAGCCTGTTGCGAGCTGAAGGCCTATAGCGCCCCAGAGCCATTTTGCGCTTCGCATCTCCGAATTCATAGCTCCGAGAGCTGCAAAGCAAGGTGGTGTATAAAGGTTAAACATAAGGTATGCAAGTGCTGCTACTTTTGTGATTCCCATAGCAACAGCTACTGCATTTCCTTCACCTACAAGCTCCAGTTCTTCCGGATCAACGAGGTTTGTTATCGCATATACGGTTGCAATCGTTCCTACTACATTTTCCTTTGCTATAAATCCTGTAATAGCCGCTGCTGCAAGCTGCCATGCTGCAATTCCGACAACCGGTACCAGAAGATATGAGAACGGTCCTGCGATAGATGCAAGGATTGATGTATCCTCCATTCCCTCTTCAACCGCCTCGAAGCTCCAGTTGAAGGACTGCATGATCTGAACTACTGTATTACATACAAGAATAACTGTTCCGGCCTTGATAATATATGCCTTTCCACGCTCAAGCATGGAGAAGAATGCAAACTTAAGGCTTGGTGCCTTATATTCAGGAAGCTCAATGATGAAGAATGACTTTCTGAATTTTGCTGCTGTTATCGCCTTAATAAGGAGTGCACCAAGAAGAACAAGTGCGATACCTACCATATAAGCAACCCAGCTTACCCATTTTGATTCAGGGAAGAAAGCACCTGCAAAAAGTGCAATTACGGGAAGCTTTGCTCCGCAAGGCATGAATGTCGCAAGCATTGCCGTTGTACGTCTTTCCCTTTCGTTACGGATTGTACGACATGCCATGATTGCCGGAATTCCGCAGCCTGTACCGATTACCATAGGAATTACAGACTTGCCCGAAAGACCTACTCTCTTGAAAATAGGATCAAGAACTACTGTAGCTCTTGCCATATATCCGCAGTCTTCAAGAAGTGCGATAAGGAAGTACATTACCATTACGAGCGGAAGGAATCCTACAACGGCTCCGACACCGCCTATAATACCGTCAACCAGAAGGGCATAAAGAAGAGGATTAGCATCTGCCATCTTGTCTCCTACCCATCCCTGGAAAGCTTCTATCCAGCCTACAAGTATGTCGGCAAGCCATGTACCCACAGTTGTCTGCGATACATAAAATACGAGAAACATTATTCCCGCAAAGATAAATATACCGAGAATCGGATGTGCGATGATCTTATCAATCTTATCGCCTATAGTCTTGTCCTTTGTAAATGTCTTTCGATTCTCAACATCCTTTACTATATTTTTAACGAAATCGAATCTCTTTCTGTCGGCTTTATCAACCTCTTCCTTACTGGTAAGATCAATATCACCCTGAATATAAGGTGCCTTCTGACCTTTTCCGATGAGGGCGGCCGCTGCCTTTACAACATCCTTAAGTCCCTCATCTGATGTAGAAACTGTTCTTATAACAGGGCATCCGAGCTTTTCGGACAATTTCTCTATATCAATCTTGTTGCCCTTCTTATCATTTACATCACTCTTGTTGAGGGCCACAACGACAGGAATTCCAAGCTCCAGAAGCTGTGTTGTAAAGAAAAGGCTTCTGCTAAGGTTAGTCGCATCAACTATATTTATGATGGCATCCGGATTCTCATGCTTAACGTAACTGCTTGTAATGCTTTCCTCAGATGTAAAAGGTGACATCGAATATGCACCCGGCAGATCGACAGCGATTATATCCTTTCCTCCGTCATTATATTGTTTCTTGATCTGGCTCTCTTTCTTGTCTACTGTAACGCCGGCCCAGTTACCGATTTTCTCCTTTCGACCGGTGAGAGCGTTATACATAGTGGTCTTTCCGCTGTTCGGATTTCCCGTTAACGCGATTCTCATTACAAATCCTCCTTTGGTTATACATTTATAAGCTCAATTAGTCTAATCTAACCAAGCTCAAAAAATAGAAAGGGCTTACACCCTTCTATTAATCTTCATACTCAATATGTTTTTTAAATATACATAGATAGCTTATTCTATATAAATTATTCCGAGTTATCCCTCGACCTCGATCGCATCAGCGAGCTCCTTATCTATGTTATATCTTGCATCTTTGATGGATACTACGAGATTGTTCCTCTTTCTGTCCACTACTGTGATCTTCTCTCCACTGTAGCATCCCAGAGAGAAAAGAAAGCTCTCCATATCTTCATCACCGCTTGTATTTACATCAGAAATATTATATTCCTTTCCTAATTCTGCCATATTAAGGTTCATGATTAAACTCCTTTTAACGCAATTAGTCCTATATAACTCAACTTAATTTAATATAATAATAAGAAAATGTCAACATTTTATTTAAAAATCTCTGTAATGTATTTTTTAAAATCTCTGTAATGTTTACTCCCTGAAAACCATACAACTATTATATCTTGAAAAAACTCCCGAAATGCATACACAATCCGGGAGTCATCAAAGGAGTTTATCTATAACCAATCCGCAAGGATTTAGTTACCTATAATGTATGTTAGATGCATCTAACGTCCTATATAATACATTTTCTCTTGGGATTTGTCAACTCCAATTCTTATACTGTATAATCTCGTTATGAATTATGAAACTATCTTTCTTCAAACAATATCAATAATCCTTGTGCTTATACTGTTACTGGTTCTGCACAGCTCTCTTCACCCTTCCCTCGGAAGCATTATGAAAAGATCTATATGGATCTCCGCGGAAAGGTTTCTTACTATGCGAAATGTTAGAAACAAGAAGAACCGTCTTGCCAGCGAACGATACAATGTCAAAGGCGTATATATTCTCCATAACCGTACCAAACATAAGTACTATGTCGGTCAGGCTCATAAACTCCTCTCAAGAGTAAACGGCCACCTGACAGGCAAGGGCAATGGAATTGTATATGCCGACTACGCCTACGGTGACCGTTTCTACATTAAGTTCCATCGTTTCAGAGGAAGGTCATTTAAAACCCTGAATGAAATGGAACGCTATTATATTAACAAATATCACGCCCAGGAGGACGGATATAACAAAACTATTGGGAATCGCTGACGATATTGTTCATCCACGCCCCCTTCTTTACAAGAACAAATCCGATAATGCATTTTATCCAATCAACCATATGAACTATAGTTATTATCCAGAACGCCGAGACACGCGTATATCTGCTGAGATAATATGCTACAGGTACGGTTATGACCCACATAAATACACTGTCAAAGATAAATGTTATTATCGTTTTTCCGCCCGATCGGAGCGTGAAATACGTAGTATGCAAAAAAGCAAACATCGGAGTAAAAAGCGCATCGATCAGAATAATGCCTGTCGCAATTTTTCTCGCCTCTGCTGTCGTATTATAGATAAGTGGGAAAAACGGTGCGGCAATTGTAGCGAGCATTCCCGTAAGTGTACCGCAGAATACCGCAAATGCAATAATCTTGTTATCGGTATCTCTTGCCTCTTTCATCTTTCCGGCTCCCAGAAGCTGCCCGACTATGATTGCTATCGCATCTCCAAGCGCTATAAATACTACATTGAATACATTGTTGATCGTATTTGCTATGTTCTGACCTGCGACTACATTTAATCCTCTGAGCGAATAGCTTTGTGACAGCATTGCCATACCCATTGACCACAGAGTCTCATTCAAAAGAAGCGGTACTCCCGTAATGAAATACTTCAATGACTGACTGCGCGGTACAAAGAGCGTTTTATACACGCCGGTCAGATATTCACACCTCTCCCTATGTATCTTCGTCCAAACTATAACAATCGTCACCTCGACAAATCTCGAGATTACCGTTGCTATGGCAGCTCCGAGAACTCCCAGCTTCGGAAGTCCGAAATGACCGTAAATAAGCAGGTAATTGAATACAAGATTAACGAAGACCGCTATAATGCCGGCCTTCATCGGAATTACCGTTTCACCGCATTCACGCAGAATTCCCGCATAAACCTGGAGGACCATAAAAGGAATCAGACCTATAAGCATTATAAGCATATAGCTGCGTCCCGAAGACAGTGCCAGAGCCATATCTCCGCCATCATTTGAGCCTTCCAGATATTTAAGAATAAGCTGATTTCCGAAGTTATAAAATATCTCAATGGATGCCACAGTAAGTACAAGTCCCATCCAGAGCTTAAATCTGAAGGTACTTCTAACGCCTTCATAATCCTTTGTTCCGTAAAACTGGGCTGTGAAGATACCTGCACCTGCCAGCCCTCCGAAAATACACAGATAGTAAATAAACATAAGCTGATTTACTATCGCAACTCCCGACATCTGCTCCGTACCGGTCTGACCTACCATGATATTATCGAGAAGACCAACAAAATTCGTGATGCCGTTCTGTACCATGATCGGCACAGCAACAGAAAGCACACTTCTGTAAAATGCTTTGTCACCTATAAACTTTTTTATCAATTTTCCGTTACTCATATTAAGTTCCTTCATTGTTGTCTAAAAATTGTCCAGAATGGTATTATGACATATTATTTTCAAAAAAGATATATATTGAAAGTATAAATGTATTACATATTTTCCTTTAGAAAACAAAAAACAAACGGGTATTTCGATCACTCGAAAAACCCGTTTTCAACAGACTAAATAACATCAAACTCAAAGATTGAATTCAGCTTCTTATAGCTGAGTATCTTAAGTTTTCCTTTTCCCATTCTTTTAATGGTTCCGTCTTTCTCCATTTGTTTAAGCTTACGGCTTACTGTTTCCATTCGGAGATTGATCTTTTCGGCAATCTCATCCAGCGTAAGCTCAATATATTCTCCGGATTTCCTGAAATCATAATAGCAAAGAAGTCCCGCAATCCTCGACTCAGGTTCTCTGCGTATGATTATCTCATTTATTCTGTTAACATCATGCAGCTTCTCGCTCATTATGGCGATAAGATATCTGTACAGCTTTTTTGAACTGAGAAATTTATCAAAATCGACCACCGACATAGTATATGCTTCTACATCAGTCAAACAAACCGCACTATATCTGTATTTCTCTTCACCAAGAAGTGCTCCTTCCCATATACACTCACCATCTGAAAGAAAACCTACTATCTGCTTATCATCAGCCCCGTTATCCATTATAAGGAGAACGTGACCTTTATTGATCAGATAAATTGTATCAACTGTATCGCCCTGATGAAAAATATAATCTGATTTATTAAATGCATGCCTTTCAGATTTCTTCAGAAATAGCATTTTCTCTTTTTCAGGTAATGTACTTAATACATAATCCTTTGACATAAATTCAACTCCTTTGCTCCGACAAAAACTGTTCTTTCGGCGATATATCGCATATATTATAGATTTTCAATTATATTGTCAATCGTCGAAACCTATGAATAAATTTGTTGAAAATAGTGATATTTACGAATAAACCGAGATTTATATCAAAAAAAACCGAGATTACTGAAATTCTCGGTTTAACGTGGAGGATCGGGGACTCGAACCCGGGACCGTCCGGTTATGAGCCGGATGCTCTAACCAACTGAGCTAATCCTCCAAAAAGATATTTAAATAGTGACCCCGACGGGAATTGAACCCGTGTTACCGCCGTGAAAGGGCGATGTCTTAACCTCTTGACCACGGGGCCTTAATAGAGATAAACTCCCCGAGTTGGGCTCGAACCAACAACCCTTCGGTTAACAGCCGAATGCTCTACCATTGAGCTATCGAGGAATAATTAAATCGACAAATCAACAGCGGCCTTAGGAACTCGCCGCAATGCCATACCATTGAGCTATCGAGGAATAATAATAATATTTTTATAATTTAATAATCCTTATCTCATACAGACAGCCCTGCTTACACAGGACAAGACAAATATTTAATCAGATCAATTACAATACATTTGAATAAGCCCTCGACCTATTAGTACACCTCAGCTGAATACATTACTGTACTT
>CAMJHQ010000011.1 GCA_946405625.1 uncultured Lachnospiraceae bacterium | reverse complement strand
GAGTTGAAAAAAATCGAAAAAAGTCGAGACAAAATGAGTATCGAAAAAAGTCGAGTTGAAAAAAATCGAAAAAAGTCGAGACAAAATGAGTATCGAAAAAAGTCGAGCTGAAAAATATCGAAAAAAGTCGAGTCAAATAATATCGAAATAGGCCGAGACAAAATGAATATCGAAAAAAGTCGAGATTGACTTTAAATATCGATGGTTGTATAATTGCAAAAAGTTTGATAAAGAATTAAACCTGTGATGAGGACAGTAAGATGATCTGTTTAGAACCGACAGAGAGAAGTATCGAAGGCTGAGAGTACTTCAGGTCTGTGACCATCCGAACACTACCTCTGAGGGATCCCGATTAAGAACTGATGTAGTGATATAGTGATTAGTGATTTATATCATAGCAGCAGAACCCAAACGGATACGTTGATTACGTTATAATCGAAATGAGTGGTCATACATTTTAAAGTTTTCAGTAGTATGGCAAGCAGGGTGGAACCGCGTTAATTACGTCCCTTGTACCGTATTTGGTGCAAGGGGCTTTTATTATTCTAAAGGGGTATTGAGTATGGCTCGGTATGAGATGAGTTGATTTCATTGGAATTGAGTTATGTTCAATGACAGATTATTAGAAATTATTAGAGTTGATAACCAAGTTAAATTATTTAATCAGGAGGATATGCAGATGGATAAGGATGAAGCTAGAGAGTATTATCTGAGTGTGTACAGACATTCACTCGCTCATGTTATGGCTAAGGCTGTAATGGAGATTTTCGGAAAGGAAAATGTTCAGATCGCAATCGGACCACAGATTGCTGATGGTTTCTATTATGATTTCATGCTTCCGAGAACAATTACAAATGATGACTATAAGGCTATTGAGGACAAAATGCGTGAGATCCTTAAGCGCCGTGAGGACTGGACATGCAAGGAGGTTTCAAAGGATGAAGCACTTACAATCTTTGCAGGTCAGAAGTATAAGGAAGAACTTATCAATGATCTTCCTGAAGGTGAAAAGATCACAGTTTACTATACAGGTGATGATTTCGTAGATCTCTGCCGTGGACCGCACATTTCAAATTCTCAGGAACTTATGAATGCGGCTTTCAAGGTTAAGTCTGTTTCAGGTTCATACTGGAGAGGCGATGAGCATAACGATCAGCTTCAGAGAATCTATATGTATGCATTTCCTTCAAAGGAAGAACTGAAGGATCATCTTGCTTTTGTAAAGGAAGCTATGGAGCGTGATCACAAGAAGATCGGACCTGAGCAGGAGCTCTTCATGTTCGATGAGTCTGCACCGGGTATGCCTTACTGGCTTCCACGTGGATTCAAGCTTTACAACGCCATCCTCAACTTCTGGAGAGATCTTCATGAGAGACATGGTTACCAGGAAATTCTGTCTCCTGTTATCAACCACAAGAATCTTTGGGAGACATCAGGACACTGGGGACATTATAAGGAAAATATGTTCCTTGTAACAAATGCATCGGTTGATCCTGAGACTGATGAGGAAGTTATTGATACAGATGTTCAGTATGCTATCAAGCCTATGAACTGTCCTAATGCTATAAATGTATATAAGAACGGACTCCACAGCTATAAGGAGCTTCCGATAAGATACAGTGAGACTCAGGTTATTCATAGACGAGAGAAGAGTGGTGAGCTTAACGGACTTTTCAGAGTTCAGATGTTCCACCAGGATGATGATCATACATTCCTTACAGAGGAAATGATCGAGGATGAGATCGGAGATATCATGGATATTGCAAAATATATCTATGAGACTTTCGGACTTACATATGCAGCAGAACTTTCAACAAGACCGGATGACTTCATGGGAGCTCCTGAACTTTGGGATGCTGCAGAGGCTTCTCTTAAGAGAATCCTTGATAAGAAGTACGGTGAAGGAAATTATGAGATCAACGAAGGTGACGGAGCATTCTACGGACCTAAGATCGATCTCAAGATGAAGGATTGCATCGGCCGTGAGTGGCAGATGGGTACAATCCAGCTCGACTTCCAGCTTCCGCTTAACTTTGACCTCAAGTATGTTTCACAGGACGGAAGTCTTAAGAGACCTGTTATGATCCATAGAGCAATCTTCGGATCATTCGAGAGATTTATCGGAATTCTCATTGAGAACTTCAAGGGAAGCTTCCCATTCTGGATGTCACCGTTCCAGGTAGGTGTTGTTCCTATCAGAGAGTCACATAATCAGTATGCAAAGATGGTAGTTGACCTTCTCAGAAAGAACGGAATCAGAGTTGAGGCTGATTACTCGGATGACAATATGAAGAACAAGATCAAGAAGTTCAAGAATTTCAAGGATCCGTACATTCTTGTCCTCGGAGATCAGGAGGCTGAGAATAATACAGTTTCTGTTAACCTTCGCGGTAACAAGCAGATGAAGGATGTTCCACTTGATACATTTATCAAGATCTGCCAGAAACTGAACAGGGATCATAGTCTCGAACTGATTGAAAGTCCGGATGAATTATAGGAAAGATCAATCTGATGAATTATAGGAAAGATCAATCTGATGAATTGTAGGTAAAATCAATCAGATGAATTATAAGAATAATCAATCAGATGAATTATAAGAAAAATCAATAATTTTGAAACTTCGGAAACGGTAGGAGCTTCGGTTATTAATATATCATTAATTGTCCAAGTTATGCTTGCTGTTTCCGCTTTTTTCGATTATACTCAAATGTGGTATGCTGTGTGCATATTAGAGATTATGTAAACTGGAGAAAAGATATGCTTAACGAAGGCAAGATCATGCTTATGACCAAGGTGGCCATATATGAGAAGCATGAAGAAAACGATAAGCTGGTAATGGCCAGGTATTTCAGAGAAGACTATATAAAGTACGGATGTCTGAAGACGGTCGTTGCTACAACATTTGTATATTGGACATATGTCGCGATTTATATTTTAATGAATTTTGAAAAAATTCTTGATCAGCTTACTGATATGGATATGGATTATTTCGAAATCATTTCCGTTTACCTGAAGGGGTACGTGGTTGCGTGTGTCGTAATGTTTATTTATTCCTTTATCATATACCTGTTTAAATTCCAATTGGCGAAGCCGGGAATTATAAAATATAACGGTATGCTTAGGAAGCTGCTTAAGTACTATGAGATTGAGCAGAGAGAAGAGGATAAGCTTTTAAAGCGAATCAAAGTTTATGACAGCGTTGGTGGAGATGAAACAGAATTCGCCGGTGACGATACCACAAGGAGACAGGAACAATGACACAGTTAGTTGCATATAAGAATAAGATTAGAGATTATTGCAGGAAGTTTGATGAGATAACTACTCCTGTGATAAGGTTTATATTTTCGCTTATTGCGTTTTTCGCAATTCGCTCACTTTTTCCATATCATGAGCTTGCGGCAAGGACAGATGTATGTATACTTCTTGCAATTATGTGCGCTATCCTTCCGGACGGATTCATGGTATTCATGATAGGAGTTCTGATAACACTTCATTCATTTACGGTTTCGTTTGAAGTAGGGTTGTCATTTATACTGCTCTTCATGTTTATGTTTCTTGTATATATCAAGTTCTTCCCTAAGTGCGGAATGGCTATTATGCTTTCAGTCATTCTTCTGCTCTGGGGACTGGACTTTGCAGTACCATTTATAGTAGCGATATTCTTTGGACTCAGCGGTGCGGTTCCGGCTGCACTAGGTGTACTCATTTACTATTTCGGTAAGTATGCTGATGAAGTAAGCAAGCTTCTTCCAAAGAGTACAGCAGCAGATATCGTATCATCGATTGCATCAAAGGGGAACAAGACTCAGACCGATGGTCTTCAGTTTATGATCGAGCACATGATGAAGAATAAGGAAATGTTCGCGATGATGGGCGTTTTCATTATTACAGTTGCAGTGATCGGTGTTATCTATAATCAGCATTTTAAGTATTCTCAGTATGTAGCACTTGCTGCAGGTGTATTTGCAAATATTTTCTCATACATTTACATGTGCTTTACATTTGAACTTGATGCTAATCTTATGAGCTGCTTAAAGGGAATCTTACTCGGACTTATAGTTTGTCTTGTTGTCAGATTCTTTAAGGGCTTCCTTGATTATCCTCATACGGAACGCGTTACCTTCGAGGATGATGAATATGTTTATTATGTTAAGGCTGTTCCGAAGCTTTGGGAAGAGAAGAAACCTGCAGTTGATTTTTCTAAGCTTGCAGAGAAGGCTAAGAAGAAGGCAGGAAAGGCTCCAAAGTCTGTTGATACAGCTGAACTTGATGAATCACTCGCTAAAGAAGAGACTGAAGCCGCACCTGAACAGGCACCTGCAAAGGAAGAGCCAAGGGCACCTTTCAGAAGGAAAGCACCTGCTGCTTCTACGGTAACAAATGAAGTGCCGGATTCAGCATTTGTTGAAAGCGGATATGATGGAGTGGTTATTAAAGAACCGGAGGCTTACAGACCGGAAAGCAGCAATTCGGATTGGAACGATGTTTCCGGAAATAATGATGGCGAAGCGATGGACAGCAGTGAACTCGATCAGCTTATCAGAGACGCAGTGAAGGCAACAGAGAAGGCAACTGGTGGAATGAGTCTCAAATAGTTTATATGATGATCTAAGTTAGGGGAACAAATGGCAGGGATAGCAGCATCAATCTGGTCATCCATCAGGTCATATCTTGACTGGTTCTATTTTCCGAAGATTTCCTGGACAGATGTACTGGATATAATCATAATTGCATATCTCATTTACCACATCCTCCTGTGGCTAAAGACCAGCCGTGCCTGGACGCTGCTGAGAGGTATAGGTATTATTGTGCTGTTTCTCGGACTGGCTGCACTCCTCAGACTCAACACGATCCTCTGGATCAGTAAGAATCTTATAAATGTATTCCTGCTTGCAATCATTATCTTGTTCCAGCCGGAACTCAGAAATGCACTTGATGAGCTGGGACGTAAGAACATTCTCAGGAATATCATAAACAACACTACGACTAAAGATCCCGACAGGAATCTGTCAGACCGTACAGTGTTTGAACTTGTAAAAACAGTAACAGAGCTTTCAAAGACCAAGACCGGTGCACTCATAGTTTTAGAGCATGAGACACCTCTCGGAGAGTATATCAACACAGGTATACTTATCGATGCGGAAGTTACAGAACAGTTATTGGTAAATATATTTGAAAAGAATACACCGCTCCATGATGGCGCGGTTATCGTAAGAAATAATCGAATCATCGCAGCTACCTGTTATCTGCCGCTCACCGAAAGAACGGATGTTAATAAGGAGCTCGGAACAAGACACAGAGCCGGACTTGGTATCAGTGAGGCAACGGACAGTATGACCATCATTGTTTCCGAGGAGACCGGAGGAATATCTATAGCTCACAGAGGTGTTCTCTACAGAGATCTCGGTGAGACACAGATCAGAGAAAAACTTGCGGATATTCAGGATAAACCTGATGACAAACCTGTCAGAGCAAAACGCGCTAAGAAAGGGGGTCATAAGGCATGAATATTTTTAGTAAGCTGAAATTGTTTGACCACCTTGGACTTAAGCTTGTAGCTCTGGTGCTTGCGTTCTTAGCATGGCTCATCGTAATGAATATCGATGATTATAAGGTTACTCGAAACTTCTCCAACATTAAGGTTGAGCAGAAGAACGGCGGGGCGATAGAGAATCAGGGCTATGTCTATGATGTTGTTGACGGAGAAGAGGTTTCAATAAATGTAAGAGGACCGAGATCTGTCGTGGAAGGCCTGTCAGCGGCTGATTTCAGGGCATATGCGGATCTCTCACATTTGTCGGTTACAAATACAGCTGAGATTACGGTTGAACCGCTGAATCAGGGCATAGCATCACAGATAACAATAGAAAATCTGAATACAACAATGACACTCAGCATTGAGGAGATTTCCTCGGTTGAGCTTCCGGTAAAGGTAGTTACGACCGGCGATGTTGCCGGAAGTCACGCGCTCGGAACCTGTGTTCCGACACCGAATATCATTACTGTTGAAGGACCTGAGTCGGTGCTTTCCGGAATTACGGAGATCAGGGCGGTTGTCAATCTTAATAACTCGGCCTCAACCTTCGATGAGGTTGTTAATATAAGTGCATTTGATGCATATGGAAAATCGCTTGAGGATAAGCATATAAAGCTTTCCACAAGTCAGGTTTCCGTAAATGTACCGGTATATCCGACGAAGGAGGTTGAAATCGACCTTCAGACTCAGGGTACTCCGGCTGAAGGATATTCGGTTGTTTCCGAAAGTTATAATCCTCAGAAGGTTGTAATATATGGGGATGCATCGATCATCGGAAGAATCAATAAGATAACTGTTTCTGACATTTCCATTGCGGGAGCGGAAGATAATATTGAGAAAAATGTAATGCTCAGTTCTTATGTTCCTGACAGGGTTTATCTTCTTGATATGAATCAGCAGATGGCTGTGAATATCGCCATCGAACCTCATGTTCAGAAGAGAGTCGCTTGTAACGAGGGTGATATCACCGTAAAGGGAAAGAAAGACAGGTTGAAATATAAGCTGTCCATTCCGGCACCGCTTTCCGTTTCCGCATCGGGTCTTGCAGAAGATCTCGAGGGTATTACGATTTCGGATCTTAAGCCGATACTGAATGTAGAGGGCTATGAACTGCCGGGTGAATATGATGTAAAGCTTCAGTTTGAACCTAAGAATAAGATAAAGGTTGTAGGAGAATATACGGTTAAGCTGATTATCGAAGATGATACACCGGCTACGACGGAGGAGAATTAGCTTATGGATGAGAGATCTGAGAAGGATATTGAGAGACTCCAGCAGGCAATCGACGAGTCGAGTTATATAGTTTTCTTTGGCGGAGCGGGTGTTTCAACCGAAAGCGGTATTCCTGATTTCAGAAGTCAGGATGGTCTGTATCATCAGAAATATAAATATCCGCCTGAAACTATAGTAAGCCATACATTTCTTATGCAGAAGAAGGAAGAGTTCTTTGAATTCTACAAGGATAAGATGCTTGCTCCGAATGCGCAGCCTAATGCTGCACATAAGAAGCTTGCTGAACTTGAGGCTGCAGGTAAGCTGAAGGCAGTTGTTACACAGAATATCGACGGACTTCATCAGGCAGCGGGTTCAAAGGAAGTTCTTGAGCTTCACGGAAGTGTGCTCAGAAATTATTGTCTGAGATGCGGAAAGCGTTATGACGGAACTGAGGAAGATGTTCTTGCGGGAATGAAGTATGTCCTTAATTCTGACGGCATTCCGAAATGTGAGGAATGCGGCGGCCTGGTTCGTCCGGACGTTGTACTCTATGAAGAAGGGCTTGATAACTCTGTTATTTCAAGAAGCATCATGCATATAGAGCAGGCAGATATGCTTATTATCGGAGGTACATCACTTGTGGTTTACCCGGCTGCTTCTTTCATAAATTATTTCAGGGGAAAACATCTTGTTGTTCTCAATATGGCACCGACATCAAGAGATGCAGAGGCTGATATAGTAATCAAAGAGAAGATCGGTGAGGTCCTCTCACGTATCAAAGTTAAATAATGTGGCATAAGAATTAAACTGAATTGCTTCGATAAGTGAACAGTGCATATGTCATAAAACTATAAAAATATTTTACAAACCGGAGGAAGAATAAATGTACGATTTTTCAGAAATCTTAAAGACGGATGCAGAAGTTGCTGCAGCTATGACTGATGAGATCACTCGTCAGAATCAGAACCTGGAGCTTATCGCTTCTGAGAATATTGCATCCAAGGCTGTTATGGCTGCTATGGGAAGCCCGCTTACAAACAAGTATGCAGAGGGTTATCCGGGAAAGAGATACTATGGCGGATGCCAGTATGTTGATGTGGTTGAGGACCTTGCAAGAGAAAGAGCTAAGGAGCTTTTCGGTGCAGAGTATGTAAATGTTCAGCCTCATTCAGGTGCACAGGCTAACATGGCTGTATTCTTTGCAACTATGGAGCCGGGCGATACATTTATGGGAATGAACCTTGATCACGGCGGACATCTTACACATGGAAGTCCTGTAAACATGTCAGGTAAGTATTTCAAGGCAGTTCCTTACGGTGTAAATGATGAAGGAAGAATCGACTATGATAATGTCCTTGCTATTGCTAAGGAAGCACGTCCAAAGCTTATAGTTGCAGGTGCTTCTGCTTACGCAAGAGAGATAGATTTCAAGAAGTTCCGTGAGATCGCTGATGAGGTTGGTGCAATCCTTATGGTAGATATGGCTCACATCGCAGGTCTTGTAGCTGCAGGATATCATATGAGCCCGATCCCATATGCACATATCACAACAACAACTACTCATAAGACACTTCGCGGACCTCGTGGAGGAATGATCCTTTGCAGCAACGAGATCAATGAGAAGTACAACTTCAACAAGGCTATTTTCCCTGGAATTCAGGGTGGTCCTCTTATGCATGTGATCGCTGGTAAGGCTGTATGCTTCAAGGAAGCTCTTTCACAGGATTACAAGGATTACATGGGAAGAGTTGTTGAGAATGCAAGCACACTTGCTGAAGCTCTTACAGAGAGAGGCTTCAAGATCGTTTCAGGCGGAACAGACAATCACCTTATGCTTGTTGATCTTCAGAACCTTGATAAGACAGGTAAGGAAGTTGAGAAGCTTCTTGATGAAGTACATATCACAGTTAACAAGAATACAGTTCCTAACGATCCTAAGTCACCGTTCGTAACAAGCGGTATCAGAGTAGGTACACCTGCTGTTACAACAAGAGGAGCGGTTAAGGAAGATATGTTTACTATAGCTGATGCTTTCAAGGCAGCTATTATCGACAATGATGCAGCTAAGGCTGAGGCACTTGTTAAGAGTATTACAGACAAGTATCCTCTCTACGCTGACTAATTTAACAGGGTATCAACTGAGCGGCTCCGGCGTGAGCCGCTCATCGGATATAATACGAAACTTGAATGGAGTAATTAATGGGCGAAAACGATAACAACAACGACAAGAATAAAAAGCCGGGTGGCCTTAATTCTACTGTCATAATGCTGATCATTGCTGTTATTCTTACACTCATCTTCTGGATTCAGTACAACAATTACAGAACCAAGGGTGAGACTGAGGTAGCATACAGCAAGTTTATCCAGATGGTTGACAGTAAAGAAGTCGGATCGGTTGAGGTTTACAGCGATAAGATTTATTTTGAACCGAAGGTGTCCGATACAGCTACTGAAAATGTAGTTTATTACGTTGTAAGACTTACGGATTATGAGCTTGTAGACAGACTTGCCAAATCGGGCGTTGAGTTTAAAGCTATAGATGAAGGTGGAAATGTTATCTTCCGTGAAATCCTTTCATGGGTGATCATGATCGGAGCCTTCTATCTTGTTATGATGCTCTTCATGAGAAGTATGTCTAAGAGCGGCGGCGGAATAATGGGTGTCGGAAAATCCGGTGCAAAGATGTATGGCATGGAAAAGGAGACAGGCATTACTTTCGCGGATGTTGCCGGTGAAGAGGAAGCTAAGGAGTCACTTACCGAAATGGTTGATTTCCTTCGTGAACCGAAGAGATATCTTGAAATCGGTGCTAAGCTTCCGAGAGGAGCCTTGCTTGTAGGCCCTCCGGGAACAGGTAAGACACTTCTTGCAAAGGCAGTTGCCGGTGAGGCAGGAGTTCCTTTCTTCTCAATGTCCGGTTCGGAATTCGTTGAAATGTATGTCGGTGTCGGAGCATCGCGTGTAAGAGACCTTTTCAAACAGGCAACGATGAAGGCACCATGTATCATTTTCATTGACGAGATTGATGCGATAGGACGAAGCCGTGATACCCGCCACATGGGCGGTGACTCGGAGCGTGAGCAGACACTTAACCAGCTGCTTTCGGAGATGGATGGTTTCGATACCGAGAAGGGTATCATAGTACTTGCAGCAACAAACAGACCTGAGGTTCTTGATAAGGCGCTCCTCAGACCCGGACGTTTCGACAGACGAGTAATTGTTGAGAAACCGGATCTTAAAGGACGTGAAGATATACTCAAGGTTCATTCCAAGAACGTTAAACTTGATGAGACAGTTGATCTTCATGAGCTTGCTTTTGCAACAAGCGGTTCTGCGGGTGCGGATCTTGCAAATATCATAAATGAGGCTGCTCTCATGGCTGTACGTAAGGGCCGTAAGCTTGTTTCACAGAATGACCTTCTTGAATCTGTAGAGGTTGTTTTTGCAGGTAAAGAGAAGAAGGACAGAATTCTTAATGCTGAGGAGAAGAGCATAGTTGCTTATCATGAATCAGGACATGCACTTCTTACAGTTCTTCAGAAGAACACTATGCCTGTTCAGAAGATAACAATTGTTCCGCGTACGGGAGGTGCTCTCGGTTATGTATGGCAGACTCCTGAAGAGGAAAGATATCTTCAGACCAAGACAGAGATGGAAGCTCATATAGTTATTGCAATGGGTGGACGTGCTGCCGAAGCAATCAAGTTCCCGTCTGTAACAACAGGAGCTTCAAATGATATCGAGCAGGCTACCAGAGAAGCAAGAGCTATGGTTACTATGTATGGTATGTCGGATAAGTTCGGTATGGTTCAGCTTGAAGCTGTTACAGGAGAATATCTTGACAGACGTGCGGTTATGCAGTGCTCAGATGAGACAGCTACAAAGATAGATACAGAAGTTAAGAATATAGTAAATGCTGCTTATGAGAAGGCTTACAGAATTCTCAAGGAAAATGAGCACGTTCTTGACGCTATAGCTACCTATCTGATCGATCATGAGACTATATCCGGTAAGGAATTTATGGATATCTTCAATCAGGTCACAGGTAAGAATATCGAAATAAAGATGAATGAAAAGGGTGAAGTGTTAAGCGAAAACTCTATGTTCACTTCAGGTTTCGATGTTGATCTCGAGAAGGCTGCCGATCTGAAAGAGGCTAAGAAAGCCCAGGAGAAGGCTGCTGAGAAGGAAGCTAAGAAGAAAAAGAAAAAAGAAAAGAAGGAAGCCGAAAAGAAGGCTGTCGAGAAAAAGGATGTAGAGAAGAGAGTCAGAGTTTACAGCTCTGAACCTGCTAATGAATCTGTACCGGATATTAAACCGGAAACCAAGCCGGAACCGGAACAGGAAGCTGAAAAGAAAACCGAACAGCAATCCAAATCCGACAACAATGAGATTCTTCCTTGGAACTAAGTAATTAATTAAAGGGTAAGCATTAATGCTTACCCTTTGTTTTTTTGACTATCTGATTTAGCTTATTTTCTATTGGACTTGACAGATTACTATTATCAAGCCTGCCGCTTCATGATTTTCTTGAATCTATAAACACTTTATTTAGATAATTCATCAAGAGTTCTGCCGTACGGAGGAAGGAATTCCTTCATGAAGTCTTCGACTTCGGGAAGCTCGGATGCAAGCGTGTCCAGTGCAGCGGATATCGTATCCTTGGCGGTACGGAATTCTCTGTTACCTGAATTCTCTTCTTCGATACATTTAATATAAGCAGAGAGTTTATCTGCGGCCTTGACGAGACGGCGCATATAGAGTTCGTTCTCGTCTGCATCTGCTGATTTCTTGAGTATTGACTCATACTCAGCTCTCAGATCTGAAGGAAGACGTTCGAGAAGCTTGAATTCGGCCATTCTTTCGACTTCCTTATATGCATCCTTCAGATGCTCATTGACGTATTTTACGGGGGTCGGCATATCGCCTGTTATTATTTCGGATGCATCGTGATATAGTCCGATGAGAGCAGCACGGCTTGCGTCGAGATTACGGTTATAGCGTACATTTCCGATAGTACAAAGAGCATGTGCGATCATAGCGACTTCGAGAGAGTGCTCACTCAGATTCTCGCTTCTGGAATTACGCATCAGAGCCCATCTCTCGATATATTTCATTCTTGATATAGTTGCGAAAAAGTTGTATTCCATTGTATTTAACCTCGCTGAATAAAGTAGGTTTATGATAACAAATCAATCAGGGCTTTTCAATGGCATAACTGTTTTAATAAGTTTGTAATTGATAATTAATATGATTATTAAAGTGATTATGATATACTGAGTTTTGTGAATAAAGTATTATACAGTGAAGGATCAGGGGAAATGTTGAGAATACTGATTGTAGAAGATGAAGATGCGATAGCGAGAATGATCGCGGTTAATCTCGAGTGTTCGGGATATGAGGCGGTCGTGTTTAATAATGGTGCGGAGGCGGCCGAGGCTCTGGATGAGGATTCGGATTACAGTCTTGCGCTGCTGGATGTTATGCTTCCGGGTATGGACGGCTTTCAGCTTTTCGAAGTTGTTAAGGCAAGGGGGATTCCGACGATATTCCTTACAGCAAAGGATGATATAGCATCCAAGGTTACTGGACTTAAGGGCGGAGCTGAGGATTATATAGTTAAGCCGTTTGAGGTTCTTGAGCTGATGATCAGGATAGAGAAGGTTCTCGCAAGAACGGGAGCTCTTAATAATACCGAGAAGATATGCGGCCTTGAGGTGGATTTTGAAGCAATGACTGTGAAGAGAGACGGTGAAGAAATTCATCTTAAGACAATGGAGTTCAAACTTTTTGAAGTGCTCATCCGAAACAGGAATAAAGCTGTATCAAGAGAGAAGCTTCTCGCTATGGTATGGGGCGTTGATTTTATGGGCGAAACAAGGACTGTGGATGTCCATATAGGACAGCTCAGGAAGAAGCTTGGGCTTGAGGATGCAATAAAGACAATTCCTAAATTCGGTTACAGACTTGAGGTAGAATAGTGAAGCTGAAGAATAAACTTATAATAATTGTCTGTATTGCCGCTGCTGTAAGTGTTATGGCCAGCGGCATCGTTCTTTTATTGATGCTTCGAAGCAGTATGATACGCGATGCATATGGCGAGGCGATGATGGTAGCTGCGGAGAAGTTTTCGGATTTCGAGGATCTGATCGAAGAACGTGGCGGAACATCTGTTGATCAAAGGATAAAAATCTTTTATAAGAACGAAGGTAACTGGAGAAATGTGGTCTATAGTTCAGAGGGAGAGATATATAATCTCACTGTGTTTACCGAGGAACAGCTGGATTCTGCAGCTTATCAGATGAATGCGGGACTGGTTTCTACAGATAAAAGAGAAGAGCTTATCCATGAGGACGGAAGATATATAGTACACAGTAAGAGAATCGACGGATACACATTTTACAGGCTGTATGATATTACGGATGTATATAAGAAGGTGAACAGATATACGCTTTATTATGTTCTGATATCACTCGGAATGCTTGTTATAGTTATGATCGTAACTATGTTTGTTTTGAGAGGGGTTCTGTCTCCGCTCAGTGAACTTACCGATGCTACGAATGATATGGCGGAGGGTGACTACTCGAAGCGTGTTGAAGTATCGTCTAAAGATGAAATCGGAACGTTAGCCGCACATTTTAATGAAATGGCGGAAGCTGTTGAGGAGAACAGCAGAAGGCTTACCGAGTCGGAGTATAAGAAGACTCTGATGATGGGAAATCTATCGCATGAGCTGAAGACTCCGATGACTGCAATCGCAGGCTATGCGGAAACTCTGCTTACTACAAAGCTCAGTGAAGATCAGAAGAATGAGGCACTTTATTACATTTATTCCGAGACAAACAGACTCGGAAGATTATCGAAGAAAATGATGCAGCTTCTCAGTTTGTCGGAAGGTGAGATTGTGGAAAATAAGGATATAGATGCGACGGAGCTTCTGGAAAGTATTACCGAAACTATGTCGGTTAAGGTTAAGGAAAAAGAAATTCAACTGATAACCGAATGTGATGCGGAGATGATCCATACTGACGAGGACCTGATAAAGGATGTGATCATAAATCTTGTCGATAACAGTATCAAGGCAAGCAGTCCGGGCGGACGTATATGGGTCGGACTGAAGGATGAAAGTCTTATAGTAAGAGATGAAGGAATAGGTATTCCGGAAGAGGAGCTTGCTTCTGTTACCGAGCCTTTCTATATGGTAGATAAATCCAGATCGCGTAAGGAAGGTGGAGCAGGACTCGGTCTTTCTATAATTAAGCTGATAGTTGACAGACTTGGGCTCACGATGGATATATCCGGTAAGGTCGGTGAAGGAACTGTAGTAACGATACATAATTTACATTTTGTTTACAAAAACAGGAATACTTGATTTAAGATTTGGATGTATCTTTTTACCATGATATTTATTCCAAGGAGGGAAATGGTAAAAATGATTAAGAAGATTAAGGGGGCAGGATTTGCACTTATAATGGGAGCTATGATGGCGGCTGCGTCGGGATGCGGAAAGACCGAAGAGACAACCGCAGAAAGAGCACCGATCTCTGAAGGCAAGGTTATGGATGCCCTGATAGATGAAGCAGAGAATACGGAAGATAAGGTTGATTATACAACCGATAAGCCGGATGATCCGGATGATCCTGAAGGGAATACTGAAGGGGATGCAGAGGGTGATGTTGAAGGTGATGCTTATAGTAAGATCGATGAATTTAAAACTACACTTGAAAGTGATAATGGTGTAATAAGGGTCGAAGTCGAAGCGCCGGTAAACATTAGAGAAAGCGAAAGTTATCCGATGGTGAAGGTTTCGAGAAAACCTATTGATAACGAGTTTTTGAAGCTTGCAAAGGATATGCTTCTGGGGGATGTACAGCTGTATGACGGAATCAGGGTTATGGAACCGGACTATGAAAAGATCGTGAAGGCAGGTAAGGCGGAAACCGAATTACAAGGACTTGATCTGAGCGGTCAGGTGTATTATGAGGATATAAAGGATTATCCGATTGAAACAGGACTTTTTAATGTTAATGCTTCGGCAGAGAAATACAGTGATGAACCTCATTACGGAGATTATTACATGGGGCTTATGCCGGATGGCGATTTGTTTTACGGAGTAACAGATGGCTCTGACGGAAATTATGCAAGTATCACGGTTGTGAATTCCGAGAGGTACGGAAGCTCGCTGAAGTATTATAAGAACAAGGATTATTTTGTATCAAACGGCACAGTGCTTCCGGCCATGAATTTATGTGTGTGGCCGGTAGAAAAAGGGAAGAATTATCCATTTGATGAGAGTGTTAATCCAACGCCTTTTATGTATCCGCCTTCGGGAGATGGTGAAGATATCTATGATGAAGATGGAAATTATGTAGAGACGGTATTTTCAGGCGGCGTCGATCCAAATTTCACCGGATTTGTAGTTGAAGAGAGTAAAAATGAGACGAATAATATTTCCAAAGATGATGCGATAAGCCAGGCTGAAGATA
This sequence comes from uncultured Lachnospiraceae bacterium, assembly GCA_946405625.1. Classification (GTDB taxonomy): domain Bacteria; phylum Bacillota; class Clostridia; order Lachnospirales; family Lachnospiraceae; genus Eubacterium_Q. The sequence goes on along the minus strand of CAMJHQ010000011.1, from coordinate 94,261 downwards.
TCCTTGCCAAACTCGGATACAGTGATCAGTATTCTGTAGTCTATGCCGAGGACAGTTATGTAATAAATGATGAAGATACGAGGTTTGAGGAAGGCGAAAACGAAAAATATTCGATCAATAAGACGAGCACAAGAGTATGGGATATTGTATATGAAAGATCAGTTAATGGGAATGTTGTTGAGGATTACGGCGAGAAGTTTTCGGAACAATATAGGATGACCGGTAGAGGGAAACAGGTATGGTTCGGTGAATACATAGAGGTATTTGTTAATGATAACGGAGTCGTAGGTCTGTTCATAGGTGATCCGCTTAATGTAGATGAGGTTGTTGTAGAGAACAGCGGACTCATGGATTTTGAAGATATAAAGAAGATATATGAAGAGACACAGCTGGAGACTTTAAACCAGACACCGTTCTTTGATTCGATACTCGATGAGGAACCGGGACCGCTTGATGATGTTATCAAGATAAATGATATAAGACTCACCTATGCGAAAGCATCTGATCCGGATGATTTCAATACCGGATATCTGATTCCGGTATGGGATTTCAGCGGTGCTTGTTATGACAGTGAGGGAGGCCTCAGATGCGAAGGAAGCTTCCTTCAGATAAATGCCATCGACGGAAGTATTTATAACTCGGAAGTGGGATACTAAGATCATCGGTCATCAATGACTTATAACTTTTTTGATAATATCTATTGACAATATAATAAACATCTGCTATTATCATATTATCGTAATGATAATAACGTTACGATAGCTATGATTCAGCGTGATGAAAACATATCGAAAGAATTACAATCGAGCATGTCTGAAAGAGTTTGCATGACCCGTTGTGATTCTTTCTGATTGTAAGTGGAAATTAATAGTTAATATTCTATGAAATGTGTATATGATGTAACATTTTATTAGAGAATATGGTATAATATTCTGCGTGTTTTTTTAAACGTACATTAAAGGATATGACCTGAATTTATAGAAAGTATTTGTGAGGAGGAAGAGATCATATGGATCCGATTAAAGATCAAGGCACAGCGATAACCAAAGAAGAGTTTGATTACGCACAGGATACGATTAAGAAGCTTTCCGATTATTTTGATTCAAAGGTAGTAGGCCAGCAGAATCTTAAGTTTGCACTGGTGGCTTCAATTATTGCAGACGGACATGTTCTTATAGAATCAGTACCGGGACTTGCAAAGACAACAGCAGCAAAAACCATTTCAGATGCTGTAGACGGTAAGTTTTCAAGAATCCAGTGTACACCGGATCTTCTTCCGAGTGATATTATCGGTACTCAGATTTATAATCAGTCAACCGGAAAGTTCGAAACTAACCTCGGACCTGTTTTTGCAAACTTTGTACTTCTTGACGAGATCAACCGTTCAAGTGCAAAAACTCAGAGTGCCATGCTTGAAGCGATGCAGGAGCGTCAGGTTACTATCGGCGGTGAGACATACAAAATGCCGGATGACGTATTCATAGTTATTGCAACACAGAACCCGATTGAGCAGGAAGGTACATATCTTCTTTCGGAAGCACAGACTGACCGTTTCATTATCAAGGAGAAGATTACATATCCTACTCCTGATGAAGAGGCAGAAATCCTTAACCGTATAGAAGCAGGAAGCATTAAGAAGACCCCTGCGGTTCTTACTATCAAGGATGTTGATAATGTTCAGTATATAGCTGACAGGGTTTATGTTGATCCTGTTATCAAGAAGTATATTTCATATATTGTTGATGCTACAAGACGTACAGATAAGCTTCTTCCAAAGGAATTCAGCAGATATGTAAGACTTGGAGCGAGCCCGAGAGCATCTATTGCATTCCTCAAGATTGCAAAGGCAGTAGCTCTTATTTACGGAAGAACATATGTTACTCCTGATGATGTTAAGCTCCTCAGATATCAGGTGCTTCGTCACAGAGTAGAGCTTAATTATTCAGCCGTTGCAGATAATGTAACTGTTGAGACGATCATCGATCAGATTGTAAATACAATTCAGGCTCCGTAGGCTGCGGTAACTTAGTAATGACGCAGTCATCATTACGGGATGCATTAAACAATTAACAGTTTGTAAATGTGCCTGATACATTGGACGGCACAGTTAAAGGGAAGATAGATGGATTATGATAATCTCTCAAAAATAAGAGCTCAGGTTGCTCTTTATACAAACAGAAAGACTTCAAATGTTCTTGATGGAGATTTTACTTCTATATTCAGAGGACGAAGCCTGGATTTTGATGATCTCAGGGAGTATGCCTATGGAGATAATATCAAGGATATAGACTGGAAGTCTTCTTCAAAGACCGGAAAGACTCTTGTCAGAAGATTTATTGCAGAGAGAAAGCATAATATTCTCTTTGTTGTAGACACGGGTACGAAAATGGTCGCCGATACATCACAGTTTGAAGAAAAGTCAGAAATCGCAATTGATGCATTCGGAACAATTGCATATCTGGTTGATAAACATGGTGATGATTTCGCACTTATGCAGGATACAGACGGAGGAATAGATTTCAGCTATTTCAAGTCAGGAGCTGCACATTTCGAAAATCTGATGACAAGATGCAGGCAGAATATAGGACGTGACGGTAAGAAGGGCATTAGGGGCCTGATTGATTATATTTCCGATCATATCAGAAGAAATATGGTCATAATTCTGATCACGGATATGGCCGGAATGGCTGAACTTGATGAGAAGATACTTCGTAAGATCACTGTAAATAACGATCTTTTGGTCATCAATATCGATGATGCATATATGTATGGCTATGATGTATATGATGTCGAGAAGAAAAGATATGAAGATGACTATACAGCACATAGGGAGAGACTTTATCAGGCTGAGTGGAGAGATCGTACAAGCAGATACAACAGACTTGAACAGCTTTACAGGAGATATGGTGTATCACTTGTTACAGTTGCGAAAGAGTCAGAGATTATAGATAAAGTAGTTGAACTATTTGAAAGGCACAGGCATGAGAACATCGGTTGAGCTTCAGGATACATTTTCATATTCGATCATCTGGATCATCTTAGCTCTGCTGCTCCTTGCTGCTGTTATTTTTCTTCAGGTTTTCTTCCGCAAGAAATTCGGAGATCGGCTTAAACGTCCGAAGAAGATCAAAGTGAAGAAAGCGAAGGGAAAGAATCTTGCGGAAATAAGGTACAGGTACCTTGGAGAAATGAGCAGGATAGAGGGTGAGCTTCGAAACGGAAAGATTACGATAAGAAAAGCTTACAGCAGTATGAGTACATGTATACGTGGTTTCGTATATGAAGCAACGGGTATTCCTGTTGATAAGTATACGCTGGCTGAGATCAGACAGGTTGGAATTCCTGCGCTTACACAGCTTGTAGAAGAATATTATGAGCCGGAGTTTGCGCGTTTTACTTATGCAGATATCAATCAATCATTATATAAGACCAGAAAGGTTCTGGAATTATGGCAATAAAATATCCATTATTACTGAAGATAGGAATACCGGTTGTTATTGTAGCCTTTGTTCTTCTTCATGTAATCAAAAAGAAAACAAAATATAAAGGCGGAGTTCGTGCAGCAAATACAGCATTTGCACGTCGGCTCCCGGAATACAAGAGATATAAAGATATTCAGCTTTTCCTCAGAGTTGCGATGGAGTTTTGTATCATGGTTGCGATAATTGCGACACTGGTGCTTCTTGCAAGACCGGTCAAGACAGAGGTAGTAAGTAACGGAACCAAGAAGAGAGACATCTATCTTAATCTTGATGTTTCATATTCTATCTGTTATCTGAACTATGATCTGGTTGATGCACTTGAGGATGTTGTAAAAGGTCTGGACGGTGACAGGTTCGGTATTACGATATATAATACCTCGACCGTATTATATGTTCCGATGACAGATGATTATGATTTTATCATCAGAAAGCTTGAAGAGCTGAAAGACTATTTCGCTCTTCAGAAAGAGTATATGACTCTTCTGTACTCCGAAGGTTATGGAGCTGATGATTTTGATTATGACAGGATGTATGAGCTTGAGGATGCTCTTGAGTATTATGATGCCGGTACTCTTGTAAATAACTACAAGAAGGGAAGTTCTCTTATAGGTGAAGGACTTGCATCATGTCTTTACAGTTTTCCTCATCTTGATGATGAATCAAGGACAAGAATTATCATCATGTCAACCGATAATGCAGAGAGACGGATCGGAAGGCCGCTTGTTGAGCTTGATGAAGCCGCTGATCTCTGTGCGAAGAACGATGTAACTATTTTCGGATTATTCCCTAACGAGGATAATTTTGAAATAACAAATGATTATAATGATGATTACAATGCACTTGCAAGAGATATGAAGGCTAATGTAGAGAAGACCGGTGGAGTTTTCTATATGCAGAGTGATTCACTTCCGGTAAAGGATATTGTTAAGGATATTCAGTCACAGAAGGTTATGGAAGTAAATGAAATAACTATTACAAAGGTTGTGGATAAGCCGGTGGTTCCTGCAATCATACTGTTGTTATCGATATTATTACTTATTATTATGGGAGCGATGATTCTATTATGATTAATCCTATCGTGCCGCTTATCGTAGTTATCCCATTAATGCTCCTGATACTGGGAGGATATACCTACGGAGTGGTAAAAAATAAAAATGATATTTTTCTCAAGATACTGAAGATTGCCAGAGTGTTTGTGGTAATGGCCATGGTATTTCTGATCAATCTCAGAATAATGGGAAAAAGATATAATGTGGATGTCGAGATGAAGAACATCGATGTACTGTTTGTAGTTGATACTACGATCAGTATGTGGGCAGAGGACTCAAACGGAAACGAACCGAGAATGAATGCGGTTCTCCGTGACTGCGAACACATTATGGACAGCCTTTCGGGAAGTAACTTTTCACTTATAAGGTTTGATAACAGATCGCAGATACTTGCTCCGTTCACTCAGGATAGCAGAAATGTGTCGGATGCTTTTTCGACTATTGCTACTCCGGATCGTTATTATGCAAGAGGAACAACTCTGAATGCTGCATATAACGATATGGGTGAAATGCTTACTTCATCTTCAAAGAAGGAAAACAGATCAACTATAGTATTCTTCATCAGCGACGGTGAGGTTACTGCTGAAGATAAAGAAGTTATGTCTTTTGCCGGACTTGAGGGACTGATCGACGGAGGAGCTGTTCTCGGATACGGTACCAAGGAAGGCGGTAAAATGTATGACAAGGGATCTCATCAGTATATTCAGGATCCCGAGACAGGTAAGGAAGCTTTATCCATCATGAACGATGTTACTCTTCGTGATCTTGCGGAAGAGATGGATATTGAGTACATTTATATGGATGATCCTTCGAATATCGAGTATCTGTTGGATTCTATCAAGAGCGGAAGTACAATGCAGATGGCCAGCAGCGATAATGTAAGCTATGAGGATACATATTTTTACTATGCGGGAGTACTTATTGCTTTCCTGCTTATTGAAATGGTTATCATTGTGAGAAAAGGCCGTGTTTAATTTTTAACGGGTGATGATATGGATAATAAACTGAATTCTGATCGCAGAAGAATAGAAAAATTAAAAATCGAGAATCCGAGAAGGTTTATGCTGTTTATTGATATAGCGTGTGGAATTATGCTGATAGCAGCAATCTTTCTGGGAACAAGATTTATCTTAAATGAGATTTTCAGATCAAGATATAATCATCAGATATACAGCAATGATTATGAAGAGAGTCTCCTTAAGCTGAATTTTCCTGAAAGCTATCTTCCTTATTACAATCTCGGAAATTCGGAATATAAGAACGGTAATTATGACAGAGCTATCTCAAATTATAAGAAAGCTCTTGAGCTCGGACCTCAGCATAATCATGAGAAGGAATGTGATATAAGAGTTAACTTGGCACTTGCCATGCTTGCAAAGATTGACTGGGCAAACATGAAGACCCAGAAGGATGGCCAGCGTGCCATAAAGCAGCTTAAAGCCGCAAGAAATGTACTTACAGAGGAAGGCTGTGCTAATCCGGACGATCCGAACGGACATAATGCGGAAGCAGAACAGCTGAAAGCGGATATAGATAAGATGCTTGAAGATATGCAGCAGAACAGCAATCAGTCTGAGGATAATCAGGAACAGGATGATCAGGGACAGGGAAATCAGGAACAGGAACCTGATAAGAAAGAGAATTCTCAGAGAGAGAAAGAGATACAGGATGCTCTTGATAATCAGAAGAAGGATACAATGCAGGAGCGTCAGAAAACTCAGGATGATATAGATAACGAGCAGCAGACCGGTGGCGGCTACAGTTCGTATGATGGAAAACCTTGGTAAAAGGATATAACAGCCAGTCATGCTTAAATCTGAGCAGGCTGGCTGTTTATTGTTTCAACGGCTGCATGCAAAATATATTCAAACGTACTGCATACAGATTTATTCAAACGGCTGCATGCAAATTAATACTTGCACAACCGAGGGTTTCTGTTTATAATACAACATGTCTTTCGAGACGAAAAATGCTTCCGTGGCTCAGTTGGTAGAGCAATTGATTCGTAATCAATAGGTCGTCGGTTCGAGTCCGATCGGGAGCTATAATTATGCTTAAAGTCCACGGAAAAACCCGTGGGCTTTTCTTTTATCGGATACGTGTAAAAAATTCATAAAAAAATTCAATAAAAATATCTTTTTTTGTTCTTGCCTTTTTCGGGCGATTAGGGTACGATATGGAGTAATCATTTTTTAACATATATATCAGATTAAACAGAATGGAGGAAAGTTCAAATGGCAACCTATATCACAGAACCGTCAAGAACATTTAACGAATATCTTCTTATACCGGGATATTCATCAAGTGAATGCATTCCGGCAAACGTAAGTCTTAAGACTCCACTTGTTAAGTTTAAAAAAGGTGAAACCTCAGCTATCGAGATGACGATACCTATGGTATCTGCTATCATGCAGTCTGTATCAGGTGACAGACTTGCGTGTGCACTCGCAAAGAGCGGAGGTGTTTCTTTTATTTACGGCTCACAGTCCATCGAGGATGAAGCAGCTATGGTTGCCAGAGTTAAGAGCTATAAAGCAGGCTTTGTAAAGAGTGATTCCAATGTAAGCCCTGACAGTACGCTTGCAGACATCATTGAGATGAAGAAGAAGTCAGGACATTCAACTGTAGCAGTTACAGCTGACGGAACTCCTGAAGGAAAGCTTGTAGGTATCGTATCAAGCAGAGATTACCGTGTAAGCCGTATGAAGCCGGATACAAAGGTATCTGATTTCATGACACCGCTTGAGAAGCTTATCACTGCTAAGGACGGTATCACCCTCAGTGAGGCAAATGATATTATCTGGGATAACAAGCTCAACTCACTTCCTATCGTTGATGATGCAGGAAAGCTCGTATCATTCGTATTCCGCAAGGACTATGATGAGCATAAGGATAATCCTGGCGAGCTCCTTGATCAGCATAAGAGATATATCGTAGGTGCAGGTATCAATACAAGAGATTACGCAGAGAGAATTCCTGCACTTGTAGAAGCAGGCGTAGATGTACTTTGTATCGACTCCTCTGAGGGATTTTCAGAGTGGCAGAAGCTCACACTTGAGTGGGTTAGAGAAAAGTACGGAGATACAGTTAAGATCGGTGCCGGAAATGTAGTTGATGCCGAGGGATTCAGATTCCTCGCAGATGCAGGTGCTGACTTCATCAAGGTCGGAATCGGAGGTGGTTCAATCTGTATCACAAGAGAGACAAAGGGTATCGGCCGTGGACAGGCTACAGCCCTTATCGAAGTATGTAAGGCAAGAGATGAGTACTTCGAGGAGACAGGCGTATATGTTCCTGTTTGTTCAGATGGTGGTATCGTTTACGATCATCACATCACACTTGCACTTGCCATGGGAGCAGACTTCGTAATGCTTGGAAGATATTTTGCAAGATTCGATGAGAGCCCGACAGAGAAGCTCCTTGTTAACGGCAATTACGTTAAGGAGTACTGGGGCGAAGGTTCTAACCGTGCAAGAAACTGGCAGAGATACGATCTCGGCGGAGATAAGAAGCTCAGCTTCGAAGAGGGTGTTGATTCATACGTTCCATATGCAGGACCGCTGAAGGACAACGTAGACAGAACTCTCAGCAAGGTTAAGTCAACTATGTGTAACTGTGGTGCACTTAATATCAAGGATTTCCAGAGCAAGGCTAAGCTCACACTTGTTTCTTCAACAAGTATCGTTGAGGGTGGCGCTCATGATGTAATCCGTAAGGAGCACGGTTCAGGAGACAACAGCTGATTGTAAGTTACAGTCAGTTGATATATAATCGAGGGGTAGCGGAAACAATTCAGAGGAGGTATTTATAATGAAAATCTTTAAATGTGCAAAGTGCGGTAATATTTTTACATATTTCAACAAGGACGCATGTGACCTTAAGTGCTGTGGAGAGACTACAGTAGAGCTTGTTCCGAATACATCGGACGGTGCAGGTGAGAAGCATGTTCCAGTAATTTCTGTCGATGGCAAAAAGGTTACCGTTAAGGTTGGAGAGGTTGCTCATCCTATGCTTGATGCTCACTATATTACATGGGTTATCATTGAGACAAAGGAAGGCAGTCAGATCAAATATCTTAAGCCGGGTGATGAGCCACAGGCTGAGTTCGTTTTATCTGATTCCGATGAGCTCGTTGCAGCTTATGAGTACTGCAATCTTCACGGGCTTTGGAAAGCGGAAGCATAGCATATTTATTCATTCTGAAATTAATAAAAAATCTTTAAGGGAGCTGTTTTTATCAGCTCCCTTTTGTGTTAAAATATATATTGGAGAGTTGTTTATGTTCAGAGGTGCAGCTTATGAAGATTCAATTCATCGGAATATTATTCGGTTTAAGCCTTCTGATGCTTCTTTGTATAGTCGGAGCATTTAAGGATAAGCGAAAGCTTGCTGTGGACGTCAGAGGTCTGCTTCTGGCGGCTGTTATTCCTATGGCCGGAAATATTCTGGTTGCAGTCTCAAAACAGATATGGCTTTGTAATATCGGATATCTCATGTATTTCTTCGGGGTGGATCTTGTATTCTATTTCCTTGTCCGCTATTCTATGAGCTATTGTTCATATGAGTTTGATGGGACTGCACTTAAGAAGATTCTGATTACTGTGACTGCATTGGACATAGTCAGTATTCTGCTCAATAATTTTACCGGACATGTATTTGAAATCGCGAAGGTAAGACTGCTTGGTTACGATACATATTATATGCAGATACCTCATATAGGAGAATATATACATTTTACGCTGAATTATATTTTCTTTGCTATAGTTATTGCGACTTTTGTAAGAAAGATCAGAAGCATATCGAGAGCATACAGGGAGAGGTTTTATGTAATAATCGGAAGTCTCGTGATAATCTGCATCTGGGAGACTTTCTGTATTCTTTCCAAGGATCCTATTGATGGTTCGATGATCGGTTACGGTGTATGCGGACTTCTGGTTTATTTCTTCTCACTCAGATATGTGCCTTTCTTCGTAAAGGGAATACTTCTCAGCAGGATCACAAATGATATGGACGAGGCCCTGTTCTTCTTTGATACGGATGATGAATGTATTTATGTAAACCAAAGCGCAACGGAAATGTTTGGCGTCGATCTCGAAGATAAAGAGAAGAATTTTAAATTCCTCAGGGATCTTGCAGGAGGAGATGATGCTGATTTCTCGAAGAACTTTGAGGTTAAGAAATGTCGGGAGACAGAAGAGGGCAAAAGGTATCTGAGCATAAGATACTTTATTAATTATGACAGTAATAAAAAGGCTGTAGGCTCTTTCTATGCAATAAGAGATTATACGGACGAGGAACTTGAGAATCAGAGCAAGATGTTTCTTGCTACACATGATGCACTTACGGGATTGCCAAACAAGCAGAACTTTTATGATATGGTTGAAGAAAGGCTGAAAAACGATCCGAATACAGATTATGTGCTGATTGTATCCGATATTAAGGATTTTAAGATCGTAAATGATGTCTATGGTACCGAAGCCGGAGATTATGTACTTAAGATGGCGGCAGAACACCTTAAGGAATCTGCGGGAGAAAACGATATATACTGTCGACTCCAGAACGATCAGTTTGCGATATTAATGAAAAAGTCTGATTTTACGGACATTGATAAAAATCTAGCTGATGATAATATCAATATTATAATCGGTGATTATATAGAATATCAGATTGTGATACATTTCGGTGTTTATTTTATAACCGAAAGAAATATGCCGGTCAGTGTTATGGTCGACAGGGCACTTATGGCTGTTGCAGGCATAAAGAATGATTATAACAACAGAACCGCTATATATGATGATACTCTCAGAGATACAAGAATCTGGGAGAAATCTATAAGCAGTGCACTCGGAGATGCTCTCAAAGAACATCAGATCATTCCATACCTTCAGCCTCAGGTTAATGATAAGGGAGTGCTCGAAGGTGCGGAGGCTCTCGTAAGGTGGGAACATCCGACGGAAGGTTTCCTTACGCCGAACCGCTTTATTCCGATATTTGAGAAGAATGGAATGATCGCGGAAGTTGATAAGTACATGTGGGAAGAGGCATGTAAGATTCTCGGCAGATGGAAGGGTGAGGACAATGCTCTTTCCATATCCGTAAATATATCTCCGAAGGATTTCTACTTCATGGATGTTTATAAGGTTATTACGGGACTTGTCGAAAAGTATGAAATATCTCCTTCGGCACTTCATCTTGAAATTACTGAATCCTTTGCTATAACCGATTTCGATAAGAAGATGGCGGTTATCAATAAGTTCAGAGATAAGGGCTTTATAGTTGAAATGGATGACTTCGGAAGCGGTTATTCATCACTTAATCTTCTTCAGGATATGCCTATTGATGTTCTTAAGATTGATATGATGTTCCTCAGAAGAAGCGAGGAAGAAGAGAAAGCACATATCATTCTTAAGACCATTACCGAAATGGCCAAGAATCTTGGAATCCCTTCAATCGCAGAAGGAGTAGAGACCGAAGAACAGCTGGAAATGCTTAGGGAAATGGGATGTACTCTGTATCAGGGATACTATTTCTCAAAGCCGGTTCCGATTGAAGAGTTTGAGAGCAAAATGAAACTGAAATTAAACGAGGCCTCGACCGGCGAGGACGAAAATGATGCTGATACCGATGACCGGCCGCAGAACTCGCCGGATAATACGAAAAACAGTAAGGCAGAATAGAACATGAAGTGGCTTGAACATTTAAAAACAATAAATAAGCATAAGCTTGAAGTGGGAAAAAACTGTTTCAGGTGCGGGCTTTATTATCAGGGAATCATGCATGACCTGTCGAAATATTCCTGGACGGAGTTTTCCGTCGGTGCGAAGTATTTCCAGGGTAACAGAAGTCCGAATGAGGCTGAACGTGAGGATAAGGGATATACATCCTCCTGGCTCCATCATAAGGGCAGAAACAAGCATCATCTTGAATACTGGATAGATTATGATCTGGAAAAACGTGATGGCAGTATGACAGGAATGAAGATGCCGGATAATTATATAGTTGAAATGTTCTGCGACAGGGTGGCTGCAAGTAAGATTTATAAGAAAGAGAAATATAATGACAGCAGTGCACTCGAATATTTTCTGAACGGAAAAAGTAAAGGAATACTTCATCCTTATACAAGAAAGAGGCTGGAAATGCTTCTAAGGATGCTTGCCGAAAAGGGTGAGGATGAGACCTTCAGATATGCCAGAAATTACATGAAGGCTTACAGAAGATATAAGCTGAAGAAGAGTCTGGAGAAGAGAGGAATCTGTATTGGAGGAAAGTCCTGTGCAGGACACGAAGGCTGCTGCGGCAGAAAAGACTGCTGCGGACACGAAGGCCGGATAGATAAAAAGGAAAACTGCTGCAGCGTAAAGTGATGCTGCGGACAGAAAGGGCAGAAATAGCAGATGCAGGGTAACGAATTCACACATTTACATGTACATACTGAATATAGCTTATTGGACGGCGCCGCAAAGATTTCGGCGCTCGTTTCACGTGCTAAGGAACTTGGCTTTGACAGCCTTGCGATAACCGATCACGGCGTAATGTACGGTGTTATAGATTTTTATAAGGAATGTAAGGCTCAGGGGATCAAACCGATCATCGGCTGCGAGGTTTATGTTGCACTGGGAAGCAGGTTTGATAAAGAAAGTGCTCCTGATGATGAAAGATACTTTCATCTGATACTGCTGGCCGAGAATGATAAGGGCTACAGCAATCTTTCGAAGATAGTTACCCGAGGCTTTACCGAAGGATATTATTATAAGCCGAGAGTTGATAAGGAACTTCTCAGAGAATACAGTGAAGGTCTGATCTGTACATCTGCCTGCCTTCAGGGTGAGGTGGCTTATTATATCAGGAAGAATCTTCCGGATGAAGCAAGAAAAGCAGCAATGGAATATAGAGATATATTCGGAGCAGATAATTTCTTTCTCGAGATGCAGGATCATGGAATGGCTGAGGATACGCTTGTTAACACAGAACTCCTCAAAATGTCCGAGGAGCTGGGAATTCCGCTTATTGCAACAAATGATTCGCATTATATAAAGGCTGAGGACTGGGAAGCTCATGATATTCTTCTCTGCATCCAGACCAATGCGAAGGTTATGGATGAGAAGAGAATGAGATATGAGGGAGGTCAGTATTATCTTAAGTCTGCAGATGAGATGGAGAGGCTGTTCCCTTATGCGAAGGAGGCGCTCAGAAATACTCATAAGATTGCAGAAAGATGTAATGTCAATATCGTATTCGGTGAACAGAAAATTCCGAAGTATGATGTACCGAATGACGGAGATGCATTTGAATACCTGACGGAGCTTTGTAAAGAAGGTCTGAAGGAGCGTTATCCCGATGTTACTCCGGAACTTGAAGAAAGACTCAACTATGAGCTTACTACTATAAAGAATATGGGCTATGTCGATTACTTCCTGATCGTATGGGACTTTATCAATTATGCCCGTCAGCATGGAATAGGTGTCGGACCGGGACGAGGTTCGGCTGCCGGAAGTATCGTATCCTACTGCCTTAAGATTACAAATATAGATCCGATCAAGTACAGTCTCATCTTCGAGAGATTCCTCAATCCGGAACGTGTCAGCATGCCCGATATAGACGTTGACTTTGCACCGGAAGGAAGACAGAAGGTCATTGATTACGTTACAGAGAAGTACGGTGAGGATAAGGTGGTTCAGATTGTTACCTTCGGAACGCTTGCCGCTCGTAACTGTATCAGAGATGTAGGTCGTGCGCTGGATCTGCCGTATAAGACCTGTGACATGGTTGCAAAGTCCATACCGGCTGAAGTGAATATGACTATCAAGAAGGCACTGGAACAGAGCCCTGATTTCAAGAAAATGTATCAGGAAAACGAGGAGATCCGTTATCTGGTTGATGTGTCGAAGCAGCTCGAGGGACTTCCGCGACATGCATCGCTTCATGCTGCCGGAGTTGTTATCGGCAGAGAACCGATTGATGAATTTGTTCCGCTCTGCAAGAACGGAGATGTAGTTGCAACACAGTTTAATATGACACGTATCGAGGAACTCGGACTCCTTAAGATGGACTTTCTCGGACTCAGGAATCTTACCGTTATCAAGGATGCGGTTGAGAATATCAGAAAGAGAACCGGAGAATATGTTGATGTAGAGAATCTCGACTTTAACGATAAAGCTGTTTATGACATGATATCACAGGGAAAATGTGATGGTGTCTTTCAGCTTGAGTCTGCGGGAATGCAGGGCTTTATGAAGCAGCTTAAACCGAGAAATATTGAAGATGTTATAGCCGGTATATCGCTTTATCGTCCGGGACCGATGGATTTTATCCCGCAGTATATAGCGGGAAAAAACAGCGTTGAACCGATACATTATGATACGCCGGAACTTGAACCGATCCTTGCACCGACCTATGGGTGTATAGTTTATCAGGAACAGGTTATGCAGATTGTTATGACACTTGCAGGATATTCGCTCGGACGTTCGGATCTTGTGCGCCGTGCCATGTCGAAGAAAAAGGCAGATGTCATGGCAAAGGAAAGACAGTACTTCGTTTACGGCGATGAGGCATCAGGCGTAGATGGATGCGTAAAGAAGGGAATAGATGAAAAGATAGCGAATAAGATATTCGATGAGATGACCGACTTCGCAAGCTACGCTTTCAACAAATCGCATGCTGCCGCATATGCGGTTGTCGCATATGAAACTGCATATCTGAGATGCCATTATCCGCTTGACTTTATGGCTGCACTGCTTACTTCCGTAAGAGATAACTCTCAGAAGCTGAGCAAGTATATAGATGCGGTTCGTAAGATGGGTATTAAGGTTCTTCCTCCTGATATCAATAAGGGCGAGGGTGCTTTCTCGGTCGACGGTAATGCGATAAGATACGGAATGTCGGCTATCAAATCGATAGGTGACAGCGTTGTGGATATGATTCTTACCGAGCGTGAGGAACATGGACCTTACAGAGATCTGAAGGATTTTATCACGAGAGTATCCAGCAAAGAAGCCAACAAGCGTACTATTGAAAGCTTTATTTATTCGGGAGCCTTCGACAGCTTCGGTGCAAACAGAAGACAGATGATAGAGGTTTATCCGAAGATAATAGATGAGGTTGCAGGCGAGAAGAAGAAGGCAACTTCCGGACAGATAAGTCTTATGGACTTTATGGGCGAGGAAGAGAAGAAAGCCTTCGATGTGTCATATCCTGATGTTCCGGAATATGATAAGGATACATTTCTCAAGATGGAAAAGGATTCCCTCGGACTTTATGTCAGCGGACATCCGCTTGACAGTGTTAAGGAGATGCTTGAGAAGGAGACAAATGCAACTACTCTTGATTTCGTTATAGATGAGGAAACGGAAAAGACTGAGGCTGTGGACGGAAGGAATTATCGTATTGGCGGTCTGATAGATGATGTAAACCTCAAGGTGACGAAGAAGGGTGACAATATGGCCTTCCTCAGAATAGAGGATCTCTTCGGAACTGTTGAGGTTGTTGTATTTCCGAATGTTTTTGCGAGATGCAGAGCGAAGCTTGAGATGAATAAAGCTGTTATCATAGACGGAACAGCATCTGTTTCGGAGAGAGACAGTAAGGTTATCGCAAACGACATAATGACGATAGAAGAAGTTGTTACCAGAAGCGAGGATAAGAATAAAGAGCTTTGGATATGCTTTAAGGATATGGATGCATATCTCGGACATGCAAATGATCTGAAAGCTATCGCACTTCAGCATCCCGGTTATACACCGGTCTTTGTCCAGCTGAAGGATGAGAAGAAGATGAAGAGGCTCTCCTTCACTGTAAGTGTAAGAAATGGAATAGTGGATGCGCTTAAACTCGAATACGGACCGGATATGGTTCTTGTGCGTGACAAGAGTAAATAGTTCACACGGAGATTTACTACAGAGGGAAGGCCCTTCGGTATATTTTCCGAAAAGTATATAAAGGGGAATTGATTATGATGCGTCTTACGTCTGTCAATAATGACAGAGTAAAAGATATAACGAAGCTGATAAAGTTGGCGAAACGGCGAAGGGAAAGCAGGAGCTTCGTGGCTGAAGGAATCAGGCTGGTATCGGAGGTCCCGCCGGAAAAGCTTATCAGTCTCTATATAGAGGAGACCTTCTATGAGAAACTGGATAAATCGCAGGATTATGATGAATCTGACTTTGAAAGAGGCTTCAGGGACAGGATCATGGCACTGATCAAGGCTGCCGAAGAGAAAGAATCCTTCTTTCTCGTAAATGATGCAGTTATGTATAAGCTTTCCGATACGGAGACACCACAGGGAATACTTGCGGTTGTTGAAATGCAGGATATGGAGGCAGAAAATCTGCTGACCGATGATGATATGCCGTTTATAATCGTTATGGATGGTCTTCAGGATCCCGGCAATATGGGAACAATAATCAGAACCGCTGAAGGAGCGGGAGTTACAGGAATACTTATCAGCAGTGATTCGGTAGATCCATACAGTCCTAAGGTTGTGAGGGCTACGATGGGAGCTTTGTTCAGAATGAAGCTGTGTATCAGCACTGACCTGAAGGAAGATATATCTTTACTGAAAGAAAAAGGTATTACGGTATTCGGAACGCATTTGTCCGGAAAGGAATTCTATGATGAAGATTTCAGAATACCTTCCGCATTTCTTATAGGCAATGAAGGAAAAGGCCTTAAGGATGATGTGGCCGAAACTGCAGACAGGCTTCTCAGAATTCCGATGAAGGGCAGAGTTGAATCACTGAACGCTGGAGTATCTGCCGCAGTTGTGATGTATGAAGTTCTGAGACAGAGAAGATAGCAGAAGAATATAACAGAAAAATATAACAAATAACAGACATTTGAAAGTACGTGAAATCCCGAAATTGAAAATCGGATTTTACGTGCTTTTTTGATGGATTTATCGGATGTTTTTGAGTGATATTTACAGTAACTTTTGCATTATTCTGTTGAAAGAAATGCTCTAAAACGATAAAATTATATATTGATTTAAAACAATAATGAGGCATGTTTGGATGATAGATTTCATTAGAGAATATCAAATGAATATCATGATAATTCTGAGCAGTGTATGTGCGATAATTGCTTTTTTCGTCTGCATAACCACGACACTTCCGAGAAAGCGCAGGATTATCCTTCTTCTGACGGAATTATATTCTGTCCTTCTTTTGATTGCGGATAGATATGCTTATATATATCGTGGGAATCCAAGCGAGACAGGATACTGGATGGTCAGAATATGCAATTGCATAGTTTTCATTATGATCCTCGGTACAATAAGAATATTCGGACATTATCTTGCTGACATTATTTTAAATGAAGGCAAAAGGAAGAAGTTTCCGACAGGTATCGGAGCGGTCAATATCATTGTGACAATAGGTGAGATCCTTGTTATAGTATCTCAGTTCACCGGTCTATATTACACCTTTGATGAGTCAAACAACTATGAAAGAAGCGATCTTTTCTTTGTCTGCTATTTTATCCCTGTTGTATGTTTCTTTATTCTTCTCTATGAAGTATTTAAATATTTTAAGTCTTTTAAGGCCGGAATCAGATTTTCACTTTTTATGTTCACTGTGATGCCTCTTTTTGCTTCACTTCTTCAGCTTGGTAATTACGGGGTATCGTTCCTTAATATGACGATTGCAACTGTTGCGATACTGCTTTACATTTTTGCACTTATGGATATGAATAAATCCATAGAAAGAGCAAATGAACTGGAAATGGAGTATCTGAGAGAAGAACAGGAACGTATGCAGCACCTGTTTAAGCAGACTGCCATGGCGCTTGTAAATGCAATCGATGCAAAGGACAATTATACTCACGGTCATTCTTCGAGAGTTGCGGAGTATTCCAGGAAGATCGCCGAAATGTGCGGCAAATCTGAACAGGAATGTGAAGAGATATATTACGCGGCACTTCCCCATGATGTTGGCAAGATAGGAATCCCGGATCGCATAATCAACAAAGAAGGAAAGCTTACCGAAGAAGAATATGCAGAGATGAAAAAGCATCCGGTCATAGGTGCACAGATCCTCTCGAGTATCGGTGAATATCCGTATATCAGTATCGGAGCAAAGCATCATCATGAGAGATATGACGGTAAGGGCTATCCGGACGGACTTAAGGGCGAAGATATTCCGGAAATCGGAAGGATCGTTGCGGTTGCGGATGCTTATGATGCTATGACATCCAAGAGAAGTTACAGAGAGGCGATTCCTCAGCAGAAGGTTCGAGAGGAAATAGTTAAGGGATCGGGAACCCAGTTTGATCCGAAGTTTGCGAAGATCATGCAGCATCTTATCGACCTTGACCTGGATTATGAGATGAAGGATAAAGGCGATGCGGGAGAAATGTCAGGCAAAAATGAGATTGTCAGCAAGGAGATGATGGATGATTATTCGGAAGGCGTTCTGATCAATCCTTGTAAGACACTCGTTACTCTTCGTGTGAGTGCGGCTGATAAGAATTCCGATAAGCCTCCGAAACCAAGACTTGTCCTTTTCGATTCGCTGGACGGAAGAATACATAAGACCGAAAAGAAGAGGAAAGATTTAAATTATTTTGAATATGCATATCTGGATCTTGACGGAAGCAGCAAGCTTCTGGGGGCTCGTAATATGAAGATAGAGAAAACTGTGGAGATGGAAGAAGCCGGAAGCAGAAGGCTTATCACAACAGTTTATGAGATAACAGCCGTAAAGATAAAGGATCATGCCAGAGTCATCATCAAAGACGGCCGTGAGACGATTGATGCGATAATCGCACTCCCGGACAGTTCAAGATATCTCTATATCGGAGTGACCGGAGAAAACTGTCTTATCACGGATATGAGCGGTACCAGATCCGAGAAAGAATCCGATGCGAGCAGCATTCCGCGTATAGCAGAGGAGATAAGCTATATAAATGTACCGGAAGGTGATATACCGAATATCCAGATAGATGGATACAGAACCGAAGAAACCGCAGGTATTCAGCTTAAAGGTGAAATGGTTGTGAGTTTCCATACCATGAGTCTTCCTACTGCAAGACTGGTATGGCATTGCCCGTTTGTTTCACTTTTTTATTCCGATAACGGATTGGTGAACGGACCGAATTTCCGGGAGGTTGCACTGATAAGGATTGACGGAGAAAACTGGGAGGCTGACGACCTTACGGATAACAAAATGATAATGTACCGAACCGAGAAATTTGAAGGCTGGGACGAGTGGAAAGCAAAGAATAAGGAAGGCTTTGATTGTGAGGTACATTTCAAATTCGAAGGAGATACCATAACGACAACGACCGAAAATGCAGGTATATCAGTAAGAAATGTTACAATAATGAGAGAAACTCCGCCTAAGATCTATTTTGCATTGACGGGAGATCAGTGTGCACTTACGAATATCAGGATCAGAAGCATAGATCAGGAATCCGAATGATCAGTATTTTGAACGAATGATCGATTTACTTTTTACTGATCTGAAGAAGAGGCGGACTGAGCATCCGAAAATAGGTGATTTGGGGTTTATGAGCATCCGGAAATAGGTAATTTTGGGAGTTGACATAGGTTTATCATGGTGATACTATAACGCTATATGTAGAGGCGCGGTGATTATAAGTAACGCAGCTGACGGGACTGCACCGGATGAGGTTGTGTAAAAGGATGAACCGCCGAAGTTTCGAAATAAGCAGAGATTTCGATTCTGGGTCTGTAGATAATATCTGCAGAACTGTCACGAACTTGTGATGAGCTACCTACGGTAGCAGGTCACAGATTGTGGAGAGCTACGGTTTATAGAATATAGGCACATTGGATATAAGTGCATGATTATTCAAAGACCGGAGGTTTCCGGTCTTTTTCTTTATTAGACCGGCTTTTAACTATTTTTTGTTTTAGGAGGAGTTTTAAAATGGCAATTTTCAAAGGATCAGGAGTAGCACTTATCACACCTTTCAAGGAGGACCTTTCTGTAGATTACGAACAGCTGAGAAAGCTGGTTGATTTTCATGTAGAGCATCATACAGATGCGATAATCGTATGCGGTACCACCGGAGAGGCAGCTACACTTACTATGGAAGAGCATCTTGAGTGTATCTCTGTAGTTGCAGAGCAGGCTAACGGAAGAATTCCGGTAATCGCAGGTACAGGTTCGAACGATACAGCATCAGCAATCTACCTCAGTGAAGAAGCAGAGAAGTGCGGTGTTGACGGAATGCTCATGGTAACACCTTATTATAATAAATGTACACAGGGTGGACTTATCAAGCATTTCACAGCAGTAGCTGAGAAGGTTGATACTCCTATCATCATGTACAACGTACCTAGCAGAACAGGCTGCAACATTCTTCCTGCAACAGCTGTAAAGCTTGCAAAGGAAGTTGATAATATCGTAGGTATCAAGGAAGCTTCGGGAAATATCTCCCAGGTAGCAGAGCTTGCACATCTTGCTAACGGCTGCATGGATATCTATTCCGGAAATGATGATCAGATAGTACCTCTTATGGCACTCGGCGGAGTCGGAGTTATCTCTGTAACAGCTAATATTATTCCTGATGATACACATGAGCTTTGTGCTTCATTCCTTGACGGAAATGTAGCAAGAGCACGTGAACTTCAGCTTAAAGCTATAGATCTTTGCAAGGCACTCTTCTGCGAAGTAAATCCTATTCCGGTTAAGAAGGCTACAGAGCTTCTCGGAATGTCAAACGGCAAGGTAAGACTTCCTCTTACAGAGATGGAGCCTGAAAATGTAGCAAGACTCGAGAAGGCAATGAAAGATTACGGTATAGAGTTTTAGTCTGAACAGATGGCCGAATCACAACCGGTATATAGAAATATTCCGTATCCGGTTGAATAATGAGGTATCTGATATAATAAGGAGATACAACGTATGACAAGAATTATAATGCACGGCGCATGCGGCAGAATGGGCAGAGTGATCAGCGATATAGTTAAAGAAGATGCTGATGCCGAGATTGTTGCCGGAGTTGATATAGTAGGAAGAGATGACGCAGGATATCCTGTTTTTACAGATATTAATGCATGTGATGTAGAGGCAGATGTTATCATAGATTTTACAACTGCATCTGCAGTTGACGGACTTCTTGACTATGCAGTTAAGAAGAATCTTCCGGTAGTTCTCTGTTCGACAGGACTTTCAACAGAGCAGCTGGACAAAGTAAGAGAGACAAGTGCTAAGATTGCAATCCTTAAGTCAGCAAACATGAGCCTCGGAGTAAATACAATACTGGGACTTCTTAAGTCAGCTACAAAGGTATTCGTACCGGCAGGATTTGATGTTGAGATAGTAGAACAGCATCATCATAACAAGCTTGATGCACCATCGGGAACAGCAATAGCCCTTGCAGATGCGATCAATGAAGCAGCAGACGGACAGTTCGAATATATCTACAACCGTTCAGACAGACGTGCGGCACGTGATAAGAAGGAACTTGGAATCTCTGCAGTAAGAGCAGGTTCGATTCCGGGGACACATGACGTAATCTTCGCAGGTCAGGACGAAGTAATCGAGATCAGACATATAGCATATTCAAGAAGCATCTTTGGCGTAGGAGCCGTAAGCGCTTCCAAATTCCTTGCCGGCAAGAAGCCGGGCATGTACGATATGCAGGATGTTATCGCCGCTCAGCAGAGTTGAGATACTATATGAATAAACAGGCACATGCCATATGATGCAATGAAGAGCATGGAATAGCCTGAGATAAATATTTATTGATTAAACAGGCACATGCCATACGATGCAATGAAGAGCATGGAATAGCCTGAGATAAATATTTATTGATTATACAGGCACATGCCATATGATGCAGAGAAGAACATGGAATAGCCTGAGTTAAATATTTATTGAATAAACAGGCACATGCCATACGATGCAATGAGGACCATAGAGTGACGTCGGTTCTTAGTCCGTAGCATGTGCAACATGATACGGACTTAGAATCCGCTACGTCACGGCATGAGGCGAGAGCCGAGTCCGAGGTGCATCTGTATGGCAGGTGCCGTCAGATGTTGAGATAGTAAATAATCGGAGATAAATATGTACGAAAACGATGAAATACTCTGCAGTGCCTCAAGGTACACGGAGAAGTATTACTTAAACCCTAAATTCAGCAACCTTCCGCAGCGCATTCAGGACGAACTGAAAGTTGCCTGCGTCCTCTTCACCCAGCAGGTAGGAGGAGTCATCATGCTCTATTATGATAAGGAGGGCAACCTCGATATCCTTACCCAGTCCAATGAAGATGACCTGCTCTACGATGAGATAGGATGCGGACTTAAGGTTAAGAGACTTCAGATAGAGAAAAGAGAGCTGTTTGAACAGCTTGAGCAGTATTATGAATTATTCTTTGGAGAACCGGAGGACTAAAAATGCTTTTTGCAATCGATGTAGGAAACACAAACTTTACCATAGGACTTTTTGATGGCGAAGAGCTGATCAAAACCTTCAGAATGATAACCAAAACATCCAGAACCTCGGATGAATATGGTGTATTCTTCGGAGAATGGCTGATGCTTAACGGATTTAATATAAAGGATATTGATTCCGTTATCATCGCATCCGTTGTTCCGGACATAATGCATTCGCTGACAAGCAGCATTATAAAGTACTTTAATGTAAATCCGGTTATAGTCGCACCGGGAATCAAGACAGGAATCAGGCTTGCAATCCCGAATCCGAAAGAACTCGGAGCTGACAGACTCGTTGATGCGGTTGCTGCATATGAAATGTACGGCGGACCTGTAATAGTAGTGGATTTCGGAACAGCAACGACACATGATCTGGTTCTGGCAGACGGTACATTTGCCGCAGGCGTAACTTCACCGGGAATCAGACTTTCCGCAAATGCACTCTGGCACGGAACTGCAAAGCTTCCGGAGGTTGAGATAAAGAAGGTCGATACCGTTCTCGGAAGAGATACCGTTTCAAGCATGCAGGCAGGTATTTACTTTGGTTATATAGGTCAGACTGAATATATAATAAAAAGGATGAAGCAGGAAGCGGAGCTTCCGGATATCAAGGTTGTAGCAACGGGCGGACTCGGAAAACTGATCTCCGATGCAACCGATACGATAGATATCTACAATCCTGAGCTGACTCTTCACGGACTCAGAATTATTTACGATAAACAATAAGAAGCATTTAAGGTGGGGGTGTCATATGACATCCCCATTAATTTTTCGGATATGCGGAGGTGATGCTTCAGAACCGTATATTTGATGATAAGTTGATATGCTTTACGTAAAAGGAAATATAGAATGTCAAATATAGATTTTATAGGTAAGGTTGCACTTGGTCCTATGGCCGGGGTAACGGATCTTCCGTTCAGGCTTCTTTGCAAGGAAATGGGATGCGACCTGATGACAACAGAAATGATAAGCGCTAAAGGGCTTATGTATAATAATCGAAAGACAGAGGTCCTGCTTATGACAGATGAGAGGGAACATCCGATAGGAGTCCAGCTGTTCGGAAGTGAGCCTGACATCATGGCAGAGCAGGCAGCTAAGATTGCTTCAGAGAGAGACTTCGATTTTATCGATATAAATATGGGATGTCCGGTTCCGAAGATTGTAGGGAACGGCGAAGGCTCCGCGCTTATGAAGAATCCGGAACTTGCGGGTGAGATTGTACGCAGAATGGTTACTGAAATAGCGAAAGTTGCTGAGGCGGGGAAAGAGCCTTGCCCGGTCACGGTCAAAATACGTGCCGGTTTCGATGAGGAAAGTATAAATGCTCCGGAAGTAGCATGTGCTGTTGAAGAAGCGGGTGCGGCTGCGGTAACGGTTCATGCGAGAACAAGAGCCCAGTTCTACAGTGGAAAAGCGGATTGGTCGATCATCAGAGCGGTTAAGGACAGTATAAAGATACCTGTTATCGGGAACGGCGATATAAATTCAGCAGATGATGTAAAGAGAATGATTGATGAAACCGGATGTGACAGTGTGATGATAGCACGTGCCGCCAAAGGAAATCCGTGGATATTCAGAGAGATAAGAGCCGGCCTGTCGGGAGAAGAGATTCCGCCTCGCCCCGATATTGAAGAAGTAAAGGAAATGATGATCAGACATATTAATCTCATGGTGAGCCTGAAGGGAGAATATATAGGTGTCAGGGAAATGCGTAAGCATATAGCCTGGTATACAGAAGGAATACGGAATTCAGCGCGACTCAGAAGGCAGGTTTGCGAAGTTACGAAGACAGAAAATCTGCTCGAACTGGTCTCAAAACTGGATTAATCTGATGAAAACGTTATGTTAACAGTTGTTAAAAGAACACAAAAAATTCACATTTGTGAAATATCGGTAAATAAAGGGGTACAAGGGGTGTAAAGTTTTCGCTGCTTGACTTATAATCTACTCAGGACTATAATGCACCATGTAATAAAAATTTAACATTTGTAACAAATTTGAAATGGACGAAAGCCTATGAAAAGAACAAAAATTACTTCTGCCATAGTTGCTGTTGCTTTAGGCGTTGCCTGTATAGCATCTGTTACGGCAGAAAAGTTCAGAACAACTGAATATGGTAGAATAGTTGTTGCAAGTGTGCTTTATGATGAACCGGCAACTCAGGTGAGATATGAGAAGCTCAGCTATGATTATGTTCAGATAAAGAAAAATGGCGGAGATCCGAGTATATTGGCAAAGTCTGAGAATGCACAGCCGGATAATGAAAAGAAAGCGGTTCTTGATGAATCTATTCCTCAGGATAGAAACAAGGCGGCTCTTATGGCGCTTACTGATACAGACAGAACCAGGAGGGAGCTGGCTGAGCAGAGACAGCGAGATTATAAGATTAACACCATAAGTCAGATACAACCGGATACAAGTACAAGTTCAGTAGTTTTATCTCCGCTGCCATCAGGAACAACGATGCTGACTACGGCACCGACTCCTGCTGTTGACAACGGTAATCTGCAGTATCTGGGACAATATCTTATTACCGGATATTGTCCGTGTGTTTTATGTTGTGATAAGAATGATGGTATAACTGCCTGCGGAAAGCTGGCTACATCAAACCATACAATTGCAGCACCTCCGAATTTTGCGTTTGGAACCAAGCTTGTTTTCAATGGTTATGAATACGTGGTTGAAGACCGAGGCGGTGCTATTCAGGGTAATCATATAGACTTATATTTTGATACACATCAGGAGGCTCTGAACTGGGGACGTCAATATTTTGACGTATGGATGGTCAGTGAATGATGAGATTTAACTGAATACAGTCAGAAAACAGATATATACGACAGAGTGATTGCTATGAGATTTACAAAAATATTAGCTGTAGGTGCATGTGCGGTATTTGGTTTTGCTGCCATTGTTTCATTTACAGCTGAAAAATCAAATAAAAAATACGGACAGATGGTGGCTGTAAGTGCACTTTATGAGGAACAGGCCACTCAACCAAGATATGATAAGGTCAGCTATGAGGAGATACAGAATCTCAGGTTTGATTCAGATCAGCGTGCAAAAGTTGAATTAGATGGATTACGTGCCGATGAGAAGATTGTAGGAGCTTCGGAATCGGAAGAGATGAAAGCCAGAAGAAATAAAGAGGCACTCAGATCGATCACTTCAGCAGGTGATGAGTCCATAAGGGAAAAATCTGAAAAAAGACTTCAGGAATATACAGTTTCCGATTTGGAAAAAATAGATACTTTGGATGATAAGAATGATACTATTTCCGTTCCGATTCAAGGTGCCCAAAAGAATCTGGAGGTTGAATATCTCGGACCATTTATTATTACCGCATATTGTCCTTGTAAGGATTGTTGCGGTAAAACAGACGGAATTACGGCAAGCGGAAAAAAGGCAGTAGCAAATCATACGATCGCTGCAGATCCGAGTGTATTGCCTATCGGTACGGAGGTTTTGATAGATGGACAGGTATATACGGTAGAAGATACCGGTTCGGCTATTAAAAGTAATCATATCGACATTTACTTTGATTCTCATGAAGATGCAACGAATTATGGAAAGCGCGAGAAGGATGTTTACAAAGTACTTGGTGAAAAAGAAGAATAATCAGGAATAATTCGTGGAGCCGATATCGGCTCCACTTTTTTCTTTTAAATTTCACAGTCTTGTGTTATAGTATCACGGAGAGTTTAGTGGAATTATGTTTTCAGATAAAAAGGAGCATTGAGAATATGGGATTTCTATACAGAAGTACAAGAAATGCAGATGAGACAGCAACAGCATCAGAGGCTATCCTGAAGGGACTTGCCGGTGAAGGCGGACTGTTTGTGCCGGATGAGATACCGACTTTGGATATAAGTATGAAGGAACTTTCAAAGATGACCTACCGTGAGGTGGCATTTGAAGTTATGAAGCTTATGCTTACCGATTTCACTGATGAGGAGCTCAGATATTGCATCAATAACGCATATGACTCAAAGTTTGACAATGAACTTATAGTTCCGGTGAAGTATCACCATAATGCATATATAGCAGAGCTGTTCCATGGAAAGACAATAGCTTTCAAGGATATGGCTCTTTCAATCCTTCCTTACCTTATGACAACAGCAGCAAGGAAGAATAACATTAAGAACGAGATCGTAATCCTGACAGCTACTTCAGGCGATACAGGAAAGGCTGCACTTGCAGGCTTTGCCGATGTTCCGGGAACAAGGATTGCTGTATTCTATCCTAAGAACGGAGTTAGTCCGATTCAGGAGAAGCAGATGGTTACCGAGAAGGGCAAGAATACATTTGTTGCCGGAATCACAGGTAATTTCGATGATGCTCAGACAGGAGTGAAGAATATCTTCAATAACACTGAGCTTGCAAAAGAACTTGATGAAAAGGGATTCCAGTTCTCATCAGCCAATTCGATCAATATCGGACGTCTTGTTCCGCAGATTGTTTATTATGTATATTCTTATACAAGACTTATTGCATCAGGTAAGATTGAAGAAGGTAATAAGATAAATATCGTAGTTCCGACAGGTAACTTCGGAAATATCCTGGCTGCATACTATGCATCGCTTATGGGTGTTCCGGTTGACCGTTTCATTTGTGCTTCAAATGATAACAAGGTTCTCTATGATTTCTTCACAACAGGAACCTACGACAGAAACAGAGATTTCATTCTCACATCATCACCTTCTATGGATATTCTTATCTCAAGCAATCTTGAGAGACTTATTTACAGAATTGCAGGTAACAGTGCAGAGGATAATGCTGAATTCATGAAGCAGCTTTCTGAAACAGGAAAGTATACTATAACAGATCAGATGAAGAAGAACCTCTTCCACTTCTATGGCAATTATGCAACAACGGATGAGGTTGCAGAGACTATCCGTAAGGTTTATGATGAGGACGGATATATAATCGATACACATACAGCAGTTGCCGTAAATGTATTTGATAAGTACAGAGCAGAGACAGGAGATACAACGCCTACGATCATTGCATCAACAGCAAGTCCTTATAAGTTTACAAGAAGCGTAATGACTGCTATTGATCCTGCATATGATTCAAAGGGAGATTTCGAGCTTGTAGATGAGCTTGAAAGACTTTCTGCTACTCCTGTTCCTCAGGCTATTGAAGAGATCAGAAGTGCTGAGGTAATTCATAATACTGTATGTGATAAGGAAGACATGGAAAAGGTCGTAAGACAGTTCCTTGGAATCTGATCGCATTAACTAAATAACAGCTGTTCATTTGTACCCTCCAGCTTTGTTAAAACCGGGACTGTAACATAGGGAAGTTTCCCTTTGATTTAAATGTTATCAGCCCGGCCTTTGTGCCGGGCTTGTTTTTTCTAAAATGTGATTTATGTTATTACCTGACGGATTACCCGTCCGGTAATGCTTTGCGAAGGAGATTTATATGTATATTTTAAGTACCAGAGCAAAATTTGACAGTGCGCATTTCCTTAAAGATTATGATGGAAAATGTGCCAATATCCATGGACACAGGTGGACCGTTACCGTGGATGTAGGAAGCGAAGAGCTTCAGCAGGAAGGGCCGTCGAGAGGAATGGTCGTTGACTTCGGTAAGCTTAAGGATGATCTGAGAGAAGAGACAGACAGACTCGATCATACGCTTATATATGAAGAGGGCAGCCTCTTTCCGGAGACACTCGAGGCATTCGGTAAGCAGGGTTTCAGAGTATGTGAATTTAAGGGCAGGCCGACAGCCGAGAATCTGGCGAAGCATTTCTTTGATTTCATGAAGAAGAAGGGCTATAGAGTCCTGAAGGCCAGCGTTTTCGAAACTCCGGAAAATATGGCCAGCTACACGGAAGAGTAGTGGATGAGGATGCTGAGTAAATGAGCGATTATAAGGTTACGGAAATATTTAAAAGCATTAACGGTGAAGCACGTCGTGCAGGTGAGACGGCAGTATTTGTAAGATTTGCAGGATGCAATCTCCTGTGTAATTACTGTGATACGCTGTGGGCTCTTGCCAAGGATGTTCCATTCACATCCATGTCGGAAGAAGACATTTACGGATTCATCAGGGAATCGGGTATCAGAAATGTAACGCTTACCGGAGGAGAGCCGCTCATCCAGCCTGACATTGAGAAGCTTATAGACAGGCTGCTTTCAGATGAGAATCTTAGGATTGAGATTGAGACTAACGGAGCCGTTGATATCAGACCTTTCATGAGAGATGAAGAAAGGTTCAGCTTCACGGTTGATTACAAATGTCCCGGAAGCGGGATGGAGAGCGGCATGGTAATGTCGAACTTTGAGACAGTTGGAAAGCATGATACCGTGAAATTTGTTGTTTCCGATGAAACGGATCTTGATAAGATGAAGGAAGTCGTTCGGGATTATGATCTTACCGAAAGGTCGGTTGTATATGTAAGCGCGGTTTTCGGACGGATAGATCCGAAAGAGATTGTGGATTATATGCTGAAGAATAAGATAAATGATGTAAAACTTCAGCTGCAGCTTCATAAATTTATCTGGGACCCGAACGAACGCGGCGTATGATAAAATGTGCTGATAAGCCGGACATTTTAAATATGTAATCCATTTTGATAAGTATTAAAGATGATGCAAAGAATAAATTAATATGATAGATTTAGTATTGAGTTTGGAGGTTTGAATTAAGATGGTAGTTGACCAGGAAAAGGTAAGAGAGCATATCAGAGGAATTCTCGAGGCAATAGGTGAGGATCCGGACAGAGAAGGTCTTCGCGAGACCCCTGACAGAATAGCGAGAATGTACAGTGAGATTTTCGAAGGAATACAGTATACTAACGATGAGATTGCGAATATGTTTAACAAAACCTTCGAAGCTCCGACAAATAACGATCTTGTCCTAGTAAAGGATATCCAGATTTTCAGTTACTGCGAGCATCATATGGCGCTCATGTATGATATGAAGGTAAATGTAGCTTATATTCCTCGTGAGAGAGTCATCGGACTCAGCAAGATTGCGAGAATTGCAGAGATGGTCGGAAAAAGACTTCAGCTTCAGGAAAGAATCGGTACCGATATTGCCGAGATCATGGAGAAAGCAACTCAGTCACCGGATGTTGCAGTTATAATAAGCGGAAAGCATAGCTGCATGACAGCCCGCGGTATTAAGAATACACCGGCAGTTACGCTTACAAATACATTCAGAGGTGCATTTGCTGAGGATAAGGATCTGCAGGACAGGGTTCTCAGACTGATCGACCTCCGCGTATCTCGTGATGATATTTAGATTTATATAGGGGAAAACTTACCGTAACGGTATATTTTCAAAAGGGGGATTTATGAAGAATAAGGAAAAAGCAGTTGTTGTGTTCAGTGGAGGACAGGACAGCACAACATGCCTTTTATGGGCTTTGAAAAAGTATAAAGAAGTTCTTGCGATTTCTTTCGATTACGGCCAGAGACATAAGCTTGAGCTTGAATGCGGAAAAGAAATATGTGAGAAGCTGGGAGTAAAGAGGACAGTGATCAGCCTTAAGGAGTTAAATGCACTCGCACCGAATGCTCTTACGAGAGATGATATGAAGGTGGATGAGAATGCTCCGGAAGAAGGAACTCCGAATACTTATGTTGAAGGAAGGAATATGCTGTTCCTTACTTATGCGGCTATTTTTGCAAAAGGTCAGGGTGCAACCGATATAATCACGGGCGTGTCACAGAGTGATTTTTCGGGATATCCGGACTGCAGGGACATTTTCATCAAGTCACTTAATACTACCCTTAATCTGGCAATGGATTATGAGTTTGATATAATTACTCCGCTTATGTGGATAGATAAAGAAGAAACCTGGGAACTGGCGGACAAGCTGGGAGGGTTTGACATTGTAAGGGAGATGACTCTTACCTGTTATAACGGAATACGCGGGGACGGATGTATGGATTGTCCTGCGTGCAAGCTGAGGAAAAGAGGTTTGGACAGATATCTGGAAAGAAGAGGTAAATAGTCTATGAAGAAGCTTCTTTTTGTAGTTAATCCTAAGGCCGGTAAAAGTGTTATCAAGTCAGATATGATCAACATCCTTGAGGTTTTCCAGAAAGGTGGATACGAGGTTACGGTATATCTGACTACCGAGAACAAGAAAGACAACTCGGATTATATTTATGAACATGCCACAGATTATGATCTCCTTGTTTGTGCGGGAGGAGACGGAACGCTGGATAATACAGTCAACGGAATAATGCGCCTTGAGCGAGAGATTAAGAGACGTATCCATATGGGCTATATCCCGTGCGGCTCAACAAATGATTATGCGAAGAGCCTGAAGATCAGTATGAATCCGGTCGAAGCTGCAGAGAGCATAGTAAACGGAACTATCTGTCACGTAGATGTCGGAAAGCTTGAGAAGGAATTCTTCATTTATGTAGCTGCGTTCGGAGCGTTTACAGATATAACATATTCGACTCCACAGAATCTGAAAAATGCACTCGGACATGCCGCATATATAATAGAAGGACTCGGAGCTCTCGCAAAGCTTCGTCCTTATCATATGAGAGCGTGGTTTGACGGAGAGATAGTTGAAGGTGATTTCATTTACGGACAGATCACGAATTCACTTTCGGTTGGCGGCTTTAAGAATTTCGTATCCAGACATATGAAATTTGCAGACGGACTCTTTGAGACAGTGCTGATAAGGACTCCGCAAAATCCACTTCAGCTTCAGAGGATAGTAAACTGCCTGCTTACTGAAAAGCTGGATGATGAGCTGATCGTCTTCAGAAAGGCGGCCAAGGTTGCTATTAAATGTAAGGAAGAAGTGCCTTGGACTCTTGACGGAGAATACGGCGGAAGCTATAAGACTACCAGAGTATATAACATCCGCAAGGCGATATCCATTATGCTAAAGGATAAAAGTGCGCTGAAGAATTAATCCAAGAGGATGGATTATGTATAAGATAAATGTACTTATGTCAACCTATAATGGCGAGAAATATCTTCGTGAGCAGATTGTTTCAATCATGCTTCAGGAAAATGTTTTTACAACACTTACCATAAGGGATGACGGTTCCGAGGACGGAACAATAAGGATAATTAAAGAATTGATGAGGGAATATCCCGATAGGATCAGACTCTGCAGAGGAAAAAATGTGGGCTACAAGAGGAGCTTTACAAAACTCTTAAGTTATGCGGAGCCTGCGGATTTCTATGCCTTTTCCGATCAGGATGATCACTGGATGCCGGAAAAGCTTGCCAAAGCAGTTGAAATGATCGAAGAATCGGGTTCGGCTGACGAAGTCGTATTATATGCTTCGAGTGATATAGTTACGGATGAAAATCTGAATCAGACGGGTATCCATGATGTGTCTGATATGCCGGTAAGTATAGAAGGTTTCTATTCGCGTGCAAGGATAGCCGGATGTACTTATTGCTTTACACCTAAGTGTCTTGAACTTTCAAGCAGATTTGCCGGTATTAGATTTCCGGAGGGAGCGGTTCCCGATCATGATTTTATTTTGGGAAGTGTGGCGCTCAGCTGCGGAAAACTGCTTGTGGACGGTAATGCTTACATTTATCATAGAAGGACCAGCAGGAGTGCGACGAGCGGCGGTAACGGCGTAATGCAGAGAGTACGTGTTGAAGCAGATCTCGTGTTCGGAAGAAGAGGCGTTCAAAGCAGTGTTGCGCGTGCTTCACTTAAGCTGCTTGATGAGGAAATGAATCCCGAAGCGAAAGAGTTTCTGACGACGGTTGCCGGATATAAGAAGGGAGGACGCATGAAACTGCTTACCGACAAACGTATGAGGTCAGGAGTCAGACTCGGAGATTTAGAAACTAAGATCAAGATAATTCTTGGGAATTATTAGCGGAGGATGCTGTATTAATGATTTCAGAGATTGCAGCAGGGATTGTCACATATAATCCCGATTTGGAAAAGATAAAAGATAAGATTGAACAGCTGGAAGACAGAGTAGGGCGTATCTATATCGTTGATAATGCATCAGATAATATATCTGAAATACAGGATCTGTGTGAAGAAATCGGAAGAAGAAGCGTTGCCCTGATAGAGAATGACAGCAATAAGGGTATAGCAGCGGCGCTTAACCAGATAATGTCTGCGGCCGATGAAGATGACTTTAACTGGGTGCTGCTCCTTGATGATGATTCAATGGTTTCCGGAAAAATGGTTGATGAACTCTATGAAGGAACCGGATATAAAGATATCGGAATAGTATGTCCGAGAATAAAAGATATCAATACGGGACGGTACATTTCCAACAAAGGAGAAAGACGCGATAAGCTGAAGAAGCGCTTTCAGCTTCTGGAAAGCTGTATAACATCGGGAAGTCTCGTAAGTGTGGATGCGTGGTTTGCTGTCGGCGGATATGATGAATATCTTTTTATGGATTTCGTGGATTTTGATTTCTGTATTAGACTCAGGAAGGAACATTACAGGATCATTCAGAAGAATAATCTTGTTATGGAGCACGAGCTCGGAAAGACTGAGATGAGAAGGCTTCTGGTGAAGAAGACCGAGGTCATGAATCATAATGCTGACAGAAAGTATTATATAACAAGAAACAGAATTTATTGTGAATATAAATATAATGGAAGATTCGGACTCAGAAATGCAGCGGGAGTCGTAAAAGCACTTATCCTTATCATATGTTTCGAGGATGATAAGGCGGCAAAGGTGAAGGCTGTTCTTAAGGGCGTTCGTGACGGCAAGAAGGACGGAAAGAAATTAACTGTACGAGGAAGATGATGGAGAAGAAGAAAAAGGTGCTGATGCTTGCCACGACGGCAGCTATGTCAGCGCAGTTTAACAGAAATAATATTCTCATCCTTGAAGAAATGGGATATGAGGTTCATGTTGCCGGAAATTTCCGAAAGGGAAATCCTATCTCTGATGAGGCTGTAAGGGAGTTCTATCATTGGACCAAGGATCATGGCGGACGATGTTTTCAGATCCCGTCCACCAGAAAAGTGTATGATATCATAAATAATTTCGTTGCTCTGAAAAAGGTCATCAAACTTATCAGAGAAGAGAATTATGAATTTATACATTGCCATACTCCTATCGGCTCGGTGATCGGCAGACTTGCAGGCAGGAAAACGGGAACAAGAGTTCTTTAT
Organism: uncultured Lachnospiraceae bacterium; assembly: GCA_946405625.1. GTDB lineage: Bacteria > Bacillota > Clostridia > Lachnospirales > Lachnospiraceae > Eubacterium_Q. Next base: position 61,232 of record CAMJHQ010000011.1, on the reverse strand, counting down.
ACTGCACATGGGCTGCATTTCTTTAAAGGTGCACCGCTTATTAACTGGATTCTGTATTATCCGGTTGAAAAGTTCCTGAGCAGATATACCGATGTCATGATCCTTATAAATCATGAGGATTATAACAGGGTTCTGAAGAAATTCCGTGCAAAGAAGGTTGTATATGTTCCGGGAATCGGTATCGATACAGAGGAATTCAAGAAACACAGAAGTAACAGACAGAAGATGAGAGAGACTCTCGGACTCAGTGATAAAGACTTTATGCTGCTTTCCGTCGGTGAGCTTTCGGGAAGAAAGAACCATGAGGTTATTGTTAAGGCTGTTAATGAGCTGGGCAGACCTGATATTAAATATTTCATTGCCGGTAAGGGAAAGGGCAAGGATAATGAAGAAGAACATCTGAAAAAGCTGATAGAGGAACTTGGTCTTGAGGACAGAGTTTCACTTCTCGGATTCAGGGAGGATGCTCCGGATCTTTATGCAGCGGCGGATGCGGTTGCATTTCCTTCCAACAGGGAAGGTCTCGGGCTTGCCGGAATTGAGGCGATGGCAGCGGGACTACCGATCCTGACATCCAACATAAACGGAATAAATGATTATTCGATAAATGGAGAGACCGGTTTCAGCTACCGTCCGAATGATGTTTCCGGATTTGCGGAAGGAATAGCATATCTGGCTGATAATCCTGAATGGAGCCGTAAGGTCGGCGAAGAGAATATCAGGCGTGCCGCAGATTATGATTATCATATCGCCAACGAGATCATGAGAGGCGTATATAGTGAGGTTGATGGTGAACAGTAACATATGTAACTGCCGGATATGCCGTAAAATAGCCCTGAATCAGCCGTACTTGAAAAATATTTTGTTTTTTAATATAATTCCAGTATCTATGCGTTGTCTGAGAGGGCATTTTAAATGAAAAAAATATTACGACAATGCGAAGGCATTATCGTTTTTCTTTTTAAGATAATTGTATATTTACTCGTTTTCTGGGTGTTCTACCGCATATATGCCATTAAGAACTGGCAGCTGTTGGGACTCAGCCGTACATCTATGGTAACTATGGTCAGTTACTTTATTTCGGGTTACCTGTTTTTAAAGATTTACGGAGGATATGACATCGGAAAGAGAAAGAGTAAACCTATCATAATTTCACTTTCGCTTGCCGCGGTCTTTACTGACCTGGTAGGTCTTTTGATGCTTTCCATCATGAACACAAACGAAAAACTGAATGACCATTTTATAGTAGAGCAGCCGTGGCTGATTCCGATCATTGTTGTATTGCAGATTATAATCATTGCATTTATGACATATTTCGGAAACTGGCTGTACTTTAAGATATGCGATCCCGAAAGGGTTCTTATCGTTACGTCTTCAAGGCAGTCTCTCAGAGAGATTACAAGAAGCATCAAGAAGTACAGACTTCAGTATAAAATCTGCTGTAATATGTCTTATCAGAATGAGAAGCTGAAGGAAGTTATTCCTAAGTATGATACGATATTTATCTATGATGTTCCTGTAAAGGAACGTACCGAGATAGTTGAGTACTGCTATCAGAATATGAAAAATGTATACATCAATCCTATGATGGCTGATGTGGTTGAGCTTCATTCAAATCATGTTCTTCTTGATGATATGTCGCTGCTTCAGCTTTCATCTATAGGTCTTAAGACTGAGCAGAGATTCTTCAAGAGAATAATCGATCTTTTTATAGCAAGTCTTGCGCTGATCATTACTTCGCCGATACTGCTTATTTCCGCAATCGCCGTAAAGGTTTATGACGGAGGAGATATTTTCTTTAAGCAGAATAGAGCAACTCGTGGAGGAAAGATCTTTACGGTTTATAAGCTGAGAACCATGAAGGAAAATGTAGATAATTACCTTCAGGTGGTTGACGATGACAGAATTACACCTGTCGGAAAGATTCTGAGAAGATTCAGAGTTGATGAGATTCCGCAGTTCATAAATGTTATTAAGGGCGATATGTCTGTTGTAGGACCTCGTCCTGAAATGCTTGCTAATGTATTTAATTATACAAATGAGCTTCCGGAGTTTGAGTACAGACTTCGTGTTAAGGCCGGAATTACGGGTTATGCCCAGATTGCCGGAAAGTATAATACATCTCCGAGGGATAAGCTGGTGCTTGACCTTATGTATATAGAGGAATACAGTCCGTGGATGGACTTCAAGCTTATTTTCCAGACTCTCATAGTTCTTTTCAAGAAGGATTCTACAGAAGCCTTCAGTGATGAGACGGAAGAGAAGTTGGATAAATATTATGATTCACTCGGATTAAGATATGATAAATAGAGAGGGAGGAAGCAACCGTATGAAGATACTTGTAACGGGTTGTAATGGACAGCTTGGTCGTGCGATAAATGAGGTATATAAGGATGAAATTGCATCAGGAGAGATTCAGCTCATAAACTCCGATTTTGGAGTAGAGGGTGCAATAAGTATAGATATTACTGATCTGGACGCAGTTCGTAAGATAGTAGCCGATGAGAAACCGGATGTAATTATCAACTGCGCTGCTTATACAAATGTAAATGCAGCAGAGTCTGATGAGGATACAGCATATCGTATAAATGCAATCGGCCCAAAGAATCTGGCAATTGTTTCCAAGGAAGCGGATATTAAGCTTGTACATGTCTCAACAGATTATGTATTTGACGGAACCAATACCGTTCCTTATGTAGAAACAGATACACCGAAGCCGCTCGGCGCATACGGCAGAACCAAGTATGCAGGAGAGGAATTCGTAATGCAGAATGCAGACAAGTATTTCATTGTCAGAACTGCATGGCTTTACGGTGACGGAAAGAATTTTGTAAAGACAATGCTCAGCCTTGCAGAAACGCATGATGAAGTTTCTGTAGTATGCGATCAGATCGGTTCACCGACAAGCACAATCGAGCTTGCACGTGCTATCAAGGTACTTGTTCCGACAGAGGAATATGGTATCTATCACGGAACATGTGAAGGAAAGTGCTCATGGGCAGACTTCACAGAGGCAATCTTCCTGATTGCAAAGAAGAATACAAAGGTTAATCATATCACTACAGATATGTATCCGACTCCGGCCGAGAGACCGGCATATTCAGTACTCGATAACAAGGCATTCCGTGATCGCCTCGGCTACGAGTTCGCAGATTGGAAAACTGCAATCGAGGAATATCTGAAATAAATTATAATGAATATTGGTATTATATAAATCAAACAGGTATATGACCTGCAGATCATATACCGTCCGATAGTTAATAATGTACAATAAGTATATATGGAGGAACAGGAACATGACACAGGATAAGTATGTAAGCCCGCTTTCAGAAAGATATGCGAGCAAAGAAATGCAGTATATCTTTTCACCGGACAAGAAGTTTAAGACATGGCGCAAGCTGTGGATCGCTCTTGCAGAAGCAGAGAAGGAACTGAATCTGCTCGGTGAGGACGGACAGCCTAGAATTACTCAGGAAATGATCGATGAGCTCAAGGCTCACAGCGAAGAAATCGATTATGATATGGCAAAGGCCGAAGAGGCAAAGGTTCGTCATGATGTTATGGCTCATGTACATACTTATGGCTTCCAGTGCCCGAAGGCAGCAGGTATCATCCACCTCGGAGCTACAAGCTGCTATGTAGGTGATAACACAGATGTTATCATTATGACTGAAGGACTTAAGCTTGTAAGAAAGAAGCTTTTAAATGTAATCAACGAGCTTTCAAAGTTTGCTATGGAATATAAGGATCTTCCGACTATAGCATTCACACATTTCCAGCCTGCACAGCCTACTACAGTAGGTAAGAGAGCAACTCTCTGGCTGAATGAGCTCTACATGGATCTTTCGGATGTTGAATATATGATCTCACAGCAGAAGCTGCTCGGATCAAAGGGGACAACAGGAACTCAAGCTTCATTCCTTGAGCTCTTCAACGGAGATCATGAGAAGGTTAAGAAGCTTGATAAGATAATTGCTGAGAAGATGGGATTTGATGATGTATATCCTGTATCAGGTCAGACATATTCACGTAAGGTTGATTCAAGAGTTCTGAATGTACTCGCAGGAATTGCTCAGAGTGCTCATAAGTTCTCAAACGATATCAGACTTCTTCAGCACCTGAAGCAGATTGAGGAGCCTTTCGAGAAGAATCAGATCGGTTCATCTGCTATGGCATATAAGAGAAATCCTATGAGAAGCGAGCGTATCGCATCTCTTGCAAACTATGTTATCTGCGATGCCGTTAATCCGGCTATAACCGCAGCTACACAGTGGTTCGAGAGAACTCTGGATGATTCGGCAAACAAGAGAATCTCAGTACCGGAAGCATTCCTTGCAGTTGACGGAATTCTCGACCTCTATCTCAATATCGTTGACGGACTTGTTGTATATGACAAGGTTATCTATAAGAAGTTCATGGAAGAGATTCCTTTCATGGCAACAGAGAATATCATGATGGATGCTACAAAGGCAGGCGGTGACCGTCAGGAGCTTCATGAGAAGATCAGACAGTATTCAATGGAAGCAGGTGCAGTCGTTAAGCGTGAGGGTAAGGAGAATGATCTCCTTCAGAGAATCGCAGCTGATCCTGCATTCGGAAGAACACTTGAAGAGCTTGAAAGCCTGATGGAGCCTTCGCTCTATGTAGGCCGTGCTCCTCAGCAGACAGAGGAATATATAAATGAGATCATCAAGCCGCTTCTTGAGGCAAACAAGGATGAACTCGGACTTACAGCAGTGATCAATGTATAAGAAAAGTATTAATGTTATAAATATATGATGGTCTAAATAATTTAGCCCCTGAGATGACACAAGACACGGTTTCTCAGGGGCACAATTTACCATATGAAATGTGAAGGTATTTAATGGTCTTATGAGGCATTAAGAGCTATGTGAAGGTGTGGATAATTAGCGCTAAGAGTCATATGATGGCATTATTACCGTATGAGGGGATTGAAGTATGGGAAAAATGGATGATCCGGAAAATACTGATAAGACGCTGACAGATGATGATCAAGATGAGAGAAACACTAAACCCAAAGCTGCGAGATATGCAGAGGGGATATTCTGCATAGTATATCTGATCTTTATTGCTGCTATAGTAGTGACTGCTTTTTGGAAATACAGCATCACTCCGACAGGCTTGCGACATAGTAAGCTTAGGTTGAAATTCTCTTTTGCTTTTTTTATGGGAATGCTGCTTCTTATAGGAGACGGTTTTCATCTTGTTCCGAGGATAATTGTGGCATTTCGCGGAAAAATGTGGAAGAAAAATGTTTTCTTTGGGATAGGGAATATCCTGTCGTCGATAACGATGACATTTTTCTACAATCTGCTGCTTATGATGGGCGATTCAATAGAATATAGCGGAGCCGAATTTAACCTGGTGCTTGAAACGGCTATCAAAATACTCACGATCATAAGAGTCATCATTGTGCTGCTTCCGATGAATAAATGGTTTTCCGAGGAAGGAAGCAGAACCTGGGCGATAATCCGTAACAGTGTATTTTCACTTATCGGAATTTTGACGGTTTTCGGGCTCTGCACTGTTATAAGAAATGCATATATGATGCCCGGTGAATTCTATATGAGTCTTATATTGCTGACTATTCTAAGCTTTGTTTTTTATCTTCCTGTTGCGATAAACGGAAAGAAAAATCCTAAGCTCGGTATGCTGATGATGCCAAAGTCGATATGCTATATGGCAATGATGAGTATCATAGTTTTCTGGCCGATGTTATTATCATATGGATGGTAGATTAGCGGCAGGAACATACACTAAGGCTATATTTCAAAGGGAATTATAATGAGGTATAAATGGGGGAATAAATGAAAAGGATTTGTCTGTTAAATGAATAACGAAAAGAATATTGAAATTTTCAGAAATGCACCTGTGCCGAAGGCGGTAATCAGTAATGTTATCCCTTCGATAATCAGTATGATAATGGTGCTTGTATATAATCTGGCGGATGCTTTCTTCATCGGTCAGACAAAGGATGCACTTATGTTCGCTGCGGTATCACTTGCAACACCTGTATTCCTTATCTTCATGGCAGTCGGAATGCTGTTCGGTATCGGAGGAACATCCTTCATATCGAGAAGTCTCGGACAGGGAGATTATGATAAGGCAAAGAAGATATCAAGCTTCTGTTTCTGGACAGGACTTGTGGTAGGTATCGTATCAACTGTATCTATCGTACTCCTTGCAGAACCTATCTCATGGGGAGTAGGTGCAAGTGCTGAAAGTATCGGATATACAAAGCAGTATCTCGGAATAGTTGCACTCGGAATTCCGTTCCTCATTATGAGTAATATCTTCAGTAATGTACTCCGTGCGGAAGGTCATGCTAAGATTGCAATGGCCGGTGTTATCATCGGTAATATGGTTAATATCGTATTTGACCCGATCATGATCCTCGGACTCAGATGGAACGTTGCGGGAGCGGCTATAGCAACAGTGCTCGGAAATCTCGTTTCGGCTGCATTTTATCTCGTGCATCTGCTGTCACCTAAGACTATGCTGTCAATTAAACTGAAGGATTACAGAGCAGGCCAGGGAATAGCATCGGGAGTTTTCGCTATAGGTGTTCCGGCATCTCTTAACAGTATTTTGATGAGTACTTCAAACATAATCATAAACAATGTCATGAAGGATTACGGTGACATGGCAGTTGCGGGACTCGGTGTTGCGATGAAGGTTAACATGATCGCGGTAATGCTCCTTATCGGTCTGGGTTCCGGAGTTCAGCCGCTTCTCGGATACTGCTTCGGAGCAAGGATGAAGAAAAGATATATGGATGTGCTGAAGTTTTCACTTGCCTTCGCATTCATCCTGAGTCTTATTATGACATTTGTCTGTTATACCTTTGCAGGCCCGCTTGTTACAACATTTCTGGATAATGCGGATGCCTTCGGATATGGTATGGAATTCTCGAGAACATACATTCTGGCAGGTCCGGTTATCGGAATCCTCTTCGTTATGATAAATGCGATCCAGTCCACGGGTGCTATGCTTCCGTCGCTGATCCTCTCCATATCGAGACAGGGAATTCTGTATCTGCCTACACTTTATGTATTTACACATTTATTCAATACAGCGAGAATGGCTGCTATGGCACAGCCTGTAACAGACTATATGGCCGCAGCATTATCAGTGATTCTTTTTATTGCAACCTTCAGACGCTTCAGCAGAAATCTTGATGATGATACATTAAGTGCATAAAAGGTTCGGTATGAAATTATCGGGAAGAGTAATGACAGGGGAACTCTTTACGAGTTTCCCTTTTGTGTTATAATAGGGTTTGAATATTTGAAAATCAGCGAAAGGAAAATGTAATACTTAAATGAAAAGACAGCAGAGTATCAGCAGAATAAAGAAGGAATATGGAGTCGATCCGCGAGAACTCGGAAGTTTAAAAGAATCCCGCGATATGATTGAAAAGGTAAACATTTATCATGATCTGGTAAAGGATAAGCAGGAGAGAGCCATAGATCCGATAACCTGGAATGATCTTGAAATGGATGAAGTATTCTACCGAGTAAATCATACCAGAAGTTATGCGGGAGAGCAGGTGCTTTATCATATACTTCACGGAAATACAGTAGACGAAAGAAATAAACTTGACAAAGAGGCACGCTTTTTTGATGAAAACGAGGAAGACAGGATTTATGTGGAGCGCGGACTCATAAGGGTAGGAAAAAGGTATATTGATTATTATGTGCCGGATACTTTAGATACATTTCAGGATATCAGGATAAAGCATGCATTTATCTATCCGCTGCTTTTATGTCTGTTGATTTTTTCTATTATCCTGGCGATATTTAAGCCGCAGTTCGGTGGGCTTATTGTCATGGTTGCAACTATCAATATCATTGTGTATGCGGTTGTAAAACTGAAATATGAAAATGAACTCGAGGCACTGGCTTCAATCAGAGGGATTATACAGTTCGGAGAATTTCTGATGAAATCAGAGAAGCTTGCATCGAGATATGAGTCAGAGGGAATCAAAAAGAATATTAAGGAACTGTCAAAGCTGACAGAAGTAATCAACTTCTATACTGCCAGAAAGAATATGCAGAATTCAGGAGAACCTATGAGCGTTATCGGTTCGTATATTCTTGGAGTGACACTGATCGATGTTATATGCTGTTCCATGGTAATAAACAAATTGAAAAGCCGAAATGCTGATTTGATGAAGCTGTATGAATTTATAGGATGGCTTGATGCTGCAATATCGGTGGCATCTTTCAGGAACAGCCTTGACAGCTGTCAGCCTGAGATCAGATCTGACGGATATATAGAATGTAAAGCAGTATATCATCCGCTTCTTAATAATCCGGTAAAGAACGATCTTATCATGAAAAAGAACTGCTTCTTTACGGGGGCAAATGCCACGGGTAAATCAACCTTCATGAAGGCGCTTGCAATAAATGTTATCCTCGGAGAGACGATAAATACATGTGCTGCCGACAGTATGGCATTTCCGGAAATGTATGTAATGACTTCCATGGCACTCAGGGACGATGTGCAGGAAGGTGAAAGCTACTATGTTCGAGAGATAAAGTATCTTAAAAGAATGCTGGAAACAACAGATTCGGGAATCCGTACACTTATTGTTATTGATGAGATACTTAAAGGAACAAATACAAAGGAGAGAATCGCAGCATCACGCTCGGTTCTGGAATATCTTTCGGAAAGAAATGCAGTTGTGATCACTGCAACACATGATATGGAACTTGTGGAGTTCATGGAAAATCTGTATGATTCATATCATTTCGACTGTCAGATAGAAGACGGAGAAGTGAAGTTTGATTATAAGCTTCTGGAAGGTAAGAATGTAAAAACAAATGCTATACAGCTTATGAAAGGAATGGGATTTCCGGATAGTATAACAGAAAGGGGTGAAGAATATGCCGCCGCGTGGTCATAGTTCAAGTTCACATTCAAGTTCAAGTCGTACGCACTCGGGTTCGAGCCGTTCTTTTTCGCGTTCGAGCTCAAGCAGATCATATTCAAGTTCGAATCGCTCAAGCTGGAGATCAGATCGTTATTCGGATTCAGGAGGCTTGTTTTCAAGCTCGAATCGATCATATAGGAATTCCGATGACTGGAATTCATCGGATAATTCTGATTCGGAAGGCTTCTTTTTCAATTCGGATCGTTCATATAATGATTCCGATGATTGGAATTCACCGGGATCAGGCGGGGATTTTACCGGCGTGATCGCATTTGTTGTTATCATCATTGGTATATTGGTTCTCTGGGGTGGAGTTTTCTTTTTCCGTTCATTAAAAGATAATTCCAATAGAGGATACGTAGATGATCGGGTAAGAGTATCTGAAAACGGAGATCCCGGACCTTCAAATGTTGATATATTTGGCAGGGAAATATTTCTTGATAAAACCGGAGACAGCAGCTACAGGATTGTGACTGAGTCCGATGATTTTGAAAAGAAGCTTAGATGGAACGAAGAGTATAAAAGCTATTATGATCAGGAATCTGACTGCTATCTGTGGTATAATACCGACGTTGAGCCGAATATATGGCAGTACTGGTATGAAGGCATTTCCTCGGATTTCGGAGATAATGGCTGGATGGAATATGAATCTGACGGATGGTATATAGAGGAGAGCAGATCAAGCTGGATTAAACTTCCGGATCCATATGATAGGTCAAAGCTCTGGCATATTGAAAGCAATTAGGATGGAGCGATGCTTCTGAGGGAGCTGAGAATGATGTTCAGGTATAATTCCTGAAGATGATTAAACTGAGTAGGTGCCGCAAAGGAACAGAGAGATGAATAATAAATACATTTTGAAAAGAATACTGGGAATACTTCTCATAGGTGTTATGCTTCTCGGAATAGCTGCATGTGGTAAGAAGGGGAAGAAGACAGAAGCTTCGACAGAAACCATAAATGTAGTTACAACCGAAGCGGTTTCTGAAGCTGCGTCGGATTCGGTAACCGAAGCGACAACAGCGGAAAATTCGGGAAAGACTACTGAAGCAGTCACTGAGAAGAAGACAGAGTCGACGACCGAGGCGGTTGCTGAGAAAACTACAGAGGTGACTACTGAGGCCGTTATTGAGAATAAGACGGAAGAAGCCACTGAAGAGGTTACAGAAGAAGCTTCAGAAGAAAAAACCGAACTGACTTCCGAAGAAGCTCTTCTTGATAAAGATGGAGAATATACGTCAAAGGAAGATGTGGCTTTATATATTCATCAATATGGTGAACTGCCATCAAACTTTATTACTAAGAAAGAGGCAAAGAAGCTGGGATGGTCCGGAGGTTCACTTGAAGAATATGCTCCGGGTAAATCCATCGGAGGCGATACATTCGGTAATCGTGAGGGCGTTCTTCCCGAGTACGGAACTTATCATGAATGCGATATAGATACTAAAGGAAAGAAGAAGAGAGGCGCAAAGAGAATAGTATATTCCGATGACGGAAGAGTATACTATACAGATGATCATTATGAAACCTTTGAACTGCTCTACGGAGAAGAAAGGTAGGACTGCGCTATGAATAAAAATGATGATGAAATGAAAAGAGATAATCCTTTTGATGAGAGTTTCTATACATTGCCTGAAAACATGGATGATGCTCCTGCTATGGAAGAGGATTCTGTGATGGAGGATTCGCTTGATTTGATCAGTCAGACTGATGCAGATCAAGATGCTATAATTCTGGATCTAGAGGGTGTATCGGATAAAGAAGATTTGTATTCCAGAATAAGAGATGCTATAGAAGTACCGGATTACTTCGGAAATAATCTGGATGCACTTTACGATGTTCTGACTGAAGACTTTGAAGAGAAGACTATTGTCGTTAAAGGCATTGAGCAATCTTCAGATGAAATGAAGGATTACATGAAGAAGTTTCGCAGACTTTGTGACGATGTCGCAGAGGAAAACGAAGCAATACAGTTTGTGTTTGAATAATATTTAATTGGGATGCGTTGCGTAATATTCGATGGCTTTCTTCTCGGTAATGTATCCGTTACGGAGAAAGAAGAAGAGTATTACCCAGACGCCGAGACCGATTAAGATATCCTTATAGTATGCATACTCAGGGATATTTATATTGGGGTTTGAAGGATCGTACTTGACTTTAATTGTCTTTTTAAAGGAGTCTGAGTTCGATCTTTTTTCTTTGGCTTCAGTCTTATATTTTTGGCCATTCACTTCAAATGTATAATGACCGGTGTATTCTGTGACATATTTTTCATTGGAAAGATCATAAGTTTCATCTTTCGAATAACCGGAAAATGATGCAGTTGTTTCTATGTACCCTTTAGCTTCTTTATTATCCAGATGCATATTTATCAGAGCTGCCAGGATAATAGCCAGTCCAAATAAGAACAAAGTGATGTAAAGAATCATATAAAAGCTTTTCATCATTCTTCTGATTATTTCTTTTCGCATATAGAGTCTACCTTCTTTCATTACTAGATACGATATTATCATTTGCACTTGGAAATCTGTGGCTGATCCTGAAACTGCTCGGCATAAAACTATTCTGTGCAGGTGTATCAGGCTTTTCAGAGTTTGATCCAAGATCATGGATTAACATTGCTCGCGTAACTTTTTATCGGTAATGTGACCCTTACAAATAACGAATGCGAGAATTATCCATACGCCAAGACCGAGAATAATCTCTACATAATGTTTTTTTTCGAGAAGATAGTTGTTGGGATTTGCAGGATCGTACTTGATTTTAATTGTCGTATCGAAGCTTGGGTTTAATCTTATTTCCCGAGATAGCTCTTCATGTGTTTCACCTTTTATTTTATATGTTACACCATTTACTTTAAACTCATAGTTACTTGTATATTTCGTAACATAATCGTTTTTGAGGTGATCGAAATATTCTTCCTGTGTATAATGGGTATATGTTGCAGTTGTTTCTCTGTATTCAGCAGATTGCTGATTGTCCAGATGAATACTGATAATGGCAGAAAGGATAAGAGCAGCTCCGGCTAAAAACAGTCCTATGTAAAGATACATATAGAGACGTTTAACAACGCGTCTAAATGCTTCAATTTGTAATTTTTCCTGTTCATTATTCATATAAATACTTTTTCTCCTTTTAAATTGATAATGTCATTGTAAGCTGTATGATACGGTAGATAAAAAAATTTGCTGTAAAGTGTATTAAAATTGTCGTGAAAATATTATATGAAATTATAGTCGTGAATATGATATAAGAATTTGTATTTGACAAATTTGGTCGAACGTGTTAGACTTCAGTTATAAGGTTGAATGTATTCGACCATTTTGCGCGAAAGAAACGAATCAGTAATCGAAAAATAAACCGGTTATAATCAAATATTTTGAAAGGACTATAATGATATGAAAAGAACAAAGATAATGGCATCGATAATTACATTACTATTAGTCGGAGCTGTAGGAGCAGCATGCTCTAATACACCGAACAGAACAGGGACAGCAGCCACGACAACAGCTGAGGAATTAACAGAAGCAACAACAGAGGCAAAGATAGAGACAGAAGCAGCAACTGAAGCAGAGATAGAAACAGAAGCATCAACAGAAGCAAAGAAAGAGACAGAAACAGCGACAGAAGTGGCTTCAAATACGATCGGTGAAACTGAAACAGGTGTTGAGATTTCTGATACTGATAGAGTTGTATTTAACATTACATCGAACGATGAGGACGAGGTTCAGCTGATTGAAGTTGAATTTCCTGATGGCGCTGATAAAGTGTCCTTTACAAGTGATGCAAAGATTGAAAAAAACGATGAAGGTGGCGTGTATAGTGTTTATTTAAATGGAACAGAGGATAACGAAGGCGTTGTAGAATTCCATCTGGATACGAAGACTGCAGCTGATGGAGAAAAAAATGTCAGGATTGAAACAGGAAAAAATCAAAAGGAAGAATCCACTACCGAAGAAAAGTAAGGAGTTTTATCTAATATATTCAACATGACTCTCTCAAAAAAGTGTCGGAAAATGCTCTCGTCAGCATTTCCGATACTTTTTACTGTTAGATGGATATAAATGTGTGAGTTATGATATAATAAACCTTGTATGAATACTTGAAGCTGAAAAACAGGGAGACGGATAAGTGAATTCAGGCGAGATGATTAATAAAAGATTTGAAGAACTCGCTGAAAGAGCGTATAGTGAAAACAGATTTGTATTTACCGATTTTCTTGATATGTCCGGACTCTCTTCTTTTTATGAAGTTGAAAGGGATTTCTCTTATGTGGGAACGACTGTATCGGGAGGTACAGAGGGCTGTGAGAGGTGTATGGTAAGATTCGGTTCGGCGGAAAGCTGTGGATATGAAGAGAGTTTTCCGATTGAACTTCTCCATATAAGGCCGCTTCAGAAGAAGTTTTCGGATAAACTTACGCATAGGGATTTTCTGGGAACTATCATCGGGCTTGGACTCGAGCGTTCAAAGATCGGGGATATAGTAGTAAGAGATAATGAAGCATATGTTTTCGTTTCGGATTCGGTCAGTGATTATATTATCGAGAGTATGACCAGAGTAAAGCATACCAGTGTCAGAGTCGATAAATGTACGGATATCCCCGAAGAAATTTCACCTAAGACGGTCGAGGAGAGTATAATAGTCAGCAGTAACAGGCTGGATGCGGTTATTGCAAAGGTTTATAATATGTCGAGAGATACTGCGGTGCGGTGCATTTCCGAAGGGAGAGTTTTCATCAATGGTCGAGAGATGACCGGAAACGCAAAGAGTCTTAAAGCAGGAGACATAGTTTCAGTGAGAGGAAGCGGAAAGTTTATCTTTGGTAGCGAAGGTGGTACTACCAGAAAGGATAAGCTTTATATAAACATTAAAAGATACATCTAGGTAGTGAAGGGTAGGTTGTTTATATGAAGGACAAAGAGCATACATCAGGACATTCTGGGGATCAGATTAAAAAACAGACCGGTGATAAAACCAAGAATAGTTCAAGTGAACAGACAAGAAAGAAAAGCTCGGGAGAACAGGCTCAGAGGAGTTCTTCAGATGCGTCCGGCAGAAAGAAGTCAGATGGACAGCCCAGGAAAAATCCGGGTGAAGAGACAAGAAGAAATCCGAACGGACAGCCGAGGAGAAGCTCGGGTGAAGAGGCAAGAAGAAATTCAAATGGACAGCCGAAGAGAAGTTCAGGTGAAGAGGCAAGAAGAAATCCGAACGGACAGCAAAAGAGAGTTTCGGTAGATCAGGACAGCGATAATTCCAAGAAACAAACCAAAGGTAAAGCAAAGAAGATGAGCCTTAAGATGAGGCTGCTTCTTAATCTTATTGCAGGTGTTGTTTCCATTATTGCAATCATTGTACTGCTGCTTCTTTGCGGAACTATTATGCCACATGAAAAGCATTTTACGGATGTAGAAGAATTTGTTGGTTACAAGCCTGATGCGGATTCCAAGGGTGCAAAGTATGATTATCATTATATAGGCCATGGATTCCAGGGTGTATGTTATATAGATTCGGAGGAAGATATTTCCGAGGAAATAGTGAATGGTGAATGTGATCTGATGATCAGAGTATTGGAGATCAGATGGTACAGAACCGATAATTCCGGGTTATTTGTAAAGTATCCGGTCGTTGCATATGAGTATGTGAAGATCAAGGATGAGGATTAGATGAGGAATTAAATTACATATGGATTTGAACGACATATGAATTTTATAATTTGTTTGATTAAGTAACATGTGATGATTTGGTACATGTGATCAACTGTGATTTATAGACGTATTTCAATCAGCGGAATACGTCTATTTTTTTGGACAAAACCGATGAAGCTTAGTATGGGATGTTTCCACTGTCTAATGCAGAAAAAAATAGCAGACAGCTTAAAAAAGATGTTGACATTTTAATTATATGTGGTATGATATTATCATAGTGATAATAAGAAAAATGGAGAAGGAGGGTGCTGAATTGAGAAAAATAAAATATATATTTATGATCGCGCTGCTTTCCTTCTGCGCCGGATGTTCACAGAAGAAGGATAATACGGAGGATGTAGCCACTACGGCAAATCTCGCCAATACGACAAATCTTGCAAATTCGGCAAATCCTGAAAATACTGTAAGTCCGACAAATGCTGCAAAGACTGTCACAGCACCGGCAATTAAGGAGAAGAAGATAATCACGTCCGAAGATACATATAGCATTGAAGAATATGATCCGGACGGAAAGATAATGAGGGATACATTTTACTGCGGAGATATTGCTACACATACGATATCTTACGAATATGATGATAGAGGAAATCTCATAACTCAAATTTCCGTAGATGAAGACGGGATTCAAACCAATTTTAAAAAATATATTTATGACGAAGACGGAAACAAGATACAGGTAATTGAAGGGGATAATGATAAAGATGCTTCAATAAAGCAGATGTATTCATATAAGGACGGGCTACTCGTTTATGACAGGTATTATTTCGTAGATGGGGATACCGATTATAATGAATATGAGTATAATGATAAGGGGCAGCTGATCTGTAAGAAGCATATCAATGAAGATGATGGATATGTATATAGAACCTGGGAATATGAATATGATTCTGAGGGGAATCTGACCGAGATGCGAGACAGCATGTATGAACATCTTACGGTAGAACATTATGACGCTGCAGGACGGAAGATACTTGAAGAGTTATACTATAACGGAGAATTATCGGCAAAGTACGAATATAAGTATAATGATTACGGATTGGAAGAATCAATATCGTATGATTCGGATGGAACCGTTAGAGGACATACAAGAACGAAGTATAACAGCAAGGGACTTGAGACAGGCATCTATGCAGTAAATGATGACGGCACGGAAAAACAGACATCTTTCTACGAATATGATGATGCCGGAAATCTGATTCACAGAAAATCGGGAGATTCGTTATTAGGGGGATATGAATATACAGCGGAATATAACGAATACGGTTATCTGACAAAAATGCATAATGTCTGCAATGATATGACAAGAGATGCGGGAACGTATGATATAACAGAGGAGTATGAATATATTTATTATTGATTTTCAACAGGGGAATAGTTGAGATATGAATAACAAAGACGTATCAGAGGTTAAAAGTATGGAAAACGATGTATTATCAGAGGCTAAGACTAAGGGCAGTAAATTTACAAGAAGTAAGTTTGTTGTATTATCTGTATTTTTGGTTGTTTTTGCAGCGGCTTTTATCGGGGCTTGTTCTGACCTGGAGTACGAGTCGACGCAGGTATTTACATCGCCTTCAGGAAATAAGGAAGTTACGGTTAAATGCGATTATGTGAGCAGTCCGTATGTTTTTTATGATGGAGAAATGATATTTCAGACCGATAAGCCGGGATTTGCAGAAACGGTAGCATGGGATGTGGAATGGATATCCGAAGATGAGATCAGGCTTTACGTTGTAGCACCTCGGAAGGAAAAGTACAGCAATGATAATTATTATATAAAGCTTGATCATTAATTGTTGTGAAGGCAAAACAACAGTTTGAGGAGATGAAAATGATATCAAAGAAGTTTATAAAATTCTGGATCATAATTCTTATAATAGCGGCAGTTTTCGGACTGTCGTTATTATACTTTTTTCATATGACTGTAAGGATTGATTCTGATTTTAGAATTAATCATGTTAGTGTGACGGAAGAAACAAGCGGTAAGGTTTTGAGTAAGAATTCTACTGATTTTTCTCATGTGGCTATGTACGGAAGATATGAGTATGAATTCACTGCGGATAATCAGAATTTTAAAATTTCTGTTTTTAAGACAAATAATTATGAGCATTATACAGTTGATATTAAAATAAAAGCTATAGATTCGGGAATCGGTATGTTTGTTATATCCGTCGGAATAAACGGAATGACAGAAGTTTCCGAAGAACATAAGATCGGCGAATCGAATTGTATAGAAATCAGTGTGGGACCATAGGATAAAAGGAATGTCAGAATACTGGTATGAGAGTGACAACTTTGTATCGGATGTATTTGAGCGTGCCGATAAAGAAATGTATGAAGACAAACAAAGATTAAAATTTGATTGAAAAGTTTTTCAAAAAGATGTGTCACGCAAAAACATAAATCAGGGGTTGACACAGACCTGAGATAGTAGTAGTCTAAACACAATATTTTTTAGGAGATTCTTCTTATGCGTAGATTCGTAACCGAAACTACATACACTACATCAAAGACCACTCATACATATGGGAATGGTCCTCTTTTTGTATGTAAGTATTCGGGAAGTGTATAAGAATAGAATGGAATAATATATTTTCAGTGTTAACATTGCCATCTATCCATCCCGGATAGGTGGCTTTTTTCATTTTCCAGGGCCCGGATAATGAAGGTATAATTAATATAACGGAGGATTACAAAATGGACTTACATGATTTTAAAGATGTTGCGGAAAATTACGACAGATACCTGGAAGTGATGTATGCAGGTGACCAGGATAATCACGAGAATTTTCGGGAGTTTTATCTGGAACTTGCCCGAAAATATGGCGATGGCGGCGTGGTTGATATCGCATGCGGAACAGGTGCGGTGCTTCTCTATCTTGCGGAAAGAGGGATAGAGGTTGACGGCACAGATCTTTCTGAAGAAATGTGCAAGGTCTCGGCAGCAAAGGCTGAAGCAATGAATCTGAACCTGAATATCTATCCGGCGAATATGACAACATTTAACTCGGGAAGAAAATACTCACTTGCCATTATTGCGAGAAGCGGCTTTATGCATCTGCCGGATCAGAAGCTCCAGATAGATGCACTTAAGAATATAAGAGAGCAGCTCCTGCCGGGCGGAATCCTCACACTTAATACATTTGATCCGTGGCCCGCAATGCAGGCGGAGCAGATGGCAACAGGGCCTGACGACTATTCCTTCAGACTGGAATATATTAACAGCGAAGGGAACAAGGAGAAAATATATACAGCAGTATCATATAATCTATATACACAGCAGATGTTTGGCAGCTGGAAGTTTGAAACATATGATGAAGCAGGAAATGTGATCGGTGAAAGAATCCGACCGCTTCTGATGAGACAGACATATCGTTCGGAGATATTCCTTCTTGCAGAGCTTTGTGGTTTTGAAGTCCTTGATATATACCGCGGATATAATGGAGATAAGGAAGATTTAAGTGATCCGGATTCCGCGGCAAAATATAAGAGCAATCTGATATGGATACTGAGAAAGAAGGACTAAAGAAGGTGAGGAGATGGATGAAATAATAAGAAATATGTTAGTTGAGGAAATACCGGAATGCGTGAATGTTATCAGAACTTCTTTTAAAACGGTAACGGATGAGTTTGGTTTTACCGAAGAAAATGCTCCGAGATTTACTGCATTTGCAACTGATGACAGGCGACTTTATTATCAGTTCTCTGAAGAACATAAGCCAATGTTTGTATATCTGAAGGGAAATAAGATCGTCGGATATTATTCTCTTGCGATACTTAATGAGACGGAAGTTGAGTTGAACAATCTGGCGGTCCTTCCGGAGGAGAGACATAGAGGGATAGGACAGAAACTTTTGAAGGACTGTTTCGAAAGAGTTAAGGCTTCGGGCATTAAGAAACTGAAGATCGGAATCGTAGATGAAAATGTGAGACTCCGTAAGTGGTATGAGAGCTTTGGATTTATACATACGGGTTCCGTAAAGTTCGATTTCTTCCCGTTCACCTGCGGATATATGGAGCGGGATATATAAGAAAATCACAAGCCGGTCGTGGGTGCACTTGACCGATTAAAAATCCGCCACAGATGGCCGAGCGATTACAAAAGTTTGATAAAGGAGAAATACAGTGAGTTTGAGGAAAATTGAAAAATCGGAATATAGCAGGTTCATAGAGTATGCGAAAAGATGTTCGGCCAACAAGGTATATCCGATGTCTATTGCCGAAGGTTATCAGGAAGGGGATATCTTTGTCAGTTCGGAAGAGGATTTCGTGATGTTTTGGCATTACTGTGGTTTTGTTTACTTTTCAGGCAGTCCGTTGAAGGCCCTTCTGGAAGAAATATATGAGGAGTACCTGTCACAAGAACGGGAGCGAAGATTCATTATCATTACGGATGATGAAGCAATAAAAGACTTCTTCAGTAAGAAGAGTGATGTTATAATCGATAAGAGATTCGAGTATGCATTTGGTGCTGTGGACGATGATACGGAAGATAAAACAGATTCTTCAATCGGAAATACTGCCGAAGATAATTCGAAAATCGGAATTGAACGTATATCCGAGAAAAATATTGATCGTATTCACGGAAGGATCATTCCTTCTTTTTCGTGGGATACGAAGGAAGCCTTCCTGGAAAAAGGTCTCGGATATGTTGCGGTAGAAGGAGAGAAAATCGCCGCAGTTGCTTTTTCAAGTGCGGTCAGCTCCGATGAAGTGGATATCGGAGTTGAAACAGATCCGGATTACAGAAGAAGAGGACTCTCTGCACGACTTGCTGTAAAAATGTGCGAAGAGATAATCAAATTAGGTAAGAAACCTGTATGGGCACATGCGGCTGCGAATGTAGCTTCCGGGAAAACTGCTGAGCGGGCAGGCTTTGTCAAGACTAAAGAGAATTACGTGATACGGAAATCGTGAGAATACATTTTGTCATCACACAGGTGATGGGTTATGATCATTGTGACGATTCCCAAATAGCATGAGAGAATAAAGGAGAAGAGAAGTGCGAGCTAGGCATTTAATATCATTTTCGGTGCTTCTTATAATCGAAATCATAATCGGAAAATGGGCGACCGGATTTGTCCGGGGATATGTGGGAGATATATTTGTTATACCTACTTTATATTTCCTGATAAGGGCGGCCCTGTTTGCAAAAGACAGCATCTTCTCTGTATATGTTCTTCCGTTTATATGTTATATGTTCGGATGGATGGCGGAACTTCTGCAGTTGATCGACATTACGGGTATTCTCGGAATTGAGAAGGGTTCGCTGATCGGTATTATTCTCGGCGGAAGCTGTGATCTGCGTGATGTGCTTGCTTATCTTATCGGTTTATATCTGACAGGGCTTATGCTTGCTGTGTTATCAAAAGAAAGAAATGAAAGATGGTATCCTCTCAGGATATTTATTCACTGGACCTGGGGACATCTTCAGACTTTTGCGGGATTCTTACTCTATCTTAAGTACAGGCATTGTCCTCACAGATACTATCATGGTGTTTTAAGAATTGTATGGCCGAAGAACAGCGGCATCTCCATGGGAATGTTTATCTTTACGCCGTATGAAACGGAAGGAGACGAGGGCAGACGGTCATATTGCGAGAAGGTTGCCGTACATGAGTTCGGCCACACATTTCAGGCGCTTCTACTCGGACCACTATATCCGTTTGTTATCGGTATACCGTCACTTAGCTGGGGAAATATCCCGCTATTTCAGAGAATCAGAACTGAAAAGAAAATCCCATATACATGGCTGTTCTGTGAGAAATGGGCTTCCTACTGGGGAGAAAAGGCCACAAATGAAGAAGCAATCTGGGACTGAAAGTCTTTTGTGATAGAAGAAGTAATGGCTGAAGTAGCTGCATCTTACCGTCCGAAATCTGCCACTTACCGATTTTTACAACATTATACCCTCCGTTTTCGTTATTATTGGTTCATCCAAAGACGAAACGGAGGGTTTTATAATGGAAAGATATAGCAGCGTTGAGAAAAAGAAGACTTTCAGGGAAATGGTGTCGGAGCTGGAGTTTAATAACAAAAGGTCATGTGGGCTCTGGCTTATACTGGTGGGAGCGGTAATAATTGTTTCGCTTGTTTTCGGAGGACGTTTCATAGTTAATCCGATAATCTTTCTTGCGGGATATTATGTGAGTTTCTTTATTGCAAATGTGAACCGTAAGGTAAGGGCAAAGCTTTCTGATGGTCCCACAAGTCAATTCCAGATAAAGATGATCTACTTTGGAATTGCAGCACTCTTTATCCTGATGTTTTTTATCGCTGGTCCTTTTATTCCAAGCTGGAACTGGAGAATGATCTGGCTCGGAGTAAGCCTTGCAACTGGAGTACATTTTCTGATCTTCTATTTTGTACATGGACGTTCGATGACTGTACTCGGAGCATTATGCATAGCGATAGCTGTAAGTGGATATGCAGTATCATCAGTGCCGGCAGCAATATTCCTTACAGCAGATGGCCTGCTCAAGCTTGGCTTCGGAATATGGATGCTCTTCTTTTCAAAGCCGACACGTGCAAGGAGGTGATTGGATTCAAAGCCGACACGTGTGAGCACTTTATAGAAATCATAACTTGAATATGTTAACATAGTTCTGTGATACATTTACAAAGAAGCAGAGAAGATTTTGAACAAAAACCGGAGGAATAGATATGCGGGTTGATATGAATATCTCTGAAAATATAAAAGAACCATTTGCAGTGATACATGCGGGAGAACTGACGCCCGAGATTGCAGAGTTGGCGCGGGAAATATCACAATTCGGAAATGGAAAGGGCGTTATCATCGGAAGCCTGGACGAGAGAATGGTTGTGATCGATCCGGAGCATATAGTACTTATCAGAGTTGAATCCGAGAAGGTTTATATAGTTACCGATGAGAATACTTATCGTATCGGAAAGAGAATGTATGAGCTTTTGGATATCCTCGGAAAAGACTTCATGCAGGTTTCAAAGTCGGCTGCAATCAATCTGAAATATCTCGAAAGCGTGGAGCCATCCTTCAACGGAGTTATGCTGCTCCATATGAAGAATGGCGAGAAGGAATATATATCAAGGAAGTTTGTGCCACAGCTGAAGAAATATCTTGGGCTGTAGAAAGGAGGAATGGCATGAAGATGTTTAAAGAAATCATGAAAAGAGTATTCATCAGTATAGCGATGAGCTTTATTATATTTATAGTTATCGGGATTATGTTTGATATAAAGGACGGAGGAAACTTTACTCTTACTGATTATGGCTTTACCAAGATGGCGCTTGCTTGTGTGGTAACAGGTCTGGGATTTGGAGTTCCGACACTTCTCTATAATTCGGACAGGATATCTCCGACGCTTGCATCTCTGGTACATCTTGGAATCGGCTTTGCTATATATTTTGCAGCTGCATCTTTTGTCGGATGGATTCCGGTGGAGAGAGGGATCACGGCTTGCGTTATCACAGTTGTAAGTGTAATAGTAATCGGTCTCATCATCTGGATATGCTTCATGAAGTATAATAAGAATCTTGCCGAGAAGATGAATAAGGCAATCGGTGAAAAGCAAAGATAGAAATAATATAAAATGAAAAAATAACAGGATTACTCACAAAAAAATAACATAAATGAATCAACTTTTATACATATTCACATATTGACATATGTTCACATGTTTGTTATTATAAATCTGCATTCAGGGGAGTAACCGGCAGGCAGAAGAGCTTTATGAAACAAGTAAATGCGTGACTGGCATTATGACATTTATAAAATGCACAGCTGTCTGTACATAAACTCGTCAACGCAATTGTTACGATGAAAGCATCGTAGTTAACAATTCGGGTTATGAATAATCAGTGAGACTTGTTTGCAGACTTATAGACCACTACAGGTATATTCTGTAGCGGATATAAGTCTGCAAGCAGGTCTCTTTTGTTTTGTAAGGAGATTTTACATTTTAATTATCTGTAATAGGAAGGGAGAATTATTATGACACAGCAGGAAAGAAAGTTTCTCGAAATCGTTGATCTGAAGAAGGGCTTCGGAAGCGGAGAGTCCAGGCAGGAAGTTCTTAAGGGAATGGATTTTACAGTAAGTAAAGGTGAGTTCTGTGTACTGCTCGGACCATCGGGTTCCGGTAAATCCACACTGCTGAACATTATCGGAGGAATTGACAGCCCGGATTCGGGATATATATCCATTAACGGAGATAAGCTTGAAGAAATGGGAGAGAAGGGACTCACTCAGTACAGACGTAAGCATCTTGGATATGTATTTCAGATGTATAACCTTATACCGAATCTGAATGTTAAGGAAAATGTAGAGGTAGGTGCATATTTATCCGAAAGTCCGCTTGAAATAGATGAGCTGCTTGAAACACTCGGTCTTTATAAGCATCGTCACAAACTTCCTAATCAGCTTTCAGGTGGACAGCAGCAGAGAGTGTCCATCGGCAGAGCAATCGTAAAGAATCCGGACATCCTTCTCTGCGATGAGCCGACCGGAGCGCTCGACTATAACACTTCCAAGGAAATCCTAAAACTTATAGAAGATGTAAATCAAAAATACGGAAATACGATCATAATGGTTACTCATAATGAAGCCATAAAGAATATGGCTGACCATGTCATAAAGCTCCGCGACGGAGTTGTAAGACAAAACGATATCAATGAGAACAAGGTATCGGCTGAGGAACTTGATTGGTAGGCAAAAAAGGAGACGATTATGAAAAAGGTAAAAAATCCTTTAAGGAAAAGAGTAATAAAAGAACTTCTCGGTGATTGGCGCAAGTATCTTGTTATTGCTGTATTTCTGGTGGTTATGATCGGTTTTATATCGGGAATGTTTGTAGCGAATAACAGTATGCTGACTTCAGCAGAGAATAAGATAACTGAGTATAATCTTGAAGACGGTTGTTTTGAAGTTAGTGAAGCGTTGGATGAAGAGACTGTTAAAGCGTTGGAATCCGGAGAGAAGGCTGATATAAGAAAATACTTCCTGGATAAGGGGAGAAGTGAAGCTGATAAGGAAGTGGAGAAGGCGGTTGCCGAGGAGCTTCCTAATGAGATAGATAAGGCAGTACGAGAGGGAATAGAAGATAATCTCCGTGCTGAGGTTACTAAAAATGTCGAAGCTGAGATAGAGACTTATAAAGCAATGGGAATGGAAGTTCCGGATTCTGAGAAAACGGCTATGATAGATGAGCTGGTAGATGAGAATCTGGAAGCAACAATTGATGAATATTACGATGAGGCTTATAAAGAAGCTTATGACAGTTTCATAGACAGCAAAGAATATCAGGACATTCTGGATGAAGCAAAAGAGGAAGCTTATAAAGAGGTTGAAGATAAGGTCAATGAAGAATATGACAAGGTTAAGGATAAGTATGATCTGGAGAATCCGGACTACAAGCCTGTACCGATAAAAATATATGAGAATTTCTATAAGGATGCGTCGGAGGAATCTGTCGGAAACAGAGATTCAGAAAAGAAAACCGGAAAGATCCGTGTATTTATGGATAGAACCGATATCAATCTTTACAGCATCCATGAAGGCGAAATGCCAAAGACCGACAGTGAGATTGCAATCGACAGAATGCATGCTGCAAATGTAGGAGTTAAGGTCGGAGATAAGATTACTGTCAGCGGTAAAGAGTATACGGTTACAGCGCTCATTGCTCTCGTTAATTACAGTACGCTTTATGAGAAACCGACGGACAGTATGTTCGATGCGATCAACTTTGATGTGGCGATGGTTACAAAAGAGGGATGGGACAGGATAGATCAGAATATACATTATAACTATGCCTGGTTTTATAAAGAAAAACCTGCGGATGATATTGAGGAGAAGGACCTTTCGGAAAATGTAATGGCCGCTCTTATATCACAGGCTGCGGTTAAGGAAATCGATATAGAAAATTTCTTACCTAACTATGTAAATGAAGCGATACATTTTGCAACAAATGATATGGGAAGAGATAAGGTACTTGCGGGAATTATGCTTTATATAATCGTGGCGGTTCTTGCATTTGTCTTTGCGATAACGATCAGCAATACGATCACGAAAGAGGCATCGGTCATCGGAACACTCCGTGCGTCGGGCTATACGAGATCTGAGCTCTTGAGACACTATATGACAATGCCGGTACTGGTTACTCTTATCGGAGCGATCATAGGAAATGTGCTCGGCTATACGGTGTTTAAGCAGGTTGTTATCAACATGTATTATAATTCCTATAGCCTTCCGACTTACGAGACCTACTGGACACCGGATGCATTTATAAAGACAACGTTGGTTCCGGTCGTTCTGATGTTTATCATTAACCTGTTTGTTATTACGAGAATGTTGAAGTTTTCACCACTCAAGTTCCTCAGACATGATCTGAAGATGAAAAAGAGAAAGAAGGCTTTGAGACTTCCAAAGTGGAAGTTCCTTACAAGATTCCGCACAAGGATACTGCTTCAGAATATACCGAATTATCTTGTGCTTATCGTGGGCATAACATTTGTAATGCTTATGATGGCGATGTGTGTCGGATTTCCCGAATCACTTAAAAAATATCAGGATAAAGTTAAAGATTTTATGTTTGCAAAGCATCAGACAATTTTGATTGATTGCGAAGATGAGGACGGAAATCCTATTGAGACAGCGGACCCATCGGCAGAAAAAATAGCAATGAGAAGTCTTCAGTATCAAGGAAAAAATTATAAAGAAACAATTGCGGTTTACGGCATTGAGGACAGCAGTAAGTATATAAAGAATCTTCCGGATCTCGAAGAAAACAATGTATATATATCGAGTACGTTTGCGGATAAATACAGACTTTCAATCGGTGATACATTTAAGCTTGATGAGAAATATGAAAAGCAGGATTATGAATTCACGGTAGCCGGAATATATGATTATGCGGGAAGTCTTACGGTATTCATGCCGATTGATAATTACAGAGATATCTTTGATGAGGACAGCAGCTACTTTACGGGATATATGTCTGATGAAGCATTAAGCGATATCGATGATGAATATATAGCTACTACAATAACAGAAGATGATATGCTGAAGGTGACAAGACAGCTTGATCATTCGATCGGGTCATATATGAATTACTTTCAGTATGTATGTGTTATCCTTTCTGCAGTGCTTATATATCTTCTGACAAAGATAATCATCGAGAAAAATGAGAACTCAATATCGATGGTAAAAATCCTCGGTTATGAAAACAGGGAGATCAGCTCGCTTTATATGACATCGACAACTCTGGTTGTCATTCTCTCGTGCGGCATCGGAATTGTGGCAAGTTATTTCGGAATGGCCGCAGTCTTCCGTGAGTACATAATGAGCATGGAAGGATGGTTTGATTTTGTCATCTCACCTTTGGGCTTTGTTAAAATGTTTGTCTTCGTTTTTGCGGCATATCTTATCATTATGCTCTTAGATTACAGAAGGATAAAGAAGATACCGATGGACATGGCACTGAAGAATGTGGAGTAAATATTTGCGACGAAGAATGTGGAGTAAATGTAGTTGACACTGAAGAATGTGGAGTAAATGTAGTTGACACTGAAGAATGTGGAGTAAATGTAATTGGCACTGGAGAATGTGGAGTAAATGTAATTGACAAAATATCAAGATAGATTTAAATTATCTATGTTAAATATGACTAACATTTCATCGTGGGGGCTTGTCCCCTACGGTGAATAAGGAGACGATATGAATATACCAAAGGATCCTGTGATGCTGATGAGCTATCTGAATACACAGCTCAGGGATAATTATCCGTCGCTCGAAGAGCTGGTTAAGAGTCTGGGGCTGGATGAGAAAGAAATCACCGAAAAGCTTGCTTCTATCGGGATGAAGTATGATGAAAAGCAGAACAGGTTTTTACCGTAAAAAATAAATCGATCAAGTAGTTTATTTAAATGATTCATGGGAGTTTATCATAAAATGACACTTAGAGACTTGAAGGCAGGGCAGTCTGCTGTTATTGAAGCTGTAGGGGGCGAAGGCGCAACCAGACAGCATTTTCTTGATATGGGAGTTATTCCGGGAGCGGAAGTGACTCTGATTAAGTTTGCTCCGATGGGCGACCCGATGGAACTCAGAATTCACGGTTATGAGCTTACACTCAGACTTTCAGAGGCGGAGCAGATAGATATCAGAAAAGAAGGAATATCTGAGGTGATTCGTTCCGAAACGGACAAATTGAGGGCGCGGGAGTCCGATAAGAATATGTCGGAGAATCAATCCTCGGATAATAAAACTTCGGGGAAGAAGGCTTCCGAGAAGAAAGCCTCCGGAAAGAATGCTTCGGATAAAAGAGATAATCCATCTGATATAAATTCGTCATCGAAACAGAAGTCGGATAAAAAGAGTGGTTCTCATCATCACCATCATCATCATCCGGGACTCGGAGAAGGTGGTATATTTCATGAGAAGGCAACCGAGAAGAAACTTCCGGAGGGAACGTTGCTTACATTTGCTCTTGCGGGAAATCAGAATAGTGGTAAGACAACGCTCTTCAATCAGCTGACCGGTTCAAATCAGCATGTGGGTAATTTTCCGGGAGTTACGGTCGATAGAAAGAGCGGCTCTATCAAGGGAAAATCAAATACTGAGGTTGTTGATCTGCCGGGCATTTATTCACTATCACCGTACACGGATGAAGAGATAGTGTCGCGTCAGTATATAATCGGTGAGAAGCCGAAGGGTATAATTAATATCGTCGATGCAACAAATATAGAGAGAAATCTTTATCTTACGATGCAGCTTATCGAGCTTGATGTTCCGATGGTCCTTGCACTTAATATGATGGATGAAATGCGTGGCAACGGAGGCTCTGTCAGAATTAACGAGATGGAGGAACTCCTCGGAATTCCGGTTGTTCCTATTTCCGCTGCAAAAAACGAGGGCGTTGATGAGCTTATAAATCATGCGCTTCATGTTGCAAAATATCAGGAGAGTCCGGGCAAGAAGGATTTCTGTGATGAGTCTGATCATGGCGGGGCGGTTCACAGATGCCTTCACGGAATCATGCATCTTATCGAGGATCATGCGAAGAGAGCGGATATTCCGGTAAGATTTGCTGCCAACAAGATCATAGAGGGCGATCAGAGAGTTATAGATATTCTTGAGCTTTCTCAGAATGAGAAAGAAATGATCGAGCATATCATAATTCAGATGGAAGAGGAGCGCGGTCTTGACAGATCGGCCGCTATGGCTGATATGCGTTTCTCGTTTATAGATAAACTTGTTAAGGAAACTGTCGTAAAGCCGGAAGTCAGTCGTGAAAGAGAGAGAAGTGAAAAAATCGATAAGATTCTGACAGGAAGGTTTACAGCTATTCCCGCATTTATTCTTATCATCGGACTCGTTTTCTGGCTTACCTTCAACGTGGTCGGAGCGTGGCTTCAGGGACTGCTGGAAAGCGGAATAGATTTTCTCGCCGGCAAAGTTGATGCACTGCTTACCGCATCAAATGTAAACGATGTCATTCATTCACTTATCATAGATGGTATATTTAACGGAGTGGGAAGTGTTATTTCTTTCCTGCCGATCATCATAATACTTTTCTTCTTCCTGTCACTGCTTGAAGATACGGGATATATGGCTCGTATTGCATTTGTCATGGATAGACCGCTCAGACGTATCGGTCTGTCGGGAAGAAGTATAGTTCCTATGCTTGTCGGATTCGGATGTTCCGTGCCGGGAGTTATGGCGAGCCGTACGCTTCCGTCGGAGCGAGATCGTAAGCTGACTGTAATGCTCATTCCATTTATGAGCTGTACCGCGAAGCTTCCGATATACGGATTCTTCATAGCTGCATTTTTCCCGGGAAAGGGAGCACTTGTTATGATCGGCCTTTACCTGCTCGGAATCCTTACGGGAATCATAGTAGCACTTATATCAAAGGCAACGGCTTTAAAGGGTGAGGCAGTTCCTTTCGTTATGGAGCTTCCGAATTACCGTATGCCGGGTGCGAAAAATGTACTCCAGCTCCTGTGGGAGAAGGCAAAGGATTTCCTTATGAAAGCCTTTACGATTATTTTCTGTGCAACCATTGCTATATGGTTCCTCAGATCATTTACACCCGGACTCGGACTTGCCGCAGATGCGGGAGACAGCATTTTAGCAAAGCTTGCGGGAATCATTGCGCCAATCTTTAAGCCTATGGGATTCGGCGACTGGAGAATTGCAACGGCACTCATTACTGGTTTTATTGCAAAGGAAAGTGTAGTTTCGACATTATCTATCCTTTTCGGAAGTACAGATGCGCTTGTTACGGCTATTAGTACAGCTGCAGCCGGAGCACTCCTTATATTCTGTCTTCTTTATACGCCTTGCGTTGCAGCAATAGCATCGGTTAAAAGAGAACTCGGCAGACTCTGGGCAATCAGGATAGTACTTCTTCAGTGCATCGTTGCGTGGATAGTATCTCTTGTGGCTTATATGGTACTCGGTATGATTCTTTGAGTATCAGAAAATCTATAAATAACCGGATTGCATGAAACTCAGAATAACTTTGCCGGGTCAACAATGAAATATTATATAAATAGTAAAACAGTTAAATATTATAAATTAATAAAACAGTGAAATATTATAAATTAATAAAACAGTTGAGAACAAAAATGTTTTATAGTACAATGTTGCGGGTTAAATAAATTTAACTTATATATATGCGTCACTTTAGGCGTCGATTATAGAAGAGGAGAAAGATATGAGTAAAAAACCTGTAGTACTGATGGTCCTTGATGGATTCGGACTTTCAGATAATCATGAAGCAAATGCGGTTTACATGGGTAAGACACCTAATATCGATAAGCTGATGGCAGAATGCCCTTTCCAGAAGGGTTATGCATCAGGTCTTGCAGTGGGTCTTCCTGACGGACAGATGGGTAACTCAGAAGTTGGTCATATGAACATAGGTTCCGGAAGAATCATTTACCAGGATCTTACTCTTATTACAAAGTATATAGAGGACGGAGATTTCTTCAAGAACGAGGAGCTCCTCCGTGCAATCAACAATTGTAAGGAAAAGAACAGTGACCTTCATCTCTGGGGACTTCTTTCAGATGGTGGTGTTCACAGCCACAATACACATCTCTATGCTATCCTTGAGCTTTGTAAGAAGGAAGGCTTTGAGAATGTTTACATTCATCCTTTCTTTGACGGAAGAGATACACCTCCTGCATCAGGTAAGGATTACCTTCAGGAGCTTGTTGATAAGACAAAGGAAATCGGCGTTGGTAAGGTTGCTTCACTTTCAGGACGTTATTATGCAATGGACAGAGATAATAACTGGGATCGTGTACAGAAAGCGTATGATTCACTTGTAACAGGAGAGGGCGTTAAGGCTACAGATCCTGTTCAGGCTATGCAGGATTCTTATGATAACGGAGTAACAGATGAGTTCGTGCTTCCTACAGTTATCACAGATGAAGCTGGAAATCCGCTTTCACTCGTAAAGGCAGGAGATTCTGTAATCTTCTTCAACTTCCGTCCTGACAGAGCACGTGAGATTACAAAGGCATTCTGTTTTACAGATGAAGATATCGCTGCACAGGAAGGTGATGCTGAAGATACAAAATGTATCAAGTACCTTAAGCGTGCTAACGGATATATGCCTCTTACATATGTATGTTTCAAGGATTATGATGAGACAATCCCTAACAAGTTTGTAGCATTCAAGAAGCAGGAGATTACGAATACATTTGGCGAATACCTTGCAAAGAAGGGACTCAAGCAGCTCAGACTTGCAGAGACAGAGAAGTATGCTCATGTAACATTCTTCTTCAACGGCGGTATTGAAGAGCCAAACAAGGATGAGGAGAGAATCCTTGTTAACTCACCTGCTGTTGCAACATATGATCTTCAGCCTGAGATGAGTGCTCCTGAAGTTAGCGAGAAGCTTAATGCAGCTATCAGATCCGGTGAATATGATGTGATCATCATCAACTTTGCTAACCCTGACATGGTTGGCCATACAGGAGTTCTTTCAGCTGCAATCGCAGCAGTTGAGACAGTGGACAGCTGCGTTGGAACTGCAGTTGAAGCAGTTAAGGAAATGGACGGAGTTCTCTTCATCTGTGCAGATCACGGTAATTGTGAGCAGATGATCAATGCTGAAACAGGTGAGCCACATACAGCTCATACAACAAATCCTGTTCCGTTTATCCTTTACAATTATGATCCTGCATACACACTTGCAGAAGGCGGAAAGCTCTGCGATATCGTTCCTACACTTCTTGAGGTTATGGGACTTGAGCAGCCTGCTGAAATGACAGGTCATTCACTTCTTGTAAGAAAGTAAGTATATAATCCAGTCAGAATATATTTGCGATTTTGTCAGAATGAAACAGCATACATTTTTGCTGAAAATCAAATATATATTGCTGAAAATCAAATATATATTGTTGACTGATAGTTTTATGTTTGTTATACTCATCATGTTGAAGGGGAGTAGCTTGCATCATTCCACAGATATGTGGTGTAATACCTTACGACTTATAAGTTGGGTATATGATGTTATATAACTTCGTCAGATCGGGACTTGTGTCCCCGGAGTATATTGTAAATTGCGAGACTTTCACTGCGAATTACCGCGGTGAAAGTCTCTTTTTTTATAACAACTGCTTCTGAAACAAAAGGAATGAATTGAAGATTAGTGTCTGTATGACGATAACTTTGATTTGTAACCCACTGAAATTTATAAAAATGATAATGATCAGGGAGGGATTTACTTTGCTGCTATTTCTAAACTTTATGCTATTGATAGTCGGATTTGTAGGACTTGTAAAGGGTGCTGACTGGTTTGTTGACGGAAGCGCTGCTGTTGCAAAAAAACTGCATGTTTCTTCGGTTATAATCGGTCTTACTATAGTTGCTATGGGAACAAGTGCTCCGGAACTTGCTGTTAGTACTACGGCTGCACTTAAGGGCTCTAATGAAATAGCTTTTAGTAATGTCGTAGGCTCAAACATTTTCAATCTTATGGTAGTGCTGGGTGTGTGTGCTGTTATTCATAGCGTGCCGGTAGATGCCATTATTCTTAAGAGAGATTTCCCTTTTTCAATCGGTGCGATGGTGCTGACTTTTTTTGCAACAGGATTCGGAGCAGTTATAAGCGGTAAACTGTTTGAAAGCAGCTCTGCAGGAAGACTCGGACTGGATATGTCAGAAGATATCGGAAAGGTTACACGTACACTTTCGATTTCATTTCTTGTGATTTTCGCAGTTTACATTTTCTTGCTCATATATGATGCAAAGAAAAATCCGACACCGGAGGAGGAGATAAATGATATCACCCCGGGCAAATGCGTTATGCTTATCCTTGTCGGACTTGCGCTTATAGTTGCAGGCGGACAGGCAGTTGTTTACAGCTCACAGTATATAGCACGTTCTTTCGGAATGACCGAAACGCTGATCGGACTTACGGTTGTTGCACTCGGAACATCACTTCCGGAGCTTGTTACGTCTATAGTTGCTGCTAAAAAGGGTGAGACCGGACTTGCAATCGGCAATGTCGTGGGCTCAAACATTTTCAATAATCTTCTGATACTCGGAGTATCTTCAACCATTCACCCGATAGCAGTTAACAGAGCATCGATCTTCGATATGGTAGTACTTATCCTTATGAGCATTCTTATAATACTTTTGGTATTCAAAAAGAAGAAGCTTGAAAGATCAGGAGGAGTTCTGATGTTACTTCTCTACTCTGCGTATATTGTTTTTGCGGCGATACGATGATGTTGCGTCAATGTGATTATAGAATGAATTCAGTTTCCGGAAAATAAAGTTGAGATGATTGATAAAGCTGAGTTGAATGATAAAGCTAAGTTGAATGATAAAACTAAGTTGAATTATAAAGCTAAGTTGAATGACAAAACTAAGTTGAATGATAAAACTGAGTTGAATGATAAAATTGAGTTGAAATAAAAAACTGAGTTGAATGAAAAACTGAGTTGGATGACTGCCAATTGCCTGGTTTATGGCTTTTGGCAGTTTTTTACTCTATAGAAGAATTTTTGGTACCGCCAGAAAAAGAAAGTCAAGCAGCAGAAGCAATTTACTAACAAAAAAGGCAAACGGGAAGAATTGTTAGTACCGTCCGAAAAAGAAAGGCAAGTTGAAGAAGTGATTTACTAACAGAAAAGGAAAACGAGAAGAATTGTTAGTACTGTCCGAAAAAGAAAGGCAAGTTGAAGAAGTAATTTACTAACAGAAAAGGAAAACGAGAAGAATTGTTAGTACCGTCCGAAAAAGAAAGGCAAGTGGAAGAAGTAATTTACTAACAGAAAAGGAAAACGAGAGGAATTGTTAGTACCGTCCGAAAAAGAAAGGCGAGTGGAAGAAGTAATATACTAACAGAAAAGGGAAAAGTGAAGAATTGTTAGTAAAGTAAGAAATAAGAAATAAGAAAGTCATGTAGCAGAAGTGATTTACTAACATAAAAGACAAAAACGGAGAATGAAAATACAAATATTACAGTCAAAATGTAAAATAGAACAAGAAAAATGTAAAAAAGAATAAAATAAATGTAAAACATACTTGACAAAATGTTTGCAAAGATGTATTATCTCAACATCAGATGTGTTGTTTTATGATCTAAGATTGATGTAAACGGCCAAGACTAAAGGCTGATGTAAACGGCCAAAACTTAAGGCTGATGTAAACAGCCATGTTTTAACATCAAGTGATTATAAAAATTAGTTTGTGTTTTTGGAGGTATAGTCATGAATGGAAATTTGATAATGGCAGTCGCAATCATGGTGGTGATATGTTTAGTTCTCATTATTGCTTTGTCTAAGAGCTTTCACGGAGATTCCTCAATGAAGCCAAAGTATGATGAAAGACAGATGGCGATAAGAGGACGCGGTTATATGTTGGCTTTTTACATAATACTTATCGTGATGTGCTTTATGCCGGTGTTGATCAATGATGAGACCAAAAAGCTTTTGGGGGATCTGGTCTATTTTATTCCGATGGCAATCGGAATACCGGTACATGTTTCATATTGTATATGGAACAATGCATATATAGAGCTTAATTTAAATTATAAAAAATGGGTTATCTTTGCGATAGTTGCAGGACTGTTTAATATGTTAGTAGGTTTTTCATCAATCCATTCAAAGGGGCTCATCAGGGATGGTTCTCTGAATTTTAATCTGGTAAATGTATATCTCGGAATTCTCCTCATAATAGTACTTATAGAGCTGGTAATAAAGAATGCGATTGACAGAAAGGAGGACGAGGAAGATGAAGAATCTGAAGCTTAAAGCTGCCCGGGCCGGTCTGGATATGTCGCAGGATCAGTTGGCAAAAGCCGTTGGTGTTTCGAGACAGACTATAAATTCAATTGAGAAAGGTGATTATAATCCGACTATCAAGCTTTGCATCAATATATGCAAGGTCTTGGGAAAGAGTTTGGATGAACTGTTCTGGGAAGAAGAATAGATGTCTGCAAGCAGATGAACTGTTCTGGGAAGAAGAATAACTATCTTGATACAGAAGAACCGCATCTGTGATATGAAAGAATAACTGTCTTGATACAGAAAATTTAACTAAGAGTGTAACTTTGAATGATGAATATTTGTTTTATTCAAATGTGAAAATACTATTTGTCGTTTACGACAGATTAAATACATTTTACAACATATTTTTTAAAATATTTCTTCAGATGTTGTATACATTCGTAAGATATAAAGTATGTGGGATATCCCAAGTAAGGTTTAATGGAGGTAAGAAATGGGACTGGTTGTCAAAGATTTATTTAAAAAGTACGGAGAGAAAGTGGTTGTAGATCATATCGGTTTTGAAATGCCGAAGCCGGGCGTATATGCAATGCTCGGAACTAATGGTGCAGGCAAGTCGACTTCAATCAGAATGATCCTTGGAATGCTTGATAAGGATGGTGGAGAGGCTCTTTGGAACGGCGAACCGCTTACCTTCGATAATTGTAATATAGGATATCTTGCAGAGGAAAGAGGACTTTATCCAAAGTATTCACTTATAGATCAGATCAGATATTTCGGAGAACTCAGAGGAGTTCCGAGGAAGCTTATAGATGAAAGAATTGAGTATTGGTCAGACAGACTTAAGGTAAATGAATATCTCTTCCCTGAGAAGTTTGCTAAGGAGCAGGAAGAACTTGAAAAGAAGAGACGTGCTGCTGCAGGCGAGCCGGAAGTTGAGGAGGCTCCTGCTAAGGTTGTTCGCAAGAAGAAGCTTAAGCCAAAGAGCCCTGATCAGCTTTCAAAGGGTAATCAGCAGAAGATTCAGTTCCTTATAGCGATGCTTTCAGATCCTGAACTTCTTGTTCTTGATGAGCCTTTCTCGGGTCTTGATCCTGTAAATGCAGACATCCTGAAGGAGGTTGTCAGAGAGCAGATTGCAGCAGGAAAGTACATAATTATGTCCAGCCATCAGATGGAGGTTGTTGAAGAGTTCTGTACCGATATAACAATCATGCATAGATCCAAGGCTGTAGTTAAGGGAAATCTTAATGATATCAAGAAGTCATATGGCCGTGTAAACCTTACACTTAAGGTTGAGCAGGATGTTACGGAGTATATCAAAAAGAATAACATCGAGATTCTTTCAGAGAAGGAAAATGAATATAAGCTCAGAGTAACAGGAGATGCTCAGGCAAATGCGCTCCTCAAGGATCTCATTAATGCAGACATCAATATAGTAAGATTCGATCTTTCTGAGCTTTCACTTCATGAGATCTTTGTAAGAGAGGTAGGTGAAGAAGCTCATGAAGAGTAATGCAAAAAAAGACAAGGAAAATATTTATAGCCTTAAAGGCTTTGATAAGGTCTTTAAGTTTACGCTTGCTCAGACATTTAAGAACAGAGCTTATGTAGTCAGCCTCATAATGTTTGTGATCATGATGGCACTTATGGGACCGATTCAGTACTTCTCAAGCAGAACCGGTCAAAACGGTGCCGAGGCTATGTCAAAAAAGAAGATTGATGAGCCTGTTGCAGCAAATATGACCGTAATTGATGCTACTGCACTTTCGCTCAATGTGGATGATCTGAAGCTTAATGATCTGGGATATGAAAATGTTAATACTACTGTTATCAGTGCTGCTCAGATCGATTTTGATTTTTCCGAGAAGCTTAACTCTTTAGCTAAGGATGAAATTGTAACAGTAATATCAATTGAACAGACCGGCTATAATGTGAGCGTGATCCAGGGCAATGAATCAGATGTTCCTGTAGAAGAACTGGACGTAGTATCAGATTATATCAGTGAAAGAGTTGAAGAGATAAAGATAGAAAAATCCAGTGTGAGCGAAGAAGAGGTTAATCTTCTTAAAAATGGTGTCTATACGAACAGTGTAATGAGTGAAGCAGATTATAGAGAAACAGTTTCAAATGAGCTTTCAAGAGGAAAGCTTATGGGATTATCGATGATATACTGCATACTTATTATGATTGTATCGACAATGTCATCTTCATATATTATTTCTTCTGTAACAGAAGAAAAGACTTCGAAGCTTGTTGAGAGCCTTCTCGTAAGCGTAAGGCCGATGGCACTGCTTCTTGGAAAAATATGTGGAATGCTTATTTACATCATTACAATCCTGGTACTCGGATTCGGTTCATCTAAGGTTTCATCGTTCATAATAAAGAATTATTTCGGTGTAGATATGTCTTCCGGACTCGGCAGCACGGATTTCGGAGCACTGCTCAGATTCGGAGTTGGCGGAACTCTGCTTATCTTTATATCTATTCTGATAGCATATATCGCTTTTGGTGGTTTCAGCGGAATGATGGGAAGTGCATGTACAAAAACAGAAGATGTACAGAGTGCAACCGGTACAGTTATGGGATTGGTAATGTTCGGATATATGGGAGCGGTAATGGCTGCGTCAATGGATATATCGATTGTAAATACGCTTGCAACATTGATTCCTCCTTTTTCTTTCTACACCAGCACGGTTTATTATCTTGCAGGAAGAATTAATCTTCCAATGTTCTTGTTATCATTTGCAATACAGATTGTTGTAGTAATTGCAATTCTGTTGCTTTGCGCAAAGACATACAGAAGACTTATTCTTAGCGGAAACACTAAGCCGAAGCTTATAAACGTACTTCGTGCACTTAAGAACTAGGAGGTGGCAGACGTGTTTAAGAATTTTGATAAAGTATTTAAGTATACCTTCAGAAACCAGGCTGATACAAAATCGTATAAGAGTATGATGGTAATTGTATCGCTCATACTTCTGGCTCTCCCGATAGTGATCATGCTAATTGTAAACAATGTTCAGCAGAAGGATGACGGAAAGATTAAGCCGTCAGGTGCATCAGCAATATATGTTGTAAATGAGGAAGCACCGAATACTGATTTTAATCTGCTGAATTATGCAGGAATTGAGAATTATGATAACATTAAGTATATAAGTTATGATTCTGTTGATGAGGCATTGGAAGTCGCAAATCGCGGTACGGATATTCTGGTTCTTCGTATTTATAAAGATGAAGGAGAGATTAAATCAACATTGATAGTTCCTGAATCATGTACTATCAGTAAGGGAGATGCGGATAATTTTAATGAGTTTATAGACAAGAATCAGATGATGTTTACAGTTCTTGGATCAGGTGTATCGCTTAATAATCTGGGACAGATGTCAATGTCGGTCGAGAATGATGTATATAATGCATCGGGATATATGAAGGGTGAAAGCCTCCTGGAAAATAAGGAAGAGGCTGAAGCTGTTGCTGCAAATTCAATTAAATCTACGGTTAATTATATTGTAGTTTATGTAACTATGTTCGTTATGTATATGGTAATTCTGATGTATGGAAACAGCATTGCACAGAATGTAGTTATGGAAAAAGAATCCAAGCTTATGGATACGATGCTGGTATCAGTTAAGCCGCAGGCACTTGTATTCGGTAAAATGCTCGGAATTCTGGCAGCAGGTTTTCTCCAGCTTTTTACATGGGTTATTTCTCTTGTTGTCGGATTCATTGTAGGATGCAAGATTGTTGAAGCAAAGGGTGGAAATCTCGGAATTATCAGCTTTATTAAATCAATGCCGGAAATGGGTATTTTTACTCCACTGAATATAGTTCTTGCGATTCTTACCATATTATTTGGTGTTCTTCTCTATGCATCACTTTCGTGTCTTGCAGGCGCAATTTCTAACAACAGAGAAGAAGCGGCTACGAATAACTCTGTTTTCATTGTGGTTCTTCTTGCCAGCTTCTATGTGGTTCTTTTCTGCGGACTTGGTGCAGAAGGCGGAGTTATGCCGCTTTGGATGATGTTTATTCCACCGGTAGCAGCGATGGTTCTGCCGGCAACACTTCTGATGGGAAACATTTCTATGGGACTCGGATTACTTGCGGTTCTGTTTGTAGTATTACTTGCGGTTGTACTTACAATACTTGCCGGTAAACTTTATAAAATGATGTCACTTTATAAAGGTAATAGGGTTAAGCTTTCAAAGGCCATTGGAATGCTGTTTTCAAAGGCATAGAGACAGGCTGTAGACTTGACATAAGGAGTATAATGATTTTTAGAGGTCATTATGCTCCTTTTTTATTTTTGAATGGAGGTTCGATACAATTGGGTAAGGAAGAATATATAAAAGTTACCGACCTTAAATTGGGATACGGTTCGAATATTGTTACTGAAAATGTATCGTTTCATGTGCATAAGGGAGATTATCTGTGTATCGTCGGAGAAAACGGCGCAGGTAAGAGTACACTTATGAAAACGCTCCTCAGACTCACACCGCCGCTTGGCGGTTCTTTAGAATACGGTGATGGACTTGAAGCGTCGGATATCGGATATCTGCCGCAGCAAACGCTGATACAGAAGGATTTTCCTGCATCTGTTACAGAAGTTGTAATGTCCGGAAATCTGTCACATCTCGGAAAAAGATTCTTTTACAATTCAGAAGATAAGAAAAGAACTAAAAAGAATATGGAGAGAATGGGGATAACAGATCTGGCAAACAAGTGTTATCGTGATCTTTCGGGTGGTCAACAGCAGAGAGTAATGCTTGCGAGAGCACTTTGTTCTACAGAGAAGATGCTTCTTCTCGATGAACCTGTGAGCGGTCTTGATCCGATAGTAACGATGCAGATGTATGAGCTTATTGATAAGCTTAACAAAGAAGGAATAACTATAATCATGATCTCGCATGATATAAGAAGTGCTATAGAGCATTCAAGTCATATTCTTCATATAGGAAGGAAAAAACATTTCTTCGGAACAGTCCGGGAGTATCTTGATAGTGACAGCAGTGCATTTTTAGGAGGAATGATAGATGATTGATCAGCTTATGTTTTATCTCAGTTTCAGGTTCGTCCGTTATGCACTGATCGTTGGCGTTATGATAGCACTGTGCTCATCTCTGCTTGGAGTAACTCTGGTGCTTAAGAGATATTCCTTTATAGGTGACGGACTTTCGCATGTTGCCTTTGGGGCAATGTCGATTGCAACGATCATGAAGCTTACAAGCAATACGATACTTGTTCTGCCGGTAACGGTAATTACGGCGATACTTCTTCTCAGATCGGGACAGAAGGCGTCTCTTAAGGGAGATGCGGCAATAGCGATGTTGTCGGTAAGTTCCCTTGCCATAGGATACATTTTAATGAATGTTTTTTCGGCATCCGCCAACGTATCGGGCGATGTATGCAGTACACTCTTCGGAGCAATGTCTATACTTACGCTTTCGGGTACGGATGTACTGATCAGCTTCATATTGTCTGTTATCGTAATCATTATATATATACTTATGTATAACAGGCTTTTTGCGGTTACTTTTGATGAAAACTTTGTCAGAGCTTCGGGTATGAAGGCTGACAGATACAATACACTTATAGCAGTTGTTATTGCATTGATTATTGTACTTGGAATGAATCTGGTAGGTTCACTGCTTATTTCGGCGCTGGTAATTCTTCCGACCCTTTCGGCCATGAGGATAATGAAAACTTTCAAAGGAGTAGTTGTTTTCTCGGCTATATCGTCGGTTCTTACTTCATTTTTCGGAATGATCATTTCGATTTATACATCTACATCAGTAGGCTCTACAATCGTAGTGGTTGATATGGCGGTTTTCCTTGTATGTGTAGTAATAGGTAAAATCAGGGGGTGACCTAATTGAAAAAAAAGACATTTGCTTTAATTTCGGCAGGCATGCTTTGCCTTATGACCGCATGTGGTAATTTGGATAGAGCGAGCAGCCGACAGGAGAGTACAAATGCTGTAGATGCGGCAATACAAAGTCAGATTCAGATTGAAAACGGGAAAGCTATAGTGGATGATAATCCGAATGCTGAACAGGCGGCTGCAACTCAGGAACAGGTAGTTAAGCAGGCAACCACCGAACAGCAGACGACTCAGCAGGATGTTACGGAGCAGCCGGTAAGTGCGGATAATACAACAGCTCCTATAGATGATTCAAATGAGGAATATAAAGGTGAACCTGATCCGAATGTTGATATCGATCTTTCTGTAATGGGCAGTAATATGATATATGCCACGGTTTATGATATGATGGCTCATCCGGATAATTATGTGGGAAAGAAAATCAAGATAGAAGGCGTATATACGAACGGCTATTATGATGTAACAGACAAATGGTATCATTATTGTTTCATTTCCGATGCTGCGGCATGCTGTCAGCAGGGACTTGAGTTTACTTGGGATGACGGAAGTCATGAGCTTGATGAATTCCCGACAGACGGTTCAGAGATTGTAGTTACGGGAGTCTTTGAAATATATAAGGATAACGAGGACGATGTGTATACTTATTGCCAGCTAGCGGATGCAAGTTTGGAAGTTGTTAATGAAAATGTCGCGCAGTAATTGCATTGATGGTGCTGTTCAAAGTGACAGTTTTTTAGCAGGATTCGTACTATACGGCATGAATAATACTATTTGATTAAGAAATAAAATATAAACACAAAAGGGAGTATAGTTTCATGGAAGAGAAGAAGAGAAATTCCTTTGCGGGTTCAATCGGATTTGTTCTGGCAGCGGCAGGAAGTGCGGTAGGTCTTGGCAATATATGGAGATTCCCGTATCTTGCAGCAAAGGATGGAGGAGGATTATTCCTCGTTGTATATCTTGTTCTTGCACTCACATTCGGATATACACTTCTGACTTCGGAGGTGTCTATCGGTAGAAAGACTAAACAGAGTCCGCTTACGGCATATAAGGAACTTAACAAGAAATGGAGTTTTCTCGGTGTACTTGCCTGCATTGTACCATTCATCATACTTCCGTATTATGCGGCCATCGGTGGATGGGTACTTAAGTATTTCGTTGCATTTATCACAGGTCATGGAGTTGATGCTGCATCAGACGGATATTTCTTCGGATATATCTCCGGAGGAACTCTGGTTGACGGATACTCGGGAGGCTTCTTCGGAGAATATGAGTCAATAGTATATATGGCAATCTTCATGCTTGCTACTGCGATAATCATTTTCATGGGTGTTAACGGTGGTATTGAGAAATTCTCGAAGATACTCATGCCGGTTCTTTTTGTACTGGTAATAGGTATTGCAATCTTTGCACTTACACTTAAGGGAACAGCCCCTGATGGAGTAGAGAGAAGCGGTATTGACGGACTTAAGGTATTTCTTATTCCGAATTTGGAAGGATTATCCGTAAAATCGTTTTTCATAACGGTCATGGATGCAATGGGTCAGCTTTTTTACAGTCTCAGTGTAGCAATGGGTATCATGGTTGCATACGGATCATATGTTAAGGATGACGCTAATCTTGTAAAGTCAATAAATCAGATTGAGTTCTTTGATACAATGGTTGCTGTTCTTGCAGGCGTGATGATCATTCCTGCGGTTATAGTATTTATGGGACCTGAAGGAATGAGCGCCGGACCATCACTCATGTTCGTATCTCTTCCTAAGATATTCGTAGCTATGGGACCTGTCGGAAATGTGATCGGAACACTTTTCTTTGCGATGGTATTCTTTGCAGCTCTTACAAGCTGTATTTCAATTCTCGAAGCGATAGTATCAAGCTTTATAGATAAGTTTAAAATGTCCAGAGCGGCAGCGACTATTATAGAATCGGTGGTTGCACTTGCTATCGGAGTTATTGTATGCTTCGGTTATAACAAGAACATTTTCTTCTTCAATGTTGTTCTTCCGAACGGAGCTGAGGCACAGGTGCTCGATATCATGGATTATCTGAGTAATAATGTTATGATGCCTATAGTTGCCATCGGAACATGTATTCTTATTGGATGGATCCTGAAGCCGCAGTTCATTATCGACGAGGCTGAAAAGGGCGGATATAAGATGGGAAGAAAGAGGCTTTATAAGGTCATGGTTAAGCTGGTTGCACCTGTACTTCTTCTGTTCCTGCTTCTTGTTTCTTTGGGAATTCTTAAGCTGTAAGAGTTATGTAAATCCCTTATATACAAAGCGTTCACAAATTGTACAAAAAATTTAAGTATTATCTGTGAGCTTTTTACGAAAATAATTTTTGTCCTTACTTTAAAACCGATAAAATGGTATTATTATAGTTGGCAGGCTTTTTGATATGAGGATGAACGAGTAAGGAGTGTGAGAAATGTTTTCGGTAGGAGATTACGTAGTGTACGGCAGTAACGGTGTTTGCAAGGTTACTGAGATTGGACCTATGGATCTTCCGGGAGTATCTAAGGATAAGCTTTTTTATACCATGACACCTTGCTACATCAGAGATAGTTCGCTTTATACACCGGTCGATAATACTAGAGTTGTTATCAGGCCTGTAATGACAAAAGACGAAGCCGAAAACTTCGTTGATAGCATTAAGGATATTGATGGACTTACCATCAAGGAAGAAAAACGTAGAGAATTGGAGTATAAAGAAGCGATTCTTTCATGCGATCCCGAAGTGCTCGTAGGTATAATCAAAACAATTTATGAAAGAATGAACGCCCGTATAGCAGAGGGCAAAAAGGTTACATCATCCGATTCCAAGTATTTCCATATTGCAGAAGATAGCCTGTACGGCGAGCTTGCCATTAGTCTGGGTATGGAGAAGGAAGAGGTTAAGGGTTATATTCACGAACGTATTGATGGTTAAGATGTGACCGATCAGAGATGATCAACTAAAGCGAGAGGCCGATTACTGAAAAGTGATCGGCCTTTTGCTTTACCGGGATTTTATGCCTACACGTAGGACATAATGTGTAGTATAATATTCAAAGTATGCGTATTGGGATATTTAACTATAATTTGAAAGTGAACAGATTATGCAGAAGAATGATATTTATGAAATAGAAATAGAGGATATGTCGGAGGATGGTTCGGGAATAGGCCATGTTGACGGGATGGCTGTTTTTGTTAAGGATACAGCTCCGGGAGATGTGGCAGAGATTAAGATCATCAAGGTAATGAAAAGATATGCATACGGAAAACTGATGAGCCTTATCAGACCGTCGAAGGACAGGGTTGAACCGCCTTGCGAAGTTGCAAGACAGTGCGGAGGATGTACTCTTCAGCATGTTAATTACGGTGCACAGCTTAGGCTTAAAAGAAATAAAGTTGAGAACTGTCTCAGGAGGATAGGCGGAATAGAAAATGCATCTGATCTTTGCGAAGAGATTCTCGGAATGGAAGATAATCCCTTTAGATTTAGAAATAAGATGCAGTTCCCAATCGGCAGAGATAAGGAAGGCAGGCCGGTTCTGGGATTCTATGCACAAAGAACCCACTGCGTTATTCCTGTTGCAGACTGTATGACCGGTCACGGAGTTAACAGATATATTATAGAAGCTGTAAAAGAATATATAAATGAAACAGGTGTAAGCATCTATGATGAGGAGTCGGGAACAGGACTTCTCAGACATCTTATTACAAGGACAGGCTTCACAACAGGGGAGCTTATGGTGGCTCTTGTAATAAACGGTGATGATATACCTGACAGGGAGCTTCTTGTCAAGATGCTTGAAGAAGCAGTGAGAGGCTATGGAAGTGATAATCTATGTCTTACTTCGGTCATGATTAATATCAACAAGGAAAAGACCAATAGAATTATAGGTTTTGAATCAAAGAGGGTTTTCGGAAGAGATTACATTTATGATTATATAGGAAATGTCAGATTCAGAATTTCGGTTGAAAGCTTCTTCCAGGTGAACCCGTATCAGACCGGAAGGTT
This sequence comes from uncultured Lachnospiraceae bacterium, assembly GCA_946405625.1. Lineage (GTDB taxonomy): Bacteria > Bacillota > Clostridia > Lachnospirales > Lachnospiraceae > Eubacterium_Q. Next base: position 17,447 of record CAMJHQ010000011.1, on the reverse strand, counting down.
GTACCGAAGAGCATTGGAATATGCTGATCTTACAGGACAGGAAACGGTATGGGATATGTACTGCGGAATAGGAACTATCAGTCTGTTTCTGTCGGAACAGGCAAAGAAGGTTTACGGAGTCGAGATCGTTCCTCAGGCTATTGAAGATGCAAGGGGAAATGCTGAGCTGAACAGAATTAAGAATACAGAGTTTTTTGTCGGAAAAGCGGAGGATGTTGTAACGGAAATTTACTCATCGGGTGGAGACGGAAGTCATGCAGATGTAGTTGTCGTTGATCCGCCAAGAAAAGGATGTGACGGAAAACTTCTGGATACACTTATCAAAATGAATCCTGAGAGAATAGTATATGTATCTTGTGATCCTGCAACACTTGCGCGAGATATAAAAATACTATCCGAGTCAGGCGGTTATAAGCTCAAAAAATATACCGTATGCGATATGTTTTCTCATTCAGGTCATTGCGAGACGGTTGCATTACTGTCTCGAAATGAGGTACGTTGACGGAACAGTATATGTATAAATATAGTTTTGCAGATATCGTCGGGGAGATGTCTGTAAAATAAGGTCCACAGATATCGTCGGGGAGATGTCCGGACAAAATAAGGTCGATAGATATCACAGGGATTGATGTCTCGATTTTGGAGGTTAAAAAACATGAATTTCAAAAAGAAAAGATTTAAATGGTATGTGGTTTTTCCCATAACTCTTGTCGCAGTACTTATGATATTTACTGTTATTGTTGTAGTTCAGTTGAAATCGGAATCGAAGGAAATCGAAAAAGAATTCAGCAGTTATTTTGTTGACAGATGTAATAAGGTTTTTGTAAGAACTAAAAATCTGTATTTTGATAAAACAAAACAGCAATATAGAGAACCTGCAAATAAACTTTTTGGAAAAACACTTAATGAGAATGAATTAAAGAGTCAGATGGAGCTGCGCCTGCTCACATATCCGGGAGGAATAAACAATTCAGTACTGCGCTGGAAAGGTGATTTGATCACTGCCGATCAGTGGTTATATTTTGATAAGGATATGAACAGGCTCGGAAAACGTAACGGAGGAGGAGCATTATTCTTTGTCAGGGCTGATGGAGATGGCAGGGCAGTTGCATTTTATGAATGTGCAGATGAAAGTATCGCAGAAAATATTGAAAAAATAAAGTCACCCGATGGATATATGGATAATGTGGGTTTTCGTATAGAAGGTCTGGCTGCATATGATATGAAATTTGTTCCGTTATCATTCACCGATTCAAAGAAAAAAATAAATGTAACGAATACTACGGATGTATTTACGGATGACGGTGGCAAGAAGCCGGATGATTCGGAAATTGAATTGTTTGACGAGGATTATTCATTTCGTTATGAGTCGAGTGTAGTCAGTCTTTTACCTGATGAAAATGTTGTCTTTTATGTTGATTATCATAATAATTTGAATGATAGAATAGTTGAATTGGTAAAAGATCATAAGGTCCGTTATCCTGATGAGGAAAACTTTACCATCGTGAAGCAGGATAAATTCTATGAGATAGAACTTATAAATGTTACAAATCATAAGCCTGATGAGAAAATCGATGAAGAGTATAATGTAGTTACTTACAGATATGAAAACCTGTTTTTTCACCCGACAGAGTTTGATATGGAAAATCAGATTATCGGGGATAAGGTATGGGGCATGATTTATCTGGAAGAGCTTGGCGCGGCTATTATTGCTGCGATAGTTTTATCCATAATAATTACTAAGGTAGGAAATAGAAATAAGAATTAATATGGTTACTTGTGAGAGGGGATTATAAGATGGGAAAGTTTATTGAACTGCATCTGCATCTGGATGGAGCAATAACAGTTGATATTGCAAAGAAGCTTGCGGAACTTCAGAAAATAGTTCTGCCGGGGACTACAGATGAAGAACTGGAGAAAGTACTTACCGTACCTGAAGATTGTAACAGTCTGAATGATTTCCTTGATTGTTTCGGACTTCCTCTCACACTTATGCAGACAAGGAAGGGTATCAGTGAAGCGGTAAGACTTGTGGCTGAGAATATCAAGTCACAGGGAGTTATCTATGCTGAGATACGGTTTGCTCCGCAGCTGCATACAAGAAAGGGACTGACACAGGAGGAAGTGGTTCTTGCAGCTCTTGAAGGAATGAAGAGGTCGGAACTGAAGTCGAATCTTATACTTTGCTGTATGAGAGGCGAAGGAAATGAACCCGATAACGAGGAAACCCTGAAAGTGGCGAAGCGGTATCTGGTTAAGGACGGTGGAGTGGTAGCTGTCGATCTTGCTGGAGCGGAAGGGGTTTATCCGACATCGCTTTATGAGGGCCTTTTCAGAAAAGCTTCGGAAATGGGAATTCCTTTTACAATCCATGCAGGTGAAGCTGGCAGTGCTGACAGTGTCAGAAGCGCAATTCAATATGGTGCTTCGAGAATAGGACATGGCGTCAGGATTTTTGAAGATCCCGAAGTGGTTGAAATGATCAGATTGAAGGAGATTCCTCTTGAAATGTGTCCTACAAGTAACAGGATTACCAAGGCAATCTCGGATATGAGCAGTTATCCGCTGATGGATTATCTCAAAAAGGGAATTAAGGTGACCGTCAATACGGATGATATGGGCATTGAAAATATAACTCTGGCTGATGAATTCGAATATCTTAAGGATAGCTTCGGACTTACAGATGAACAAGAGAAAGATATTCTGAAGAATTCGATAGAGGCTGCTTTTACTACGGATAAAGTGAAGGGAGAGCTTAAGAAAGAACTGGGACTTTAAGCGTGGCTATAGGATTTTTAAAAGTTGTTAGCTATCATCCGAAAAGATGTTGTTCAATTAAACGTATTATAGTATTATTATAGCGTCGTGTTATTTATTTATATGAAACAGGAGGATAAGATGAAAAAAGTTTTATTAACAGTCTTATGTGTTATTTTTATTATCGGTCTTTCGGGCTGTATGAGATTTGATACCACATTGGACATCAAGAGTGATGGTAAGGCAGATATTTCCATGCTGTATGCTGTGATGAGCATGGAAGGTGAAGAGGTTGATCCTACAGAGATGGATCCTCAGATGAATGAGCTGAGAGAACAGGGCTGGGAATGCGAGTTATATAATGAAGATAACTACTTAGGTTTCAAGTGTACCAAGAAGGGCGTAGATCTTGATAAGATTTCAGAGGCTATGCAGGGTACAGAAGGTGCCGTTGATATGGAAGAAGACGGCCTTAAGGTAACAAAGGATGGAGATAACTATATTATCGATTGGAAGGTCCTTGGCGATGAGGATACCAATGAGATGGAGCAGTATAAGTCATATTTCAGTCAGTATGGCGGTTATATGCAGATAGTTATTAAGCTTCCTAACGGTGCAAAGAATCATAATGCTACAAGCACATCTAATGGTGGAAAGACTCTTACATGGGATCTTCTGTCAATGGCAGGTGGAGAAAATATTCATGTAGAGTTCAGCCTTTCAATTGTAGGCGTTATAATCAAGTGGGCTATTATCGCTCTTATAGCTATAGCAGTTATAGTAGCAGTAATCATTATTATTAAGAAGCTTGCAAACAAGAAGGCTAATGCTCCTTATACACCGGGTCCTGGCGGAGACTTCGGAGGTCAGCAGGGATTTGATCAGGCACAGCAGTATGGTCAGCAGGGATTCGATCAGGCACAGCAGTATGGCCAGCAGGCAGTAGATCAGGCACAGCAGTATGGTCAGCAGGCATATGATCAGACTCAGCAGTATGCACAGCAGGGATATGATCAGGCACAGCAGTATGGTCAGCAGGCATACGATGCAGGTCAGCAGTATGCACAGCAGGGATATGATCAGGCACAGCAGTATGGCCAGCAGGCAGCAGATCAGGCACAGCAGTATGGTCAGCAGGCATATGATGCAAGCCAGCAGTATGCACAGCAGGCATATGATCAGACTCAGCAGTATGATCCAACAAATAATCAGTAATAATCCTACTTGACTTTGAGTGGGGCAGATTGTAAACTGAATATTGTCATGTGACTGACGGATTTGAGTGGAGTATACCACGGGGAGCATGACAGATCTATTGATTAACCGGCCGTCTGGGTTTTAGAACCCGGGCGGCTATCTTTATTTTGGTTGAGCCGGGTTGACTTTGGCAAGGCTGCATTATGAGTATGAAGCGAAGCGGAATACGAATGTGCGAAGTATATTACTGAGCTGTTTTGGCAGCTCAATATCATTGATGATTTTATAGGAGGATGAACATGAAAAGACTTGATCTTGCAGCAGAACTTTCAGCAACTACTTATCCGGGAAGAGGAATTGTGATCGGTAAGACTCCGGACGGAAAGAAGGCAGCTATTGCTTACTTCATCATGGGCCGTTCAGAGAACAGCAGAAACAGAGTATTCGTAACAGAAGGCGAAGGAATCAGAACAGAGGCGTTCGATCCTGCAAAGCTTGAGGATCCGAGTCTTATCATTTATGCACCTGTAAGAGTTCGTGGTACTGATACAATAGTTACAAACGGTGACCAGACAGATACAATATTCGAGAATATGGAGCAGGGTGATACATTTGAAGAATCACTCAGAAATCGCGAGTTTGAGCCGGATGGCCCTAACTATACTCCGAGAATTTCAGGCGTACTTCATATTGAAGGCGGCTATACATATGAGATGTCAATTCTTAAATCTAATAACGGCGATCCGGATCAGTGTCTGAGATTTACTTTCGGCTATGACAATCCGCTTGCCGGAGAAGGACATTTCATCCATACATATATGGGAGACGGAAATCCGCTTCCGAGCTACGAGGGTGAGCCTACACCTGTAACTATCCCTACAAATGATCTTGATGAGTTTACAGATATTGTATGGAAGGCAATCAATGAGGATAATAAGGTTTCACTTTTTACACGTTTTATCGACATTGAAACAGGACGTTACGAGACAAAGATCGTAAACAAGAACCAGTAATTCATCTGAAACTGATATTAACAACCGGAATATATATTAACAACCGGAATATACCGGTGGTAAATCTGTCAGGGATTGACGAAGGGTCTGTCACTACGGTGAAAGATCAAATTATATGAACAAGATGCGAAAAAAATCAAGTGAGGAGAAAAAAATGAAAGAGTTGGAATTAAAGTACGGATGTAATCCGAATCAGAAGCCTTCAAGAGTTTTCATGAAGGGAGACGGCGAACTGCCGTTTACAGTAGTTAACGGAAAGCCGGGATTTATCAACCTTCTGGATGCTTTCAACGGCTGGCAGCTTGTAAAGGAGCTTAAGAAGGCAACAGGTCTTCCAGCAGCAACAAGCTTCAAGCACGTTTCACCTGCAGGCGCTGCAGTAGGAACAAAGCTTACGGATATAGAGAAGAAGATTTATTGGGTTGATGATATGGGTGACCTTTCTGACCTTGCATGTGCATATGCAAGAGCAAGAGGTGCTGACAGAATGTCATCATTCGGTGATTTTATTTCACTTTCGGATGTTTGTGATGCAGATACAGCTAAGCTCATTAAGAGAGAAGTATCTGACGGTGTTATTGCTCCGGGATATACAGATGAAGCACTTGAGCTTCTCAAGGCTAAGAAGAACGGAAATTATTGTGTGATCCAGATTGATCCTGATTATGTACCGGCTCCGCTTGAGCAGAAGGATGTATTCGGTGTTACATTTGAGCAGGGTAGAAATGAGCTTAACATCGATGAGCATTTCTTTGATAATGTAGTTACAGCAAATAAGGAAATTCCTGAGTCTGCAAAGATCGATCTTGCAATTGCTATGATCACTCTTAAGTATACACAGTCAAATTCAGTATGCTATGTAAAGGGTGGACAGGCAATCGGTATCGGTGCAGGACAGCAGTCAAGAGTACACTGTACAAGACTTGCAGGTGATAAGGCAGATAAGTGGTTCCTTCGTCAGGCTCCACAGGTACTTAATCTTCCTTTCAAGGCTGATATCAGACGTGCGGACAGAGACAACACTATCGATGTATATATCAGCGATGATTATGAGGATGTAATCGGTGAGGGCGAGTGGCAGAAGTATTTCACTGAACAGCCTGCAGTATTTACTCGCGAAGAACGTAAGGCTTGGCTTAAGAATATGACAGGTGTTTCTGTTGGTTCCGATGCATTCTTCCCATTCGGAGATAATGTCGAGAGAGCAAAGAGAAGCGGTGTTCAGTACATCGCTCAGCCGGGTGGATCTATTAGAGATGATAATGTTATCGAGACATGTAATAAATACGGAATCGCGATGGCATTTACTGGAATCAGATTATTCCATCATTAATAAAAAGATATTTCGTAAAAATCTTTGAATTATTGTCGGGAGATATTGAAATTTTTGCAATATCATGATATTATGTCCTTTGATTTGAAGGTTTGAAGTTATGAAAATTTAGGAGGTATTTATTCATGGATAATGATTACAATAGCAATGATTATTATCAGAGTAGTGGTTCAGAAAGTACCAATAAGTACAGTCTGAATTTGAAGAACGATGTTCCTGAAATGGGTGAGACCCAGAATGTCGCTCAGAATCAGTATAGTGGAAGCCCATACGGTGGACAGAATCCTTATGGCGGACCTGCCGGACAGAATCCATACGGCGGACCTGCCGGACAGAATCCTTATGGCGGAAGCCCATACGGTGGTGCATATTATCAGAATGCAGCAAGTATAAGAGCTGCAATGAGTGTACCTGTAAGCAACGTTGATGTAAATGATGTACTTGTTAAGAGCTTTTTCTTTATGTTTTTAGCTCTTCTTGTAACAGGTATTTCAGCACTGTTTGCATATAATACAAATTTCCTGTTTGCAGATATTAACACAGTTATGGTTAAGTTTATCGTATGTGCAATCGTTGAGGTTGTTTTGGTTATAGTTGCAACACAGGCTATGAAAAAGAATAATGTAACCCTTTCGGCGGTCATGTTCTTTGCTTATTCGATTGTTAACGGACTTACACTTTCTGTTATTTTCTATGCTTATTTAAGATCTGATATTACAAGAGTATTCTTTATTACTGCAGCTGTATTCGGTCTTATGGCAGCAATCGGATATTTTGCTAAGCTCGACCTTACAAAGCTCGGAAACATTTTAATGATCGGTCTTGCAGGCCTTCTGATGGGAAGCCTTGTAAATCTGTTCCTTAAGTCAAGTGGTTTTGATTATGCGCTTACTATCTTCGGAATTGTTCTTTTCATGGCACTTACAGCATATGATATTCAGAAGATTAAGAAGCTTTGCACCAATTCAGGTCTTGATCCGCTGGTAATCGGTCTTTACGGAGCTCTTGAGCTTTATCTTGATTTCATCAATCTGTTCCTCAGATTACTTAGAATCATGGGAAGAGCAAGAAGATAATTGCAGGGCAATTGAATATTTTGATCTTAAGCCTCACATTTTCGGATGTGAGGCTTTTTTATATGCGAAGCGTAATGCGAATGAGCACCGCTCGAATACAATGTATAAAACAGGCCAAATTTTAAAAGTTGTTTGAAAGCTGTGTGTTTGCTATAATATAAATTGGTGCATTATAGTTGGAGGTTGATCCGGATTGCTTAGATATGATGATATAAATGAAATATCCGACGGAAAACTTTATGGTCCGGATGATATGGTTAAGGCGGATACGGCAGGCTGTAACGGCTGTGCCAAGTGTTGTGAGAGCAACATGTCCGATACCATAGTACTGGATCCTTTTGATATATTTAATATGACGAAAGCTTCGGGAAAGAGCTTTGATGAGCTCCTGACATCTTTTCAGGTAGAGCTGGGAGTGAAGGACGCTATAATTCTTCCCCATCTGAAAATGGATAAGGGCTGTACATTTCTGAATGAAGAGAAAAGATGCAGTATTCATAAATTCAGACCTTCCATATGCAGGCTGTTCCCTCTCGGAAGAATATATAACGATAAAGGATTTGATTATTTCCTTCAGGTTGACGAATGCAGTCAGAAAGAGAGGGAAGATATCAAGGTCAGAGAATGGCTTGGGATTGATAATCTTGAAGAGCATTCTGCATTTATTTTGAAATGGCACAGATTCATAAAATTCGAACAGAAGAAGGTTCGTGAAATAAACGAGCGTGCGGAAAACGAAGCACACAGGATTGAAACTGTAAGTGAAGATGATCTGACTGTATATGCCGGAATTGTTGGAGATTCTGAACTTATAGCAAGAGACGGCATTGCAAAGTATCGTAAGAACAAGGCTGAGGAATTCAGATGCAGTGCTTCGGATAATGTGAAAGAGGTCATGAAAACAGTTCTAAGAGTATTCTATATGGACGGTTATGATCATAATCATGATTTCTTTGAGCAGTTCGATAACCGAATGAAGAGCTGTCTGAGTGAACTGAGACATATTAACTAATTGTTTTTTCAGAGTTTTAGTAATACGGAGACATGATGGAGAAGAAGTATAAGAAGCTGTTTTTCAGCCGTGTATTCATGAGTTTGATATTTATTATCATTCAGATTGCTTGGATATTCGTACTGTATCTGCAGTTATTCCAGTCAAATAAAATATTTGATTCAGTTATCCGTATTCTAAGTGTTGTTTATATAGTATATATCATAAATCGTAAGAACGAGAAGATGGAGTATAAGACCATTTGGATCGTGATCGTACTGATATTTCCGGTGTTCGGAGTTCCTTTCTATATGCTGTATGGTGACAAGCGTCCCGGACGAAAGTTTAAGAGAAGGCTGGATGCTGCTGACAGCAAATTCAGAAAATATTATTTCCAGGATAAGAGTATTCTTTCCGAAATGGAGAAAGAAAAGAAAAGATCGTCTCTTACTTCAAAGTATATTTTAAATGATGGTAATTATCCGGTTTTCAAGAATACGGATGTTGAATATTATAAGGACGGAAAAGAGCTTTTCGATGCTATGGTGAATGCACTGAAGCAGGCGGAAAAGTATATTTTTATAGAATATTTTACAATTGAGATCGGTGTGGTCTGGAATACTATCCTTGATATACTTAAGGAAAAGGCTGATAAAGGCGTTGAAATCAGGATTATGTATGATGATTTCGGATCGATAGCTTATCTTCAGAAGAGATATCCGAAGGAACTCGAGGCTTTAAGTCCGAATATTCATGCGATTAAGTTTAACAGGGTTGTGCCGTTCTTTTCGCCTTTCATGAATAACCGAGATCACAGAAAAATGCTTGTGGTTGACGGAAATATTGCCTTTACGGGCGGCATAAATCTGAGTGACAGATATATAAACATCAATAGTCCTTACGGACATTGGAAGGATGCGGGTGTCAGAATCGAGGGAGAAGCGGTAAGATCCTTTGTTCTCATGTATATGGAAATGTGGGAAGCAATCGTTCCGAAAACCTTCGAACAGGATTCGGTCAAGAAATATATGGGCAATAAAGTCTATAGTATCGGCGGTGACGGATATGCCCAGCCGTATGGTGACGAACCCTTTGACAGTATACTTCTTTCAGAGAATATCTATCTTGAGATGATAGAGCAGGCGGAAAAATATGTTTTTGTATACACGCCGTATCTTATTCTCAGTGATGAGCTTACAACAGCCTTCTGCCTTGCGGCTAAGAAGGGCATCGATGTAAGAATAGTTACACCGGGAATCCCTGATAAGAAGATGGTTTACAGAGCGACGAGATCGAGTTATGCACATCTTCTTTCGGCCGGAGTTCGTATATATGAATATACACCGGGCTTTATCCATTCCAAGTGTCTTCTTGTGGATGGCGAGAGGGCTACGGTCGGAACGGTTAATTTCGATTACAGAAGTCTCTTCCTTCATTTCGAGGATGGTCTCTACTTTGCCGAGAACAGAGCGGTTGCAAAGCTCGAGCAGGATATGAGAGAAACCTTTAAGATTTGCCGAGAAATATCGCTCGAAGATACGAAGAAGACAATAGTCGGAAGAGTATTTGATTCAATGCTTGTGATGATCGCACCGCTGCTGTAAATATGGAATACAGACTGAAATAAGGCTATAGGGGTTTATTCGGAGACGGTGTTTGGCAATATAGATATGGATAATCTGCGAAGATCATGATCTGGTCTCAATCCGCAGATAATTATATGAGAAATAAGTGACAGGATTATGAGTGACAGAAAAATGCTTGTCGCAATGAGCGGTGGAGTAGACAGCTCGGTTGCGGCTCTTATGGTAATTAAACAAGGATATTCACCGGTTGGTATCACAATGAAGCTGTATGATAACGAACAGGCAGGAATGAAGGAAACTAAGACCTGTTGTTCGGTCAGAGATGTTGATGATGCCAGAGCGGTGGCGGTAAGACTCGGTTTTCCGTATTATGTGGTAAATTTCAAGGAGGGCTTTAAAGAGAAGGTAATAGATAAGTTTGTCAGTACCTATCTCGACGGGGCAACTCCGAATCCATGCATAGATTGCAACAGGTATATGAAATTCGGAGCTCTTAAAGAAAGAGCTGAGGAATATGGGTGCGAGAAGATCGTAACAGGACACTATGCCAGGGTTGAATTTAACGAAGAACTTGGCGAGTACTGCCTTTTGAAATCAGTTGATGCTTCAAAGGATCAGACATATGTGCTTTATTTTTTGAATCAGCAGCAGCTTGCCTATCTATATCTTCCGCTTGGAGATATGACGAAGGACAGAGCAAGAGAGCTTGCGGCTGAGGCGGGTCTGATAAATGCTGATAAGCAGGACAGTCAGGATATCTGTTTTGTTCCTGATGGAAATTATGCAAGAGTGATCGAAGAGGTCCTTGACAGACATATCGGTGAAGGCAATTTCGTAGATAAAGAGGGAAAAGTACTCGGTAAGAATAAAGGCTATTATCATTATACGATCGGTCAGAGAAAAGGTCTTGGCATATCTGCCGCAGAACCGCTCTATGTAACCGAGATAATTCCCGAGACAAATACTGTTGTTCTCGGAAGTAATGATGAGCTTTTTACAAACGAGGTAACAGCAGCAGACTGGAATTTAATAAATTCATGTGATGCGTCTAAAAGTGAGATGAGAGTTACGGCAAAGATAAGATATCGTGCGAAGGAGGCTTCGGGAATACTTATCAGAGAAGAAGGAACTGACAGAGTGAAGGTACATTTTGATGAACCTGTCAGAGCAGTGACGAGAGGGCAGTCACTGGTTGCATATGATGGGGAACGTGTAGTAGGTGGAGGCATAATTATTTAGTTTTAACAGGAGGTTGAGGATTGGAAGAGAATATCAAGATCGGAAGAAACATAATCAAGTACACTAAAGAACATGAATCAATTTGCAGACATGCGGATTCCGTCCGGGTAGGACTCTACGATGAGCTGGGGGTTAAAAGAGGGCTCAGAGATAAGAACGGAAAGGGCGTTCTTACAGGCGTTACAAACATTTCAGAAATTATTGCATCTGATATAGTTGACGGAGTTGTAGTTCCTTGTGATGGCCAGTTATGGTACAGGGGTTACAACGTTATGGATCTCGTGAAGGATTTCGGGTTCAAGAGATTCGGATTTGAGGAGATAACATATCTTCTGCTTTTCGGTGATCTGCCTAATGCGGATCAGCTTACGGAGTTTAAAGACATTCTGGGATCACTCCGTACACTCCCGAAGAATTTTACCAGAGATATAATCATGAAGGCACCTAGTCAGGATATTATGAATTCTATGACTAAGTCTGTTCTGACACTTGCGGCATATGATGGAAATGTATCGGATCTTTCCATTCCGAATGTTCTGAGACAGTGTCTGTCTCTTATAAGCATTTTCCCTATGCTCGCTGTTTACGGTTATTGTGCATATAATCATTATGAATGCGATGAGAGTATGTATATACATAGGCCGGATCCGGAGCTTTCTGCGTCTGAGAATATTCTCAGAATGCTGAGACCGGATAAGCAGTATTCTAAGCTTGAGGCACAGGTTCTCGATGCTGCTCTTGTACTTCATATGGAGCACGGCGGAGGAAATAACTCAACCTTTACAACGAGAGTTGTTTCGAGTGCGGGTTCAGATACATATTCGGTTATGGCTGCTGCACTTTCGTCTCTTAAGGGGCCTAAGCATGGTGGAGCAAATCTGAAGGTAATGCAGATGATGGATGATATCAGAGAGCATGTTACGGACTATGATGATCTGGAAAAGCTGGATGATTATCTTACTCAGATAGTAGATAAGAAAGCATTTGATAAAGCCGGACTTATTTACGGTATCGGTCATGCAGTATATGCAATATCAGATCCGAGAGCAAGGGTATTCAAAAAGTTTGTTGAAAAACTTGCAAAGGATAAGGACAGACAGGATGACTTCAAGCTGTATTCCAATATCGAGAAGCTTGCTCCGGAAGTAATCGGACGTAGACGTAAGATTTATAAGGGTGTAAGCGCAAATGTGGATTTCTACAGTGGCTTTGTATATAACATGCTGGATATTCCGGTAGAGCTTTACACACCGATATTTGCGATTGCCAGAATAGTAGGCTGGTCGGCACATAGAATAGAAGAGCTTATCAATGTTGATAAGATCATAAGACCTGCATATAAGAGTATTATGGAAGAGAGAGAGTATATTCCGTTTAAGGACAGACAGTAAGGGGGATATTATGAAGAAAAATCCAAGAAAGATGGCAATGATAGGACTTGCCGCTTCCATGCTTTTTACTACGACAAGCTGTGGAGTTAATAGAGGAGAGACAGATTACGGTCCGCCTATTACCGATCCGGTCAAGATTACAACGGAATCTAATGAGATAGAAGCAGTATACGGTCCTCCGGAAGATATGACTGAAGAAGAATCTGTTACGACAGAGTCTGAAGGAGAAAATACGGAGGCAGAAACAACCGAAGAGATTTCGGTATTTGAAAATGAGCTGGAGGATGTTTACGGTCCTCCTATTGAGGATCAGTAAGATATATGAAATCGGATTCTGAAATAATCAGATGGATGACAATATGTTTTTTGATAGGGCTGGCGCTTGTTATATTTAACGGTGTTACAGGCCAGCCTTTTTCTGCACTCGTGTATGTGTTTTTTATCACGTGGTGGTGTATAAATGTGAGAAAAAGAGTAGTTGCTCCAAGGATCAAACGTCTTTTTACGGTCCTTTCTGCACTGCTCCTTTTTCATTGGTATATAAAAGACATCAAGTATAATGTATTTCTGGGGGATGATAGTCTGATCATCAGAATATATCTCTGGTATATGTATTATATTCCTCTTTTGTTCATTCCCCTTGTATCATATCTTATAGCTGACTGCCTTGGAGAAATGAGTAAAGAAAAGCGTGTTCGAAGAAATTACGGTATGTTTGTTATTTCTGCGGTGCTCTTTCTTTTTGTAATTACGAATAATTATCATCAGCTGGTTTTTGAATTCTGGGGTGGAATCAACGAATCCTATTATTCTTACAATGTTGTTTATTATTTGATTCTCATCTGGGTTGTTTTTCTGTTTTTTATGACCCTTTACAAAGTAATCAGCAAGTATGTTTATGTTAAGAAGATTTATCATATAGTTCTGACTCTGGTTCCATTGATTGTCCTTCTTATATATGTATTGCTTGCGGTAATGGGATTCCGTCTTTCACTCAGAAAATTTATTACGATTCCAAATATATTCTGTGTATGTGTTATATGGTTCTGGGAGACTTGTCTGCAGACAGGGCTTATCAGGAGTAATTATAAGTATGACCGATTATTCGAAAAAACTTCCACGCCTGCGGAGATTACAGATGAAAGAGGAAGAAAGATATACAGTGTCGGAAATGTCGAAGGACTGAGCTTTTCAAAAACCGGTGAGAGTGCAACAGGAAACCTGACATCAGACGGAAGAATTGTCAGGGCATCGAAGATAAAAGGTGGTTTTATTTACTGGATCGAGGATCTGAGCGATATAGTTAAGATTGAAGAAGAGCTGCGTGATCTGAGAGAACATTTATCCGAAGAACATGAGATTCTTGTGGCGGAGAAGGAGCTTAAGGAAGAGGAACTTAAGCTTGTGACCAGAAATAAAATATATGATATGATCCATGAAAAGGTATATCCGCAGCTTTGCAGAATAGAGAGTCTTATAGGCTTCCTTGAATCTAAGCCTGACAAAAGGCTGCTGGCTGCACTCTGCATACTGACAGCATATATTAAGCGAGTCAGCAATATGCTGATTTTGGCGGAATCGGGAGATGATCTCGATATAAGGGAGCTTGAGCTTGCACTTAAAGAATCATGTGATTATATAAAACTCTACGGTGCAAAGTGTGAATTGCTTTTTAACGCGACAGGAAAAGTATCTTCCGAACAGCTTGTCAAAATGTATGATGAGTTTGAAAGGCTTGTAGAGCGTAACATTGAGAACTTAAATGATGTAACTATAGAAGTGAACGGAAATTATGGGGTAGGAGGTGAAGTGATATGATCACCTTCGAAGAATTGAGTAAAACATTTGCTACTCTCATAATTTCCTACATGCTTTTTCTGGTTATACTTATATCTGTTCTTTTGTCACAAAGCATTGTCGAAAGGGCTAAGAAAAGATATATTGTTGCGAACACAGCACTTCTGTTAGCGGTCTTTTCTGCGTATTTTTTACTATACAGGAGCTATTATAAGATAGAAACCGAAATGATAGAGTTCTTCCTTGATTTCCTTGATGGCACTCCGGTTTTACTTATCGTTCTGGGTATAATTCTGATAACGGTCCTGACAGTTATGTGGATCGTTAACTTTATAAAATGGGACAGGCATAATATCACGTTGATATCCGTAAAGGAAGCGGTAGATGATATGGAGGCCGGAATCGTTTGTTCGAATGAGGATGGAGTTCCGGTACTTGTAAATCCGAAGATGGAGGAGCTTTGTGAGTATGTGACAAGAAAGCCGCTGCTGGATGCAAACAGCTTTTGGGAGAGCATCAGGACTAACAATCTCAGAAGTGGCTGCGAGGTAATAGATCAGGGAAATACATTGCTTCTTAAAATTCCGAATGGAAAGATATTTAAGATTAATAAGAGAAGGATAAATGTAGACGACGTCAATCTATTTGAGTATTTCGCAACTGATATTACAAATATGTATAAAGCTTCAATCGAACTGAGGGAAGGAAACGAACGTCTGGAGAGAATGAACGATCGAATGAGAAACCTGAATGACACCATAACACGTGTCACTATCGAGAAGGAAGTTCTCAATATGAAGATAAAGGTTCATGATAATCTCGGACAATCGCTTCTGGAAGCAAAAAGATTTTTGAAAACAGGAGACGGAAATCTTACCGAGATAATTGATAATCTTAAGAATAATATCAATCTTATCGATACCGGAAACGAAAGTCAGAATAATGATGACTACAAACTCATGTTTAAGACAGCGAAGGATGTAGGCGTAAATATTATTGTTACCGGTCTGCTTCCTCAGGATCAGGAGCGTAAGAGAATCATTTCAACCGCTATGCATGAATGTATCACTAATACGATCCGTCATGCGGGTGGAGATGAGTTATATATTAAGATCAGTGAGATGACGGGATCACTTATTGCGGAGTTTACCAACAACGGAAAACCGCCCGAAAAGAAAATTCGTCTTTCCGGAGGACTCGATATGCTCCGATGTATGGTAGAAGATTATGGTGGGGTTATGAAGGTGGAGTCAGCTCCGATCTTCAGATTAATAATAAAAATGTAGTGCTTTAAAGAATCAGGTTAAAAGGAGAGATGCCATGATGGACAAGAAAAACAGAGTAATGATCGTAGATGATCAGAATATTTCCAGGCAGCTTTTTGAAAGCTTTATTCAGTCAGCCGAAGATTTTGAACTTGTATATTCACTGGATACTGCAAAGGTTGCGGATACTTATTGTGCAAGAGGCGGAATCGATATCATAATTATGGATGTCGTAATGGGTGACGGAACAAGCGGACTTGATGCGGCAGCACGAATCAAGAAGTCATATCCGGGAATCAAAATAGTCATTGTTACTTCGATGCCGGAGGTTAGTTACATCGAAAGAGCAAAGGCGATAGGAGTTGAAAGCTTCTGGTACAAGGAGGTAGAAGGTGAACCGCTTCTCAGTGTTCTGAGACGGACACTTCGGGGAGAAAGCATTTATCCTGATACAACACCTGTTCTTGAGTTCGGATTTGTTAAGAGTACCGATCTTACGGATATGGAGCTGATGGTTCTCAGAGAGCTTACAACGGGAGCCGGTAACCAGGAAATTGCCGACAGGCTGATGGTTTCGGTAAATACGATCAGAACACATATACAGCATATGCTTGATAAGACAGGCTTCGCAAATAGAACGGAGCTTGCAATCGAAGCAAGAGTCAGGGGCATCGTTATTGCGGATAGATAAATAGAAGATAGATAAATAACAGACATAAAATATTAAGACACACGGATTGCTGCTTCGCAGTTATGAAAGAACCGCAGATAGAAAAAACAATCAGAAAAATGTTAAGACACACGGATTGCTGCATCGCTTCGCGATTCTCGCAATCCTAGAAAAACTCAGAAACCGCTATTTTTCTTCGAAAAATGCTATTTCTGAGTTTTTCTGTGTGTCAGTAAGTCAATATGCTTATCTCACAAGTGAGATAAGCATATTGACTTTTGACACTTTTGTCTTAATATCATTCATTTGGATTATATAATGATTAGAGTTTTTAGTTTATAATGTATGAAGATTGTCAAAGACATAATTTTATTACATATAAGGGGGTACTTATTATGGGACTTTTTGAGACAAAGTATTGTGATATCTGTCATGAGAAGATAAGCCTTCTCGGAAATCGAAAGGTTGAAGACGGAAATGTGTGCAAGAACTGTGCGTCAAAACTGTCACCTTTCATGTCAGGCAGACGTCATACTACGCTTGAAGATATAAAGAGACATCTTGAATACAGAGAGCAGAATAAGCAGTCTGTTTCTCAGTTTAATCCAAGTATGGTACTTGGTAATTCAACCAAGGTTTATATCGATCAGAACATGGGATGTTTTGCGGTTTCGGGCGACAGAGACTGGCGTTCAAAGAATCCTGATATTATTCCTTTAAATCAGGTATCTAATGTTCATACCGAAGTAAAGGAAAACAAGAGGGAATTATATCAGAAGGATGCACAGGGTAAGAATATCAGTTATAATCCTAAACAGTATGAGTATTCATATGAGTTTGAAGTTGAGATCAATGTAAACTCGCCATACTTTGATGAGATTAAGTTTGAGCTTTCTGATTATTCCAACAGACCTAAGAATACATTTGATGCAAACTATCAGAACCTTCAGATGCAGGCAAATCAGATTCAGCAGGCACTTATGTCCATGGCCGGCGGCGGAATGGGAATGAACCAGATGGGTATGAATCCTATGGCCGGCGGAATGAATCAGATGGGCGGAATGAACCAAATGGGCGGTCAGATGGGAATGAACCAGATGGGTGGTCAGATGGGAATGAACCAGATGGGCGG
>CAMJHQ010000010.1 GCA_946405625.1 uncultured Lachnospiraceae bacterium | reverse complement strand
GTAAGGCACAGGACTTTGACTCCTGCATTCGTTGGTTCGAATCCAACTAGCCCAGATATGTGCCACTAGCTCAGTCGGTAGAGCACTTGACTTTTAATCAAGTTGTCGGGGGTTCGATTCCCCCGTGGCACACTAATAATGAATGGTTTGAGTAGGGTATTTACCCTACTCGATTGCTATATAAGGATATATGCGGATATGGCGGAATTGGCAGACGCGCCAGATTTAGGTTCTGGTGGGAACCCCCGTGCAGGTTCAACTCCTGTTATCCGCACTGCATTTTAAAGGTCATCTTATCGTAGATGACCTTTTTATTTTTCGTATTTTTGTATAAAAGAAAATCTGCTTATGAGGAATACCTTAAAGAAAAGTATCCTAATGAAACCTTCAAAGTTGAAGTTTGGCAGGAATATAGAAAACGTGTAGGAAGTGGAGGACTTCCTAATTACGAAGGGTATTTGTACAGGGATGTGATTACCGATAAAGACGGAAATAGATTTAAAATCTGGGGCGATTCAAAAGAAAACTATCATGATGATTATCAGAGGGTTCTTGATGGAGAAATTTATTATAATGAAAAGGGTGAACATGTATATTTTGATGAAAACGGAGATGTTCGGTTTGTTTCAGATTATTAATCTGTAATTTTAATATTATTGATTACAGATTATTTCCACTCACGACATATTAAATACTTATTACGACAATTATTTATTATCAAAACGTTAATAAGGTAATATACATTTGCAGGGTTTAGTCTATAAATAATTATATTGATTGACTATGTTAAGTATTTATATAAAGTTAAAGGTGGGGATTGAAATGAATAACAAAGAGATTAAGTTTTCTAACACAAAGGGTTTCAGAGGTTTTCTTCTTATCGGAGGGCTCGCATTTCTCATAATTATGGGATATTTCTATATCGGAGGGTTAATAAAGGCAAACAGACTTAAATCTGATTGTACTGAAACTACAACCGGACTTGTATATACGTATCCTTATTCGGGAAGAAATTCGGGACTCATGGAAAAAAGAGTCGGTGCACATTATGAGGTTAACGGAAGAACTTATTCTGTAATGGGTATTGATTCTGTAGATCATCGACCGAATGAAGAGATTACGGTACATTATAATCCGGGTAATCCGGAAGATGGATATGCCGGATATGCGCCGTATCATATATCTCATTTGATTGGTGCACTATCACTGTTCTTTGGACTGATGATGATCGTTGCTTTCTTCAAGTTGCATGCCGAAAGATCTTAGAATCGGATATTATTTTGAAATTCTAACTGAATAGTATTAAAAAATAGCAGGTTGTCATCAGACTATGATGTACAACCTGTTATTTTTTGGTATAATATTTTTTCGGTGGCTGAAAAGCTTTTAATTTGAATTTATAATTATTTTGTTTTTGTTAGATAAGGGATTTTAAATGAGAGAGATTACATATGAGGAACTGAAATCATTACCTAAGGATTCTTATCAGCTGATAGATATCAGGGATGAGGGACTGACTTTGTATGGGATGATTCCGGGTGCTTTAAATATATATGTTGAGAATCTGGAAAACAGTAGTGATATTGAAGCAATCCCGAGGGATAAGAAGCTGGTATTCTACTGCGAAGTAGGACGTATGTCGCTGGAAATAGATGATACGGCGGAATATCTCGAAGGCAGGGACTGTTACAGTCTTTCCGAAGGTTATGTGGGATATATCAGGGCTGGTATATCAAGTGATACAGACAAAGAGGAAAAAAGAGAAAAAGCTGAAAAGAGTATTCAAAAGAAGTTTCATAAACAGCTATTTTCGCAATTTGCCAAAGCCTGCAAGAATTATAAGCTTATCGAAGAAGGAGACCATATTGCAGTATGCATATCCGGTGGTAAAGATTCAATGCTTATGGCTAAGCTTTTTCAGGAAATACAGCGTCACAGGCAGATGAATTTTGAACTTACATTTCTTGTTATGGATCCCGGATATAATAAAGAAAACAGGGCTCTTATAGAAAGCAATGCAGAGGCTTTGGGAATACCGATCACGATATTTGAAAGTACGATCTTTGATACAGTAGATACCATCGAGAAAAGTCCTTGTTATCTCTGTGCAAGAATGAGACGAGGATATTTATACAGTAAGGCAAAAGAACTCGGATGCAACAAAATAGCGCTCGGTCATCATTATGACGATGTTATCGAGACTATTCTTATGGGTATGCTTCACGGAGCGCAGGTACAGACCATGATGCCAAAGCTGCACAGTACGAACTTTGAAGGAATGGAGCTTATAAGACCTCTTTATCTTGTAAGGGAAAGCGATATATGTGCATGGCGTGATTATAATGAGTTACATTTTCTGCAGTGTGCATGCCATTTTACAGATACATGTACGACCTGTCATGAGGATGGCACGACTTCGTCCAAGCGTCTTGAGACCAAGAAGCTAATTGCTGAACTGAAAAAAACAAATCCATATGTTGAATCGAACATATTCAGAAGTGTCGAAAATGTAAATCTGGATACGGTTATTGAATATAAGAAGGATGGAGTCCGTCATAACTTTCTTGATGAATATTGATTGACGGATAGATATTTTAGCTGCAAGTTTGTGATTTAATTTGTGTGAGGTTTTGAAGTTGTAATAAATCGCAGGCAATTGCTCAGATGCAAATATACTGAGCCAATTACTTTGTGATAAAAATATAGGGGGATATAGAAAATGAAAACTATTGTTACCGAAGAGGAATTATCCTTTTCAAGCTGTGAAGTGGGAGAGATCACTCCTGCAGAAACATTGGAGTATGACATTGTTGTCGTAGGTGCAGGTGCGGCAGGTGTTCCTGCTGCAGGATGGGCAGCTGAGCTCGGCGCGAGAGTAGCACTACTTCAGAAGGAGGTAAGTGTTGTATCACAGGGTAACTGCGGATCTGCTATCATAAGATCCAGGTCTACAGAAGCCGGAATCGAAAAGTGGATACATCACACAAACAGTCTCTGCAACTGGAGAGCCGACACAAAACAGCTTCGAGCTTATGCTAAATACTCCGAAGAAGCTATGATGTGGCTTTTTAACCGTGCGGGCTTTACAACGGAGACTGAGTACGGTGACGGCAGCAAGGTAGATGATAATGCAAATCCTGCAGCGCTTTTGAACGACGGAGATAAGCTTTCAGCCTTCAGAAGCACAAGCGGAGATTTTACCGGAGTATGGAAGGACAGAACAAATACATATGATTATGGTGACGATCATTGTTATTTCTGGGCTCCGTGGATCGGACCGAAGCCATATAATACCGGACATGCACTGAAGAATATAGTGAAAAATATAAGTGAGACTCATTCGAATCTTGAGTGTTTCTTCTCGACACCTGCTGTAAAGATTATTAAAGATGGCGGCAGGGTGACAGGGGTTATCGGAAAGAACAGCGAAGGAAAATATATAAGATTTAATGCTGCTAAAGCCGTAATCCTTGCTACGGGAGATTATACAAATAATCCTGCAATGGTAGATAAGTATTGTCCTGATATTTCTGATTTTGATAAAAAACAGAGAGGTAAGACAGGAGACGGACATCTGCTTGCAATAAGTGCAGGTGCGGAAATGGAACCTCTGGGACATACAAAGATGATGCACGACTTTGATTCAGCGCTTATGTTTGAAGAGCCGTTCCTGTATCTCAATATGAACGGTGAGAGATTCACAAATGAATATACAGGCTTTGTATATATGGGAAATATACTCCGAGATCAGCCTGCATATAAAGGTTCTATGCTTGATCCGGATCATCAGGACGGATCAAAAGGCTGGTACTGTATGATATATGACAATGATTATATGTCACTGCCGAAGGATGCATATGTAGACGGACCTGTTCCGCCTCAGGTTATGGAGAAGTTTATTCCCGGTGCCGTTGAAGATCCGAAGGGAGTCTTCAAGAACCTTATAGATCTTCATAGATGTGATACTCTTGAAGAACTTGCCAAGGAGCTTGATATTCCATTTGAAAAGATGAAGGAATCAATCGATAGATATAATGAGCTTTGCGAAGCTGGATGTGATAAGGATTTCGGTAAGCCGGCAAAGTATATGAATAAGATTGTAAAGGCTCCTTTCTGGGGAGCAAGAAAGCATATACGTGTATCCGCTGAGGTTTCAGGAGTACTTACAAACGAATACGGACAGGCTCTTGATAATAGCGGAAAGCCAATCGAAGGTCTTTATTGTGTAGGAAATCTAGGTGGTCAGTTCTACGGCGGAGCTGATTATCCTTTCCATCAGACAGGCCTTTCACTCGGAAGATGTTATACCTTCGGAATGATAGCTGCGAGACATGCACTGGGGGCACTGACAGATTAAACCTATGACAGCGGTAAACATGTCGTTTACCGCTGTTTTAAGTTGTATAGCTGATAATGAGTATGGAAAAGCCGGATGTTTTGTTGCCGGTACACTTATCAAAACAAATAAAGGAAGTAAACCGATAGAAGAGATATCTGTTGGTGATATGGTTTATTCATATGATACTATTACAGGTGAAACAGGATATAAGAAGGTTAGAAGACTGTATATTCATGATGCATTTAGTCTTACAAAGCTTACTGTAAACGGAGAAGAGGTTGTTGCGACTGAAAATCATCCGTTCTATGTAAATGGTTATGGTTTTGAAAGAGTAGACAAATTAATAGTCGGAGATAAACTCCAAAGAGCAGACGGAAGTACAGCTGAAGTAGATAAAATCGAAATAATTCGTTTAAAGAATCATATTGTGATAGAGGGAACTGCTATGGAAAAAGTATATAATAAAGTTAAAACGGATTTTGGATATATTAAAAATTCAAGGACTTCATTCTTTTTGGATTCTATGGAACAGGTTTATAATAAACTGATTTTTAATGGAAGGATGGATATAAGCTGCTGTGAGTTTAATAATGGCTATAATACCTGCTCATTTAGGTTAGATGTAAGGGGTATAAAAGAGTATTCAGTGATTAAGGAAGATGATTTTTATGCAACAAATAAATTAAATCTGGATAGTTCTTTATCTGAAAAGTATGATGATGAAGGAAAATATAAAAATATTATATTTTGTACATATGATTGGACGTATATTATAAAGTGCATGGATTATGAATTATCTTTTTATGATTTTTGTAGAGACGAAAAAAGTATAGTATTGATTATTGGAAAAAAATATGAAGAATATAAAAAGATAAGTGTTGGCGGTGCTACATCTATATATGACATTGATAAAACAGGCAAAAGATATGTAGTAAAATACGGTAAGCAGTTTGTTACTGTGAATTTAGTTGATAGAACAGATGAGATAAAAGAATTATTAAGCGATATCCCATATGATAATCCAACGATTGTCTTACTAAATTATTCTTCTGATAAGGCGTTAAGAAATATGATATGTAATAATGAAATATTTAAGGAGGGATATGTTATTAATGGTTTAGGTATGGTAATGAAGATTAATGAATTTATAGTATAAAATAGTCGGAGATAAACTCCAAAGAGCAGACGGAAGTACAGCTGAAGTAGATGAAATCGAAATAATCCGTTCAAAGAATCCTGTAAAGGTGTAAAATCTCGAAGTGGAGGACGGGCATACATATTATGTTATGGACGAAGGAGTTCTGGTGCATAATATGTGTATGAGAACATCTGATGGTGTTGGAGATTTAGAGGAAGGTGCTGCATTAAAATGGGGGAATCCCAAAAGCAATAAAACATATGGACATACTTTTTTACAGCATGGACAGAAAAAACAGTAGAACAACTTAAAGATAGAGCTAGAGATGCGAAACATCAGATTGGGCAGTGGTTGGATGATAAACAAGCTGCAGATTATTTATCAGAAATTGCAAAAGGGCGAGAGGGGATTTTAGATATAGTATTACCTGATAATATTGCAGGTCGATCTGTTTTACCAGACGGTACTGTAGTGGATGTTGATAAAGCTATTGTTGTTATGAAATCAGATGGGAGTATAAAAAACAGCTTATCCATATAATAATGCTTATCCCACACAATAATCCTATTTCATTCATTTCACGGAGGTGAAATTTCTTTAACGAAGAATGAATTAGGAGTTGAACTGTCAGATATTCATAGATAGTGATACAGAAAGGTCGAACAAATGAATGATGAATTATTATATCCTACAGAAATCACAATAAAAAAACTAACAAAGGCATTAAATCTGACAGGTGCATATGAGCATACTCAGGATTGGGAAATCGAAGTTGCTGATTATAAGCAGTTGTCTGAATATATTGAATATTACAAAAATACTGAATTAAGTATTAATGAAAAAACAACATTGATCCGTATAATCATGGTAGCATATGATGATTATTTTTCCATTGTTGGGAAAGATGATACGGTTTATTGGACAAAAATAAAAAGTATACTTAAAAGGGATTATTATCTGCATAAGGATACTATTCGCTATTGGGCTCTTTGGGATGAGGATGTTGAAGATGGATTTTCGATAACAGAGTTGGTGCGTGAGTTAGATAAAGAAATTGGCGGTGTTTAAGTATCTGCTACAACAATTATTACAAATATTTTTATCAGATTGTTTTGATGAATGGAATTTCGAAGAATGTTTCCAAATATTAAGTTGGATATTGTTGTAGAATAGAGGGAGATATTTGTATGATATTTATGTACGAAGAATTAAAGGGTTACGTTCTAGATGATTATAAGATTTTTGAGCGAAGGGAATTTGATGATAATGAAATGATATGTGCTATATTGGATGAATATCAATTTGGAGAAGGCTTTTGTACAGTTGAAAAAATCTGTATTTATCTTTTCTTAGCATTGATATTTAAGGAAAATAATAGAAATTACTTAAAGATAGTTGAACTGATTCAACAAGAATTACTGTCTATATCTGAGGCGGAAATAAGGCAAGAGCTGAAAATGGAATACGAGTTATATGAAAAGGACATGAATGAAATCACAAAATGTAATATGTGATTATTTTAAAGAATATAACTGAATTTATATAGTATAAATGTAATTGTAATAGATTTATTATGTATATTTCGGTAAAACAGCACCGCTGGTCGTGCAGTTCGACCGGAATTTGCAAGATTTATTAAGCGTCAACATTTTTTTGTTGGCGCTTTATTTTTTATTGAATGTGATATTCATTTATTGTATTATGTATTCCGTGTGTTTTATTGACTATAGTGTTTTTTTGAAAGGAAAATGCCATGAGTGATGCTTTGATTGAATTAAAAGGTCTGACTAAGAATTTTGAGGATCAGCAGGTCCTTAAGGGAATAGACCTCACAATACATAAGAATGAGTTTCTGACTCTT
Source organism: uncultured Lachnospiraceae bacterium (assembly GCA_946405625.1). Lineage (GTDB taxonomy): Bacteria > Bacillota > Clostridia > Lachnospirales > Lachnospiraceae > Eubacterium_Q. The sequence goes on along the minus strand of CAMJHQ010000010.1, from coordinate 102,931 downwards.
CTTGGACCTTCGGGATGTGGAAAGACTACTACCCTTAGGATTATTGCGGGATTTGAAGATCCGTCAGGCGGAGAAGTCCTTTTTGACGGCGTCGACATTTCTAAGATTCCATCATATAAAAGAGAGGTAAATACAGTATTCCAGAAGTATGCACTTTTTCCTTTCTTAAATGTTTATGATAATGTTGCATTTGGACTTAAGATAAAGAAGATGGATAAGACCATGATCGAGCATAAGGTTAATACTATGCTCGAACTCGTAGGTCTTTCGGAATTCGCAAAGAGGGATGTTACAAGTCTTTCCGGTGGACAGCAGCAGAGAGTTGCTATCGCAAGAGCTCTTGTTAATGAGCCTAAGGTTCTTCTTCTTGACGAGCCTCTCGGAGCACTTGATGCCAAGCTCAGAAAGAGCATGCAGACCGAGCTTAAGAAGATTCAGAGAGAAGTAGGAATTACATTTATCTTCGTAACACATGATCAGGAGGAGGCTCTCTCCATGTCTGATACGGTTGTAGTTATGAATGAAGGAATTATCCAGCAGGTCGGCAGTCCTGAGGATATCTACAATGAGCCGGAAAACCGCTTTGTTGCAAGCTTCATCGGTGAATCAAACATCATTGATGCGGTAATGAAGAAGGATCTTCTTGTTAATTTTGATGGATTTGATTTTGAATGCGTTGATAAAGGATTTAAACAGAATGAAGATGTTGAGGTTGTTATAAGACCTGAGGATATAACTCTGGTAAAACCGGAGGAAGCCCAGCTTACCGGAACTGTTAAATCTATAGTCTTTAAGGGTGTTCATCATGAGATATTGGTTGAAACCGAGAACAGAGACTATCTGATACATACTACGGATTATTTTAAGCCGGGACTTAATGTAGGACTTAAGTTCGGTCCGGACGATATCCATGTTATGTACCGTATGGACTGGGATTAAGGTTATTCGGTGCAAAGGAGTTATAATAAATGAGACATTTTACTAAGCTTATAAGACCATATCTTATTTGGTCCATACTTATAATTATGGTGCCGCTCATTTTGATTGTTCTGTATTCTTTTACAGAGGGTGGAAATGAACTGGTAAATATTAAATTTACTCTTGAAAACTTCAAGAAGATAGGAGAGCCTATATATCTTGATGTTCTTAAGAAGTCTTTTGTATTGGGACTTATTTCTGTACTTATCTGTCTTGTTATAGGTTATATGCTTGCTTATGCAATAACCAGATTCAAAGATCAGGTGCAGGATCTTCTGATACTTCTTGTAACAATCCCTATGTGGATCAATACACTTCTCAGAACCTATGCATGGATCAGCCTTCTTTCCGATAACGGACTTATCAATTCGTTCCTGGGACTTTTCGGACTGGACGCGGTATCCTTCATGTATACTGATTTCGCGGTAGTTATGGGCCTTATCAGCGACATACTTCCGTTCATGGTAATTCCGATACATACATCTATCAGAAAGATAGATCCGTCGCTTATTGAGGCTTCATATGACCTTGGAGCGAATAGATTCCAGACCTTCACACAGGTTATTCTTAAAATGTCCATTCCGGGAGTTATAAACGGAGTAATGATGACATTTCTTCTGTCCATATCAACCTTCGTCATTCCGAAGCTGCTTGGTGGCGGACAGTATATGCTTATAGGAAATCTCATCGAGAATCAGTTTATCTCAGTAGGTAACTGGAATTTCGGTAGTGCACTGTCTATAATCCTTACGGTTATAATCCTCATAGGCCTTACACTTATGAAGAAGTTTGATAAGGAAGAAAAGGAGGAAGCAGAATGAGAACCTCCAAAAAGACAAGAGCTTTATATATCATATATATATTATGCTGTTTCGTATTCTTTTATCTTCCAATAGTTGTAATGATGGTATTTTCTTTCAACAGCTCTAAATCCCTTACAAATCTTACGGGATTTTCACTTAGATGGTATGAGAGACTTATCAATGACGGTTCAATAATGAAGGCTGTATATGTATCGCTTTCGATAGCTGTCTTTGCTACATTTATTTCCACTATACTTGGAACAATAACGGCAATAGGACTCTCAAAGAGCAGAAAGATATTAAGAGATATAATTCAGAACATTAACAATATTCCTATCATGAATCCGGATATTGTTACGGCTATCGGCCTTATGATCCTTTTCTCATCTATTATGATGACGAAGGGATATCTCACAATGCTTCTGGCACATATAGCATTCTGTACACCGTATGTAATTACAAGTGTTTATCCGAAAGTTAGGCAGATGGATCCGAGTATCGCTGATGCGGCGATGGATCTTGGCGCAACTCCTTTCGAGGCACTTACAAAAGTAATTATTCCGATGCTGAAGGACGGCATATATGCAGGAATCCTTCTCAGCTTCACCATGTCCTTTGATGACTTTGTAATTTCTTACTTTGTTACTGGTAACGGTGTGGAGAATATATCTATCGTTGTTTATAACATGACAAAGCGTACAAATCCTACGATAAATGCGCTCTCAACGATAGTTATCCTTGTTATCATAATCATGCTTGTCGTTGCAAAGCTTATTCCTGCTGCCCATAAGGGAGCTATGAAGAGAATCTTTGCACTCCTTATGGCTGTTATACTTGTATTTACTGTTCTTACGGGTCTTTCAGGTTCTAAGAAAACACTTAGAGTATTCAATTCAGGAGAGTATATCGATCCTGAGGTTCTGACTCAGTTTGAGGAAGAGTATGATTGTAAAGTTATATATGAGACATTTGATTCAAATGAATCAATGTATACCAAACTGAAGAGTGGTGCTGAATATGATGTCATAATCATAAGCGATTACATGATCGAGAGACTCATTAAGGAAGAGACGCTTCAGCCAATAGACTGGTCACTTATCACGAACAAGGACGGACTTGATCCAAGTGTTATGGGATATGCATTTGATCCTAAGAATGAATATTCTGTTCCTTATTTCGTCGGTACAGTTGGTATTCTTTATAATACAAATGTTGTAGATGAGAAGGATCTTGAAGATGGATGGGAGCTTCTCAGAAATCAGAAATATGCCGGAGATATTTATATGTATGATTCCGAGCGTGATTCATTCATGGTTGCTCTTAAGGCACTCGGATATTCAATGAATACAACAGATTATGATGAGATACAGCAGGCATATGACTGGCTTATCAATCAGAGAGAGACTATGGATGTCGTATATGTCGGAGATGATGTTATAGATAACATGTCTTCTGGTAATAAGTCGATTGCCGTTGTTTATTCAGGCGACGGTGCGCTTATTATTTCGCAGAATGATGAGCTTGACTACTTTGAGCCTGAAGAGGGAACAAATGAGTGGTGCGACAGTATGGTTATTACCGAAAACTGTCAGGATGTAGATCTTGCTCATAAATATATAGATTTTATGCTGAGAGAAGATGTAGCTACTGCTAACGGAATATTCGTAGGTTATACATCACCTGTAAAATCGGTTAAGGAAGAACTTGCCGAAACTGAGTTTGAAGGAATTGATGCATATGTACCTGAATTTGGAAGACCGAATAATGAGACTTTCGGATATCAGGAGATGAAGATAAAGGAACATTTCGCGGATCTCTGGACAAAGGTAAAAGCATATTAAACTATGAAAGATAAGATTGGGGTTATATTTGATTTTAACGGAACCTGTCTTTTTGACGGATGGCTTCATGACATTGCCTGGAGGACCTATATTGAGGAACTCTCTGGCTGTGCTGTGTCTGAGGATGATTTCAGAAGAAGGGCTGCTGGTAAAACTGCGGGTCAGATTCTTGAAAGCTTCCTCGGTTATGAGCTGACTGATAACATGGTATATCAGTTTTCCGAAGAAAAGGAGAGAATATACAGGAGTCTTCTTGCGAAAAGTAAGCTTGAGCTGGCTCCGGGACTTGAGAATTTCCTGAATTATCTTACGCTTGCCGGTGTTAAGAAGACGATAGCTTCTGTAACAAGCCCCGAAAATATGTCATATTATTTCGAAAGATACGGGCTGGACAGGTGGTTCAAGTGGGAAAGTGTTGTTATCGGATCGGGGAACATACCTTTAAAGCCTGCACCGGACATTTATCTGGCTGCTATTAAAAATATCGACATGCCTGCCGATAAGATAGTTGTCTTTGAGGACAGTGAAATTGGTATAAAATCAGCATTTAATGCAGGGATAAAACATATCATCGGAGTAACCGGTGACAGTAAAGATCAAACGCTGAAAAATAAACCACAAGTATATGCGGTAATTAATGATTATACTGAACTTTCTGCTGAAAATTTCTGATTACTGTGTTACAATATTTGAATGTATGTAAGCACATGAATTCTATGAGTTCATTACATACATATGAAATATTGTTCTGGATTTTATAGAGGAAATACTATTGGGTGATAAACACGGATTCAACAAGGATGATATAAAGAAAGGACTTATACTTGCGGGATCACTCTGCATTGTAGTAGTTTTTTATCTTCTGATCGGTAAGATCGGTGCTTTATTTGCTTTGCTCGGCAAACTGGTCAAGGCGATGAGCAGTGTTATCATTGGCTGTGTTATCGCATTTCTTCTTAATCCGGTAATGAATCTTCTGCAAAGAGGATTTTTGAAACTTTATAAGAAAGCATTTAAGAATGCATCGGAAAAGAAGATTTACAGAATGGCGAAGGTTACAGCGGTAACCTTTACGATTCTCTTCTTTATAGCACTCATAGTTGCATTGCTCCTAGTGCTTATTCCTGAGTTAAGAGACAGTATAATTAAGTTCACCGAGAACTTCGGTACATATACGGATAATGTTCAGAACTGGGCAAACAGGCTGCTCAAAAATTATCCTCAGCTCGAACAGGCTGTAAATACAAATCTTGCCAATTTTGAGTTGATGCTTACAGAGCTTATTAACAAGAAGCTGATTCCGAATATGGATACTATCGTTAAGTATGTATCTTCGGGAATCGTAGGTGGTGTTAAGATTATAACTGATACTATAATCGGTGTGATCTTTGCTGTATATCTCCTTCTCAGCAAGGAGCTTCTTATGGCTCAGGGAAAGAAACTTATCTATGCTGCATTTGAAAAGCAGAAGGGAAACAGAATCCTGCACGGTTTCTCATATGTTAACAGTGTATTCGGCGGTTTTCTGAATGGCAAGATCATTGACTCCATAATCATCGGACTTATTTGTACGATAATCCTGAATATTATTGAAATGCCATATGCTACACTGATCAGTGTTATCATCGGTGTTACAAATATTATTCCGTTCTTCGGACCTATCATCGGAGCTATTCCGTCCGGAGTACTTGTACTTGTGGATAATCCGAAGAAATTTATCGTATTTATTATATTTGTAATAATCCTTCAGCAGGTTGACGGAAATGTAATCGGACCGCTTATTCTCGGCGATTCTACAGGCCTTTCAGGCCTTTGGGTTCTGTTCTCGATCATTGTAGGCGGAAATCTGTTCGGATTCCCTGGAATGATCTTGGGCGTTCCTGTATTTGCATGTATTTACACGCTCGGAACGATCCTGCTGAGAAATGCGCTAAACAAGCGAGGGCTGAATAATTCCACGGAATACTTTATGGAGCTGCACGGTTTTGATGATAACGGAGAGCCGATTGCAGCGGGTGAGGTCACCAGGGAAACGGCTAAGGAAAGAAAGAAAAGAATAGACAGATTTAATCAGCTTCAGCATGCTGCTGAGAAAATACATATAGGAAAAGGAAATGTAAAGCATCAAAAATCAAATGATAATAAAGATGCTGATCATACAGAGGAGGAAAAATAAGATGGCTCAGTTTAATCATAAGCTCATCGAAAGCAAATGGAACAAGAAATGGGAAGAGAATCCGATCAATGTAAATGACGGAAAGAAGCCTAAGTATTATTGTCTTGATATGTTTCCGTATCCATCGGGTAACGGACTTCATGTAGGACATTGGAGAGGATATGTTATATCTGATGTATGGAGCCGTTATCAGCTCATGCACGGCAAGTATGTTATCCATCCGATGGGTTGGGACGCATTCGGACTTCCTGCAGAAAATTATGCTATTAAGAACGGAGTTCATCCGTCTATTTCAACAGCAAAAAATGTTGCTTCTATCAAGGAGCAGATCAAGCAGATTTCTGCTATATATGACTGGGACATGGAAGTAAATACCACAGATCCTGATTATTTCAAGTGGACACAGTGGATTTTCGTTCAGATGTTCAAGAAGGGTCTTGCCTATGAGAAGGAAATGCCTATCAACTGGTGCCCTTCATGTAAGACAGGTCTTGCAAACGAAGAGGTTAAGGATGGAAAATGTGAGCGCTGCGGCGCTGATGTTACAAAGAAGAATCTTCGTCAGTGGATGCTCAAGATCACAGCATATGCTGAAAGACTTCTTGCAGACCTTGATAAGCTTGACTGGCCTGAGAAGGTTAAGAAGATGCAGTCAGAGTGGATCGGTAAGTCACAGGGTGCTGAAGTTAACTTCCCTGTAGACGGAAGAGATGAAGTTATCACAGTTTATACAACAAGACCTGATACTCTTTACGGAGCAACATTTATGGTTCTCGCTCCTGAGTCAGAGCTTGCTTCTAAGCTTTATACTCCTGAAACAGAAGCAGCTGTTAAGGATTATATCTATCAGACATCACTTAAGTCATCTATTGACCGTATGGCAGATAAGGAAAAGACAGGTGTATTTACAGGATGCTATGCAATCAATCCGCTTAACGGAGCAAAGACACCTATCTGGCTTTCGGATTATGTTCTTGCAGATTACGGTACAGGAGCCATCATGTGCGTTCCTGCTCATGATGACAGAGACTTTGAGTTTGCAAAGAAGTTCGGACTTCCTATTATTCAGGTTATCGCTCCGACACTTGATGATGTTCAGGACGGAAATGAAATGACTGAAGCTTATACAGCTGCATCAGGCGTTATGGTCAATTCCGGTGAATGGAACGGAATGGAGTCGGCAGTACTTAAGAAGGAAGCACCGAAGATTATAGAAGAGAAGGGCTTTGGAAAGGCTACAACAAATTACAAGCTTCGTGACTGGGTATTCTCAAGACAGAGATATTGGGGAGAACCTATTCCGATTGTTCACTGCGAGAAGTGTGGTTGTGTTGCTGTTCCTGAAGAAGAACTTCCGCTCAGACTTCCTGAGGTTGAGAAGTATGAGCCGACAGGTACAGGTGAATCACCACTTGCTGCAATCGAGGATTGGGTAAACTGTACATGTCCTCAGTGCGGAGGCCCTGCAAAGAGAGAGACAAATACTATGCCTCAGTGGGCAGGTTCATCATGGTATTTCCTCAGATATGTTGATGTAAATAACGATAAGGAACTCATTTCCAAGGAGAAGGCAGATAAGTATCTTCCGGTTGATATGTATATCGGTGGTGTTGAGCATGCTGTGCTTCACCTTCTTTATTCGAGATTCTGGACTAAGTTCCTTTATGATATCGGCGTAGTAAGCTTTGATGAGCCGTTCAAGAAGCTCTTTAACCAGGGTATGATCTGTGGACGTGACAGAGTTACCGGTAAGCCGACAAAGATGAGTAAATCACTTGGAAATATAGTATCTCCTGATGATATCGTTCGCGATTATGGATGCGATACACTCAGACTTTATGAGCTTTTCGTAGGTCCGCCTGAAGCTGATGCTATTTGGGATGATGCCGGAATTGATGGTATCTACAGATTCCTTAAGAGATTCTATACTGTAGTTACAGATAATGCTGATAAAGATGTAGCTGAAACACCTGAGCTTCTCAGACTTCGTAACGGACTTATCAAGGATGTTACCGAGAGACTTAACTCATTCAGCTTTAATACAGTTGTATCTGCATTTATGGAGTACAATAACAGCTTTGCAGCTCTTACAAAGGAATCGGGTGTTGATAAGGAAACACTTAAGACTATGGTTCGTCTTATCGCTCCTTTCGCACCGCATATCGGTGAGGAGCTTTGGGAGGTTCTCGGTGGAGAAGATTCTGTTTTCCATGCAGAGTGGCCTGAGTTTGATGAAAAGCATCTTGTAACAGATACAATTACACTTCCGGTTCAGGTTAACGGAAAGACAAGACTTACTGTAGATGTTCCTGTAGATGCCGATAAGGATGCTATAATAGCTGCCGGTAAGGAAGCTCTGGGTTCAAGACTTGATGGTAAGACTATTGTTAAGGAAATCTATGTTCCTAATAAGATAATAAATATCGTTGTGAAATAATAATGAAAGATAAGAAGTTCAGCAGACTTTTAATTAGAAATTCATTAATGATTCTTGTGCCACCTGTTGCCGCCATTTTTATGGTGGTACTGGTGGCATTTAGGATGTCAAACCTCAGAGAGTATAATACTTACAGGCTTGACAGCCTCGATAATCTGGAGACATATATAAACAGTTATATGTTAAATGTGTCTTATGATGCATCGGGCCTTAAGCCGGCGGGATATGATTATACCGTAGATGGAAAGAAGCAGGGGGAGTATTATTACATTTATCAGAATGATCATGTTTGGCTGTTTGCGTTAAATGATTCGGGAATTGAGAAGCTTAAGAATGGCGATACGCTTCTAAACTTTAGGATTACGACGGATGATCAGGTTGTAAAGCATATAACACTTGATCTTACGAAGTCGTTCGAAACGAATGAAGACAACCTGAAGGGATTTATAAATCCTGTTATCTTGAATCAGTTTGAATATCCTTTTTATAAGATAATCACTATGCGTGCCATGTTATACGGCGGAATGGCTCTTTTTGCTGTAATGTTTTTATATACTGTGCTTGTAACGCTTTTTCCTTCTCTATGTTCGGATGCTGCAAAGCTTTCTAAATATGGTAAAAGGAGAGAGATTATCAGACAGATTAATGAAGAATTGAAAGATAAGCTGCTATATCATGAGGAAGATGCATATGTTACTGAGAATTATCTTATAACATATCTGGGAAATGGAATTCAGGTTGTTAAGCTTGATGATGTTAAGTATCTATCAAAGCATATAGAGGATAAGAGAGGTTTATTCTCGACTCGTAAGATTTATAAGCTTACGGCTTCGAATGTTGATAAGCTCTATTATGAACATGAATTTCTGGATGAAGAGGTTATCGATAACATTATTTATTACATAAGAAGAGATGACCTTATAGATGAAACAGAGGAAATTGAGAGAAATTCCGAATCAGATGAGCCTGATTCGGAGATAAATGAAATTAATTCTGAATCTGATGATAAGGCAGAAACAGGTACTGAACCTGATACGGATGAGAATGAAGATGCAGATTCTGCATCTGATGCTGATGTGACAAGTGAAGATGTGTCAGAGTCTGATACGGATGAGAACTAATCTATAAGTGATAAGCGATAAGTAATAAGGTATAAAAATAGAGGTATTCGGAATTTAACCGAATACCTCATTTTTATCTGGTGTGATAAATCGATTATAGAAGATTAAGGAAGTTCAATGTTGTCAATTGTATTTCCTGCCTGCTCCTCAACGCTCTTTATAACGTCGTCAAGCTTATCAACAGCTTCCTTAACTGTATCAGAAGCAGCATCGGCTGCCTTTTCAGCCTCTTCCTTAACTGCATCTGCAGCTTCATCTGTCTTGATTTCAACATAATCTCTGGTTTCTTCAGCACCGTCCTCATTAAGAACAATCTCATCGTCTTCGAAAATGTCTTCATCAGAACCTGAAGCCCAAGGTGACTTCTTATAAGCATCCTTAGCTTTATCCTTAAGGTCATATGCCTTATCCTTTGCAACGACTGCGGCCTCTTTAGCCTTATCCTTTGCAACATAAGCAGCTTCCTTAGCCTTCTTAGCAGCCTGTGAAAGCTTTGTATCTACATCATACTTATTGTTTAAAGTCTGATATGCTTCTGTTCCTTTGATTTCATCTTTGAAAAGATATGCGATTCCCGCAACGGCAGCAGCAGCTGCAGTAACCTTGAATAATCCGCCAAATAAACTGTTTCCCATAATAAAATACCCCTTTTTCTTAGATTTTGTAACACACTGTTGTTTACAATTATAGTCATCATTTTAATACGGAGTAATTGAAAAATCAAGGAATAAGTGCTAATCTTTATGGGTGGAGGAATTATGATGAAAGATAGGATAATTGAACTTAAGAACACCGCTGAAACTCGTATCAAGGATGAAAACAGCAGATATTCGATGATTTCATTTTTGAGACTTATTAGTTTTTTATCTGCGGTAGTTCTTTTCTTTTTGGGATTTTCAAAAACTAATTTGATATTTATTCTGGGCGGCGCTGCTGCATTTATTATATTTATAGTATTTGTAAAACTGCATTCCGAGATAAGTAAAAGAATAAAACATGACGAGGTCTATATATCCGTTCTTGACAGATATATAGCTCGTATAGACGGAAATTGGAATAACGGAAGTGATTCCGGTATGGATTTTGTTATTCCGGAGGATACACTTTCTTATGATATCGATCTGATAGGAAAAGGTTCTCTGTTCCAGTATATTTCGATTGCACACTCTAAGGAGGGAAGGCGTAAGCTTGCTGACATCATTACGTTGAAGAAAAATGTACTTCAGGATAGAAATGATCGTTTTGAGGCTATAAGTGAGCTTGCAGAGAAGGATGATTTCAGGTATGAATTTGAGACTCTTTCTTCCAAGTCTGAGGATAACTTTAAAGATGTAGTAGAGCTTGATAAGAAGCTTCCGGGGGCTTTATATGTTCTTATGGCGGTTGTGCCGATAATGACAGTGCTGTCACTGATCTATGTATTTGTTTTCGGCGCTAATCCGGCATTTATTCTTTTATCATTTATACTCGGACTTATGTTCACGTGGCTTCCGAAAGCGACTCTTGATAATTATATACTTCCTGTCAGCAGTTATGGAAATGTTGCGGAAGATTATTATGAGGTTCTCGGAGAACTTGAAAAAGTAGATTTTAAATCAAAGATAATGATGGATCTGAAGGACAGAGTTACGGGAGATAAGGGCATTCTTGAGGCTATCAGATCAATGCAGAGAATAGGAGATCTTGCAAACATTTCTTTTAATCCTATTATTCATATGCTGCTTGCGGGCTTTTTTGGATGGGATATCTATCTTGCACATATTGCACAGAAGTGGATGACAAAGCATAAGGGAGTTTTCGATGAATGCAGGGGTATAATTGCTGATATTGAAGAGCTCGGAAGCTTTGCTGTTCTGATGTCTCTCAGAGATACATGTGAACCGTCAGTGACAGATGAAATTAAGATTGAATTTGAAGATTTATATCATCCGCTCATTCCTGCGGACAGAGTAGTTTCGAATTCGGCGAAGCTGGATAATAAGATTACGATAATTACCGGATCTAATATGTCAGGAAAGACAACATTTCTCAGAGCTGTTGCGGTTAATACGGTTCTTTGTTATGTGGGATGCGGTGTATGTGCGAAGAGCTTTAGTGTTCCGGTTATGAAGCTTTTCACTTCTATGAGAGTCATGGATGATATTGCAGGCGGAATATCAACATTTTATGCTGAGATTCTCAGGATCAAGTCTATGGCTGACTATGTTGAATCGGATGCTGAAATACCTGCACTTTGCCTGGTTGATGAGATTTTTAAGGGTACAAATTCCGCGGACAGGATAGTCGGAGCAGAGGAAGCTGTTAAGAAACTCTCGGCGGGAAACTGCATGGTAATGCTTACAACACATGATTTTGAACTGTGTGATATAGAAGCGGCAGACGGCAAAAAGGCCGATAATTACCACTTTGAAGAGTATTATGAAGATGATACTGTTAAATTCGATTATAGGATAAAAGACGGTAGATGTAAGACCAGAAATGCACTTGCATTGTTGAAAATGGCGGGCATTGTGAAAAACTAACAAAAAAAACTGTTAATTATGTACAAAATGACGTTGACTAAATTTTGATATTATTATAAAATTTAGCTGTATGTATATGTGTGTATTATAGCATATATTGGTTACTTATGGCTACCTTTTTATAGCAAAGATTTTTTATATGTCAGGAGGGAAAAAGAGATGGCTTTACCTGCTAATATTACTGGAAGTGACAATAATGTTCTCTCGATTGCTGCCTCAAATAACAAAAGTCTGCTTATACGTTTTCTGAACGAACAGGTTGAAGACGGATTTTATGCACTTGTTATTGATTATCTCAAGGATAGTAACTTTGATCTCAACAGCATGAATGTTGAAGATGATGTCAAGGCACAGTGCACAAAATTATATGAGTTGGGTGAGTTCGTTGACGAGAACATTAAAGCAAAAGAAAGATATGAGATTGATGAATGGATCGAGCCTCTGTTCAGTTTCGTGTACGGAGATATTGATCCGACTGATATCGATGCACCTATAAATACAACAGGTATTTATAGATACAGCATCTGGCTTATTTATCTGTATCAGAGAGAGAAGTTCGGTGAGGCTATGCGCCTTATCGGTGAGCGTATTGCACCGCTTCTCATAAATGTCAGCTATCAGATACTTGAGGACGATGAGAGACCTAAGAATTTTGACAAGGCTCTTCTTGGATATCTCGATCTCATTAATGTTGTTATGGAGATGGGACTTCCGACTTCGCTTGCAAATTCCGAAGCATATCTCAGTAACCTTGAGGTTTTATATGATTATATAGTTGAAGATCCTCATGTTGGAAATGATTACAAGACTCAGCTTTCTATCGGTCTTTTCAATACATTTATTGCCAACAAGGATTATAATAAGGCATTTGAGTTCTATGGACTTAATGCAGAGTACATTCCGATTGATAATCTTGCTGTTTATGAAAGCTTTAAAGAGCTTATCAGAAATGTTAACAGCACACAGGATACAAGTGTTCTTTCTAGAAATGTTCTTACAGCTATTTCTAAGCAGGAACTCTATAACAAGAGAATTGATACACTCATCAATGAAGTATCCGCTTTTGTTAAGAAGGTTTATCTCTACATTGAGAACGAGCCTGATATGAAGAAGAATCTTCAGACTCTCGGTGCAGGAACACAGCTTACAGGTAAGACAAATATCTTTGAAGGACTCTATGAATACAATCTTGTATTCTATGAATGTGGTATCAAAGAGCTTGTTAATTCAGATGTTACACAGCGACCTTGGGAAGAAAAGTATGAAATTCTCGAGAAGCTGTATACAACTCTTAATGTTGTATTTGACGGATATAATGTATATGAGCTTTCTAACAAGATTGAGCATCAGTACGTTGAGATTACATGGATCAACGATTATGTAAATGCTAATCCTTCACTTCTGAAGATGTTCTTCAGTATCAAGGAGAAGATCAAGGCATTTAAGGTTCGTAAGAATGCAATTCTTGAGAAGTCAAAGACAAATTACGAGATCAAGCAGATGATCGATGATCGTCAGAAGACTCTTGTATTCCTTGCAGCTGAGGATATGGTTGCCAACGGTCTTAATGGTGGAAGAGTTGCTATCATTAACAGCAATTATGATCCGAAGATCGCTGAGAAGTATCTTATAAAGACATTTGCCGATGTAGTTGTTCCAAGCAAGTACAGAAGAGGCGAGGTAGGACAGCAGTCAGGTGGTCTTTTCGGAAGAAAGGTTGCACCTTCTATGGATCCGGATCTCAGAAAGCTTCTTGATGATTCTAAGATCGAAGAGATGCTTCTTAAGTGTGAGTGGCTGTGGTATCAGTACGAAGATAAGGGTGAGGCTGATCAGACTCCTCAGGAAGCTACTTACAGTGTTGTATGTCTCGTTAAGGCAGTTGAGAAGCTTCTTGATAAGAAGGGCGGAGTTACAGCTAAGCCTGAAACTACACCTAACAAGAAGGTTATCATTACCAAGACAGGTAAGGTTATCGAGCTTTCGGATGAGAGCAATCCATCACCGGCAAGCAGTAACGTTCCTACATCAACTGTAGTTGAGAACATCAATAACATTCAGGCATCTCTTAAGGATAAGTCAGATGAGAATGTTGAGTATGTTAAGGAGTATGTAAATGACTGGCTTGATACACTCATGAAGTGCAAGTTCGATATGGATACAATGCTTTCACTGTTTGAAGCAGAAGAATTAAGAACAAAGTCATATCAGGTACTTAAGAAGCTTAGAGCTGATATGATCTAATACATGTGAGTATGGCTTAATGAATAAAAAGGCGGTTCGTAATTTTACGAACCGCTTCTTTTTTTGAGTTTATGCTTTTTTAAATATCTCCGAAGTATCGGAGCTTCAAGACGTCTTTTTAGAATTATCTGGATTTCTTCTTTCTTATCGATCGGCTGAACAAGAATACTGTGAATGTGAGCGTTGTTGGCGCCCCAGATATCAGTAAAGAGCTGATCTCCGACGAACAGGGTTTCGGAAATGTCTGTTCCGAGTTTTTCCATACCGGCTTTGTAGCCCTTTGAAAGCGGCTTTCCGGCTTTATATACATACTCTATACCAAGACTGTCCGCAAAACTCTTTACACGTTCTTCGTCGTTGTTTGATATTACACATATTTTAAGTCCTGTTTTAAGAATCCGTTTGATAAGGTTAATGCATCTTGGGTCTGAAGGATAATCGTGCATTACCAGTGTGTTGTCGATGTCGAATAGTACTGCACGATAACCGGCATTATAATATTTTTTGAAGTTGATGCTGTAGGTTGAATCGTAATATTCATCCGGATACAAGAATTTTCCCATAGTTACCTCGCGTTATTTGTTAAAGAATTCATATACTTTTTCCGCAGCTGTCCGATTCATACCGGGTGCCGAGGTCAGATCTTCAATCGAAGCTGATTTGATGGCTTCGATATTTTTGAAATGCAGGAGCAGTGCTTTACGCCGCTTCGGACCTATTCCTTCGATTTCGTCAAGGATAGAATGAACCTGTTCCTTGCTTCTGAGAAGCTTGTGATATGTGATCGCAAAACGGTGAGTTTCATCCTGAAGCGCGGTTATCATATTTATTGCTTCGCTTCCTGCTTTGAAGGTCAGCTCTTCGTTATTATAATAGAGTCCTCTTGTGCGGTGCTTATCGTCTTTGACCATACCGCAGACGGGGATTTCAAGACCGAGACTGTCGAGTACCATTACCGCAGTATTTACCTGGCCTTTACCTCCGTCCATCATTATCACATCAGGAAGAGTGTCCATTTTCTCGTTCGTAAAACGTCGTGAGAGAACTTCCTTCATTGATGCATAGTCATCAGGACCGTCAATTGATTTAAGCCTGAACTTTCTATAAGCATTTCGATGTGGTTCGCCGTTTTCGAATACTACCATTGAAGCTACCTGATTATAACCCGAAATGTGTGAGATATCAAAGGCTTCCATTCTGGAGGCTTTTTCGATTCCCAGAAGTTCGGCTATCTCCATACAGGCACCGATAGTTCTTTTCTCTTTACGTTTTATGCGCTCTATATCCTGTGAAAGAACAAGAGCAGCGTTATCGGTTGCAAGCTTGATCAGGGCTTTCATTTCACCTTTCTGAGGAACGTGTATATAAACCTTATGACCTCTCTTGGATTCGAGAAATTCTGTTATCAGTTCTAAATCTTCCGGTATTTCCGGCGTGATAATTTCCTTTGGGATGAAAGGAGTAGAAGTATAGTACTGCTTTATAAAATCTGTGATTATCTCGATATCAGAATCACCGGAGTCTATAGAAAGATGATGATTGTCCCGGCCGAGGAGGTTTCCGTCTCTTACGAAGAATACTGATACAACTGCATCTTTATCATTTCTGGCGATTGCTATTATATCCTTATCATCACCGGTTGAAGAGCTAACCTTCTGTTTTTCCATAACGGCCTTGATGCTTTCGATTAGATCTCTTGTTTCGGCTGCTTTCTCGAACTCGAGCATTTCAGAATATTTCTTCATCCTGAGAACAAGCTCATCGGTTATTTCTTTATGATTTCCGTTCAGAAATCGGATTGCGGCATCTACCTGCTTTGAATAATCCTCAGGTGATACCAGACCTGTACACGGTGCAGTACATTGTCCAATCTGATAATAAAGACAAGGACGTTCTTCGGGACGTGTTAAAGATTTATTGCAATTTCTGATCTTAAACAGCTTTTTGGTAAGAACAACTGTATCGTGTACGGCACTTCGATCTGTGAAGGGGCCGAAATATCTCGATTTATCGCGGGCCATCCTGTGACTGAAGAGTACTCTCGGATATTTCTCATCTACAGTAACTTTGATATATGGATATCCTTTGTCGTCAGTCATAAGAGTGTTGTATTTAGGGCGGTGTTCCTTGATGAGGTTACATTCAAGAACCAGAGCCTCCATTTCTGACGATGTTACGATATATTCGAAGTATGCGACCTGGCTTACCATGCTTGCAATCTTAAGAGAACCGTTATGACCGTATCCTTTTCTGAAATACTGTCTTACACGGTTATGAAGATTTACTGCTTTTCCGACGTAGAGAATTTCCTCGTTCTTACTGTGCATGATATAAACACCCGGAGAATTAGGCAGTTTTTTCAGTTCTTCTTCAAAATCGAAATCCTTCATTTCAACCTCTTTAAAACAGTAAAATGTATAATCGAGCTATATTTTAACACAATATACGTAATTATTCATTGTTAAAATACTCCGATTGGACTATATAATTACATCCGATTGGACGATTGTGAAATTAATAAATAGCTTTATAATAGCAATCGAATGTAACAAGTTAGTTTACATAATCATATATGATGATTCAATCATCAATTTTAAGGAGGAAAAGTAACTATGAGAAAAAAGGGATTGGTTGTAATGGGACTGGTGATGGCTCTTGGCCTTTCAGGATGCGGAAATGAAAAGGAATCACCTGCAACTACTGCAGCAACCACTGCTGCTGCAACAGAGGCTGCAACAGAAGCTGTTACAGAAACTACAACTGAAGCTGCAACAGAAACAACAACGGAAGCAGCTACAGAGGCTGCAACAGAAGCTCCGGCAACATCAAGTGATGCTCCGACGGGTGATGGACTTGTATCCGAGGAAGAGCTTCAGAAGGGTTTTGTATGGCTTAATAAAGTAAAGCCTGAACCATTCAAGACTACATATGAAGAGCTTGCTGAGTATTTCGGAGTAGACGGTGCTTTCGAGAAGGAAGAGTATAGTGATAAAATGAAAGTCAACAAGCGTTATTATAAGTGGATTTCAACAGAAGATGAAAACCATTTTATCTATGTGAACCTCGATGAGAAAGAGCCGGGAGTATACAGCGTAAGCGGTTTCAATTCAAGCGGATTTACTTCAGCGGATGCTGAAGCTGCATATCTTGAAGAGGTTCAGGGTGAGGCTAAGGAAGCAGATAAGGCAAATGCTGCAAATGCTGAGACGGCTGCTGCAACATATGATGTTTCTGAGTTCGGAAACAAGGATAATACCGTAAAGGTTACTCTTGATCAGCCGGGTTCAGGTTGGGCTTGGGATGAAAAGAAGACCCAGCTTGTTGCGTCAGATGATATTAATTCATTCGGTGCAGGGTTTATAAAGTTTACAGTAAATAAGGAAGTCGATAAATTCGATACATATATGGATAAGTTTGAGAACTATGAGGAAGTTGAAGACAGAGTGATCGGCGGTATTACCATGAAGGGTAGAAAGTATGATTACATCGGATATTCATGGACTGAATATGTTGGTCAGATTTCCGACGGAACAGCAATCGCTGTAGGTATTGTTGATGTCGATATTGACGAAGGTACTATGGGAGACAAGATCCTCAACAGTGTAAAATTTGAATAATAAAAAATTATGTAATAATTCTTACTGATTATTTTGATCAATTATGATAGAATGACATAGGTGTCAAAAGTCAATATGTTATCCTGATAAGGGAAAGCATATTGACTTTTGTTTTATTAAAATAATTAGCGGAGGATGATATGGAAGCTGAATACAGTGTTACACTTACGCAATTTATAGAAAAGATGAATCTGAAGAATTATACACCGGAGATCGATACGGATAAGATTCTGATAACAGATCCTGATATTAACAGACCTGCTCTGCAGCTTGCGGGATTCTTCGAACATTTTGATTCTTCGAGAGTCCAGATATGCGGAAATGTTGAGCATGCTTATCTTGCTGATATGCATACAGAAGATGAGAATATTCAGATATTCGATAAGCTTTTTGCATTTCCTATTCCTTGTCTTGTATTCTGCCGAGACATTGTTCCGTATGATTTTATAATCGATGAAGGAAAGAAGCATGGAATACCTATTCTTACAAGCAACGCGACTACATCAGCCTTTGTACATGAATCAGTTAGATGGCTTCATGAAGAGCTGGCTCCTAGGATTTCAATACATGCCGTGCTTGTAGATGTATTCGGCGAAGGAGTCCTCATTATGGGCGACAGCGGCATCGGAAAAAGTGAGGCTGCTCTTGAGCTTATAAAGCGCGGTCACAGACTTGTTGCCGATGATGTTGTAGAAATAAAGAAGATAAGTGATGATACACTTATCGGACAGTCTCCTGAGCTTATCAGGAATTTTATCGAGCTTCGTGGTATAGGCATCATAGATGTTAAGACAATGTTCGGTGTTGAATGTGTAAAGCTTCAGCAGCAGATCGACCTTGTCGTAAAGCTCGAAGAGTGGGATAAAGATGCAAAGTATGACCGTATGGGCCTTGAGGATCAGTATGCGGAATTCCTTGGGAATAAGGTTATTTCACATTCAATCCCTATCAGACCGGGCCGTAACCTTGCAATCATTGTAGAATCCGCAGCTGTCAACCACCGCCAGAAGAAAATGGGCTATAACGCCGCCCAGGAGTTCTATAATAGGATTACTGAAAACATGCAGAAGAAGTAACTATTCATCAGATAGCACATATGATATAATAGCTCGTGGACGCTCGCGTCCTAAGAGCTATTATATCATATGTGCGTATCCTGCGAAGCAGGATGCTGTAGTGTCATGAGAAAGCAGGAGTGCGAAGCACGGGCTTTCGAATGCAGCTACAGCAATCTGATGAATATACTAGTTGAAGCAGGATGCATTTTTTTTCAAATTATTATTTGTGTGAAAAGAAAAGAAGTTTAACGGAGGATTTTTAATATGTCAAAGTATGTATTCGGTGTTGATATCGGAGGCACAACTGTAAAGATCGGTCTTTTCTCAATTGAAGGAGAACTCCTTGATAAATGGGAAATTACGACCAGAACTGATGAAGGCGGTGCTTATATATTGTCTGATATCGCAGCTTCCATTAAGGCAAAGCTCACCGAAAAATCCATAGATGATTCGGATGTTACAGGTATCGGAATGGGTGTTCCGGGACCTGTAAAGGAAGACGGTACAGTTATCAAATGTGTAAATCTTGGATGGGGAGTTTTCAATGCAGCAGAAGAAATGAACCGTCTTACAGGATTTTCAGTAAAGGTTGGAAATGATGCCAATATGGCTGCTCTCGGTGAAATGTGGCAGGGCGGCGGCAAAGGTCATAAGAATGTAGTATGTATTACACTTGGAACCGGTGTAGGCGGAGGAATCATTATTAATGGTAAAATGCTTGCCGGTACAAACGGAGCAGGCGGTGAGATAGGACATATTACCATAGATCCTGATGAAACTGATATGTGTAACTGCGGAAAGAAGGGATGCCTTGAACAGTATGCTTCTGCTACAGGTATTGTAAGAATGGCAAATAAGCTTTTGAGCGATTCTGATAAGCCTTCAAAGCTTCGTCAGATCGAGTACATTACCGCAAAGGATATATTTGATGCAGCAAAGACAGGAGATGAGCTTTCCAATGAGCTTGTAGAAGAGCTTGGTAAGAAACTCGGATTAGCTCTTTCGTCTGTATCATGCGTTGTAGATCCTGAAGTTTTCGTTATCGGCGGTGGAGTTTCAAAGGCAGGTACAATTATTACAGATACTACCAGAAAGTACTTCCGTCAGTATGCTTTCCATGCATGCCGTGATACTGAGTTTGAGCTTGCAAAGCTCGGAAATGATGCCGGAATGTATGGCGGTGCATGCTCAGTTCTTGAAGCGTAATTCTTGATATATGTCAAAATAACCATAAAATTTGTGCAAATTGAATAAAAATCGGCTTTTTTGACATATTGCTAAATCGATTTATATAGTTTAGTATTATACGAGCAGGGATGTGCCTGCTCGTATTTATTATTATGGTGGAACTTATATGATAATCTTGAATAATGAGCCGATGTCCAAACATACTTCCTTCAGAACCGGAGGAAATGCTGATACATTTATAAAAGTAGAATCGGCTGAAGATATAATTAATATAATTAAAGAATATGATAATCCGATATTTATCGGAAACGGCAGTAATCTTCTGGTATCTGATGATGGGATAAGAGGAACGGTCGTTCAGATCTATGATGAATTCAATCAGATTAGTCTTAAGGAAGAAAATGTTATTCACGCCGATGCGGGTGCGCTTCTTTCAAAGATAGCTGCATTTGCCAGAGATAATAGTCTTACCGGATTTGAATTTGCATCCGGAATTCCCGGTACAGCCGGCGGTGCGGTATTTATGAATGCCGGAGCTTATGGCGGCGAGATGAAAGATGTCGTAGTTAATGTATATGCTATAGAGAACGGCAAAGAGGTTGTATATAACTGTGAAGAGATGCAGTTTGACTATCGCAGCAGTATAGCAATGAAGAAGAATCTTATTATTTCCGGAGTTGATTATAAACTTACGAAGGGTAATAAGGATAAAATAAATGAAATTATGATCGACCTTAATTCAAGAAGACGTGAAAAACAGCCTCTTGAATATCCGAGTGCGGGATCGACATTTAAAAGACCTGAGGGTTATTTTGCAGGAAAGCTGATAATGGATAGCGGCCTTTCAGGATATACGGTTGGTGGAGCTATGGTCAGCACAAAGCATTGCGGCTTTGTTATAAATACAGGTAAGGCAACATCGACTGATATTTATAATCTTATAAAGGATGTACAGAGAATTGTCCTTGATAAAATGGGGGTTAAGCTTGAGACAGAGGTCAGGCTTATAGGAGAATTCTGATCGGGATTTTGTGAATTCCAAAGGAGTAGGTATGAGATTTATTATTGTGACAGGAATGAGTGGAGCAGGTAAATCTACGGTTCTCAAGCAGCTTGAGGATATGGATTATTTCTGTGTCGATAACCTACCGGTAATGCTTATCAAAAAGTTTGCCGAAATATCGGGGGATAATCATTTTGAAAAGGATAAGGTAGCTATCGGTATCGATATCAGAAGCGGTGAGGCTCTTGAAGAGCTTAGTACTCAGCTGTCTTATCTCAGAGAAAATAAATTTAATTACGAAATTATATATCTTGATGCAACCGACAAGGTTCTTGTTAAGAGATATAAGGAAACCAGAAGAGAGCATCCGCTTGCTCACGGGGGCAGGATCGAAGATGGCATTGCCGAAGAGCGAACAAGGATAGACTTTCTGAAAAGAATGGCCGATTATACGATTGATACAAGCGGCCTTCTGACAAGAGAATTGAAGAAAGAAGTCAAGAAGATAGTTCTGACCGAGAAAAACTACACAAACATGATAGTAACGGTCATGAGCTTTGGTTATAAATTCGGTATTCCACAGGATGCGGATATGGTTTTTGATGTAAGGTTTATGCCCAATCCGTACTATGTTACTGAACTCAGAGCAAAAACGGGCAATGATGATGAAATCAAGCAGTTTGTAATGGATAGTCCTTCTTCGGTGGAGTTTATGGATAAACTCTATGATATGGTCAAATTTCTTGTTCCGAATTTCATCAACGGAGAAGACAGACACCAGCTTGTTATTGCTGTTGGATGTACCGGCGGAAGACACAGGTCAGTAACAGTAGCAAATCTGTTAGGTGAAAGACTTAAAGAGCTTCCTTATACAACAAGGGTTTTTCATAGGGATATAGCCAATGATATTTACGTAAAGGGTGAAGGCTGATGTCATTTTCACTTGATCTAAAAAGAGAGCTGATCACGCGTACGGATACGGCCATTCATTGTAAGATGGCTGAGCTTGGCGGGATTATATCTATAAATGCCAGATTTATAAAAAGAGAAGATACTAATCCTGAAGAAGAAATAATATCGATCAGAGCTGATTCTGAAGAACTTGCGGGAAAGATATCCAGACTTCTCTATAATGTCTTTGAAAAGCAATTTGCATTTGACAGTATATATGTTGAACAGAAGAAGGGTTACAGAATAATAATTTCAGACCCGGAAGTTCTGGAACTTCTCAAAAGCAGGATAAAGCTTATGAAGAACGACTGTTATGCAGAGCCCGGACTTACGATCACTCAGCATACATGCTGCAAGAAAGCGTTCTTACGAGGTGCATTTCTTGCGGGAGGTTCCGTAAGCAGTCCGGAGAAGGCATATCAGATGGAGATAGCCTGTACTACAGAGAATAATGCAGAAAGACTTCTCTCGATACTTAAAGCACTGCATCTGGATGCGAGAAGTATAAAGAGAAAAAACAGATATATCGTATATATAAAGGACGGAGATACCATTTCCGATTTCCTGGGTGTTACCGGTGGTATGAATTCCATGATGGAGTTTGAGAACATCAGAATTCTGAAGGATATAAGGAATTCAATAAATCGTGAAGTTAACTGTGACACCGCAAATATAAATAAGGTCGTTAATGCTGCAGCTAAGCAGATTGATGATATAAATCTCATAATCGAAAAAAGAGGACTGGATAGTCTGCCTGAACAGCTGAGAGAAGTTGCAAGGCTGAGATTGATGCATCCTCACCTTTCACTTACGGAGCTTGGTGAAAAACTTGATAAACCGCTTGGAAAATCAGGTGTAAATCACCGTCTGGCTCGTATAAATGAGATTGCAGAAAAAATCAGAAGTAATGATTGACCCCATTCATGTTATTACAAGGAGATTTATTATGACTACCAAAAAAATCATCGTAAAATTACCTAATTACACGGAAGCACGTCCTGTAGCTGAAATCGTACAGACTGCAAGCATGTTTGAAAGCGAGATTTTTCTTGTTTCAGGCAATAAGAAGATCAATGCCAAGAGTATAATGGGTATGATGAGTCTCGGATTATGCAATGATGAGGAAATTGAAGTAGAAGCTACCGGAAACGATGAGAAAGATGCTGTAAACGCAATTACCAAATATATCAGTTCTGTTGCTTAAAACTAGTGGCAATAGGCTCTCGATTATGGTAAAATATGCTGTGACGGATATTTTCCTATTACAATCGGAGGTATGGAATTATGGGATTTTTCAGTAATCTTAAGGATAAAATTCCGATTCTGGCAAATCTTGGAGGTACCAAGAAAACAAACAAGAGTACTGTTGAACTCCAGTATGACAAGGCTATGAACCTCCTTGATAACGCTAACGGTGTTGGCGCTGTTGAGGTTCTTGAAGGTATTGTCGATATTGGTATCAACGACGAGATGTACAGACAGTTTGGTCTTGATGCCCTGAAAATATTGGGGGACTTTTTTGAAAACGGCAGATATAGCAATGCTAATATAGAAAAAGACTTGAACAGATCAGCCGGATATTATGAGAAGTATGCAAAGCTTACAAATGATTCAGAGATGGTTTACAAAGCAGCTAAGCTGTTTCTTGATGCTCAGAACTTCTCAAAAGCAATATCATATTTCGAAAAAGCTGCAGACGCAGGAGTTAAGCCTGCATATATGAACCTCGGTTCCATATATGAGAACGGTCTCAGCCGAGTTGATGAATATGGTAACAAGAGTGATTATGTTATTCCAGTAGATCTTGATAAAGCTAAATACTGGTACAGAAAACTTTCCGATCTCGGTGATGAGAATGCGATGAAGGCATATGACAGAGTTGATTATGCAGCAAGTCATACCGATTCACTCGAGTTTGAGGAAAAGGATAAGCTTTATACAGAGATTTCTGAGAAGCGTAAGGAGAAAGGTAAAGAGACCCGTTATAAGGTTATCGATCCTGCCTCTCTCAAATATCAATATACATATGTTCATAATCAGATTGACGGTTATATCCACAAACTTCCTAAGGATTGGGTTAAAACCATCAATGAGGAGACAGACGAAGAATATTATGCACCTAGCATGACATATAAGGACTTTGAAATGTATGTCAGCTATGACAGTATTCCAAGAGATTCCAAGAAGACACTTGAGAATTATCTGAGATACTGCAATGATGCATTTGAAGAAGAACTTCAGCTTAAGTCATATATCACTGAGTATGCAGACGGTATTTTCACAACCTTCTATCATAAGGAGATGAATAAAGGTATCGTTACATTCGCCTTCTTCCAGGGAAGACGTCTTGCATGTATGAGATTCGTTTGTGCAACAATGGAGATTATTGAGCAGTACGAAGAGATCATTTTCGAAACTGCTAACTCGTTTGCATTTATTGCACCTACACGTGTCAGTGATCAAAGTCTTAACAGAAAGGATAATCAGTACTACAGCGAGGCTGTATACTGCTATTATCTTGAAGATTATGAAGGAGCCATGAGTGCTGCAAAGCAGGCGCTTAAGCTCGGATCGATCAAAGCAAGTTATCTTCTTATAGATCTCTATTTTGATAAGGATTCACCTTATCATGATCTGGATAAGACAATCAGCTATGCTAAACAGCTCTTTGATGCAACTAAGGATCCGGATCTGGCATTCCTTATCGGTAATATTTTTGATCAGGAATATAAAGATTATACAAAGGCTCTTAAATGGTACGAAGATGCTCAGCGTCTCGGACATAAGAGAGTTCCGTTCTACCTCGGAAGATTCTATTATTACGGACTTCTCAGTTCAGGCAGGGACGGAGATAAAGCTCTTAGATATTTCAATGAAGCTCAGAAGAACGGTATCATCGAAGCAGATGCTTATATCAAGGATATTAAGGATCTTAAGGGTGAAAGCCTTCAGAGTGCCGTTGAGAAATGGGACAGAGCTGTCAAGGCAGGTAGCTCGGCTACAGCACTTAAGGTTGCTCTTATGAAGCAGAGTCAGGTATTTTATATAGCTACTGACTATGAGATTGAGAAGGCATTCCTTGAGGCACTTGGCCTCGGAAGCTATCAGGCAGCTTATGAACTCGGAAAGATCTATGAGAGACAGGAATCTCAGCCTGGATTTACAGGCGAGAAGAAAGCCCTCAAGTATTTCGAGAAGGCTTATGATAATAAGTTCGATGAATTTGATAAGGAAAACCTCTTCAAGGTTATTCAGTATAAGGGAGAGAAGGGTGCTACGGATGAACAGCTCATCCAGATGTATCTTGAAAATGCAGCTATGGCTCATATCCCTGCTGTTGAGAAGATCGTTGAGCTTGTCAAGTATCGTACACCACAGATAACAGAGCTTTATAAAAAGCTTATTGAGATGGCAGAGACAGGTGATGATGCGGCAATCGTATCTATGTTCAAGCTTGAAAAGACTTATCCTGATCTCGTTATCGTAGAGCCGACACCTTCAGAGAAGGTTATAGAGAATAAGTTCTTCAGACTTCTTGTTCCTCGTCAGAGTACTGCATCGATCAACGATGAGGGTGGAACGATCAAGATAGCTGATTCGGTTATCGAATTTGCTGTTGCGGAACTTCCTATCAAGGTTGATTCCGAAGATGATTATCTGAAGATCTACAAGCTTATTCTTTCTGAATATCTTCCGGATGATAATGCTGAAATTATCATTGCAAATTCAAGAATGATCGGTTCCGGTATGAAAGAATCAAAGGACAACATTTTCTCGTTCAGTATTCTTCTTATCAGTTCTAAGAACCAGTATCTGTTTAAGCTTTCATCAAGAGACAGACGTGAGATGATCTCCTTCAAGGATGAGCTTATCAATATCGCAAAGTCACTTGTTGAGACTGGTGAGATCTACATTTCAGTAGACGGAAACAGAAAGAATATAGGTCTCTCATTCCTGCTTAAGGCTAATGAGAGTGGATTCCTGTCAATCGGCAAGCAGGAATAATGACAGTTTAATATCATATAATCTGTATTACAGGGCAGGGTGTGATTCCCGACCGGCGGTATAGCCCGCGAAACTGATCTCAGTTTGAACCGATTTGATCTCGGTGCCGACAGTATAGTCTGGATGGAAGTAATCTCAGTTATTGAACCGTGATTTTGATTGCCCCGTGACTTAGGTTTCGGGGCATTATTTTATGTTTATGGGGGTAGATAAACATGGCGTATGAAAAGAGGTTTATGGAACGTGCCATAGAGCTCGCAAAGAAAGGTACGGGGGCGGTCAGTCCTAATCCGCTTGTGGGGGCGGTCATTGTTAAAGACGGCAATGTGATCGGAGAAGGATATCATATGAAGTACGGCGGTCCTCATGCAGAGAGGAACGCAATTTCATCGGTTGAAGGAAGTACAGAAGGTGCGGAAATGTATGTTACACTTGAACCTTGCTGTCATACAGGCTTGCAGCCGCCTTGTACCGATGCGATTATTGAAGCAAAGATTAAAAGAGTATATATCGGTTCTGACGATCCGAATCCGCTTGTTTCTGGCAAAGGTATCTGGAAGCTCAGAAGTGCGGGAGTTGAAGTTGTGACTCATGTTATGAAAGAAGAATGTGATGCAATGAATACATTTTTCTTCCACTACATCACTCATAAAACTCCTTATATAGTTTATAAATATGCTATGACAATGGATGGCAAAATATGCACTTCTACCGGAAAGAGCCGATGGATAAGCAATACTGAATCCAGAAAAACCATTCACGTCCTTCGTGATAAATGTGCCGCCATTATGGTTGGCATCGGTACCGTCCTTGCTGATGATCCGCTGCTTAACTGCAGGATAGAGGGAGGACATGATCCGATAAGGATAATATGTGACAGCAGACTCAGGATTCCTATGGATTCACAGATAGTTAAGACTGCGGGTGAGATAAAGACATATGTTGCCGCTCTTGATTCAATCGAACAGGAACAGAAAGAGAAAATCAAGGCACTCAAGGATTTAGGAATCGGTACATTGCTTCTTCCTGCAGATGATTTCGGGCATATAGATGTTAATAGTCTCGTTAATCAGCTTGGACGTATGAAGATAGACAGCCTTCTGCTTGAAGGCGGAGGTCAGGTTGGATGGAGCATGTTCAGAGAAGATCTGATTGATGAAGTCTATACATTCATATCACCGAAGGTGTTCGGAGGAACCGGAGCATCTCCTGTAGGCGGAGAGGGAATAGACGAAGTTGAGAATGCCGCACATTTCACTTTAAAAGATATAACTACACTTGATGGTGATATCATGATCCATTATGTGAGGAGAAAGGAAGACTGATGTTTACCGGTATCATAGAGAAAATCGGGACGGTTAAGAAGGTAACAAGACTTTCGAAGGGCGCAGTTCTTCAGATTGAAGCAGATGAGCTCCTGAAAGGCGTGAAGATAGGTGACAGCATTGCTGTAAATGGAGTCTGCCTGACTGTTACCGGTATGTCGGGAGGCTGTTTCACAGCTGATATAATGGCTGAAACAATGCGCAGATCATCGCTTTCGGATGTGACATCCGGAAACAGAGTCAATCTCGAAAGAGCCATGGCAGCTGATGGAAGGTTTGGAGGACATATAGTTTCCGGTCATATAGACGGAACAGGAACCGTTACTGAACTGAAAAGAGAAGATAATGCGGTCTGGGTAAGTATAAAGGCGGATCCTTCACTCCTGAGGCTTATAGTCGAAAAGGGCAGCATTGCGATTGACGGCATAAGTCTTACGGTTGCGTATGTTGATGACAGGTGCTTTAAGGTTTCGGTCATTCCTCATACAGGTGAGGAAACAACACTTCTTTCGAAGAAGCCGGGAGACAGTGTTAATCTTGAAAATGATATTATAGGCAAGTATGTAGAAAAATTATTGGGAACTGACAGCAGGCAGCAGAAGAATTCCGATTTCTCTGCGATGCTTTCTGAAAACGGTTTCATATAATTATATATTTTAATAAGTAATACATAGAGCTGAGGGTTTATGGAAGAGAAAATTAAGTTTGACAGTATTGAAGATGTTCTTGAAGCAATGAGGAATGGCGAATGCGTCGTAATCCTCGATAATGAAGACAGAGAAAATGAAGGCGATGTAATTGTTGCCGCTGAGTTTGCCACAACCGAGAATGTTAATTTCATGGCAAAGTACGCGAGAGGCCTGATATGTATGCCAATGGAGGAAGATTACAGCGATAGATATAATCTTCCGCAAATGTGTATAGTAAATACGGATAATCATACGACGGCATTTTCGGTCTCAGTTGATCATATTTCTACAACAACAGGTATATCGGCTGAGGAAAGAGGGATTACAGCCAGAGCGTTTGCATCAGATGATGCGGTTCCGTCCGATTTCAGAAGACCGGGACATATGTTTCCGCTTCAGGCAAAGCGTGGTGGTGTGATTGAAAGACCGGGACATACCGAGGCGACAGTTGATCTATGCAAGCTTGCAGGTCTGAAGCCTGTGGGTCTTTGCTGCGAGATCATGAAGGATGATGGTACGATGGCACGCCGTGATGATCTGATCGAGTTTGCTGCGGAGCATAAACTTAAGATATCTACTGTTGAGAAACTTGTACAGTATAGAAAAGAACATGAGGTTTTTGTTACTGAAGTGACAAATGCAAAACTTCCTACAAAGTATGGAGATTTTGTCATTCATGGATTTATAAATGAACTTAACGGAGAACATCATGTTGCTCTTACAATGGGAGATGTTACAGATGGTTCGCCTGTACTGGTAAGGGTTCATTCGGAATGTCTTACAGGAGATGCATTCGGTTCTCTGAAATGTGACTGCGGCGATCAGTTAGCTGCTGCAATGAAGAAAATATCCGAGGAAGGCAGAGGCGTCCTTCTGTATATGAGACAGGAAGGAAGAGGAATCGGTCTGATAAATAAGATTAAAGCTTATGCACTTCAGGATAAGGGCAGAGATACTGTAGAAGCAAATGTTGAGCTCGGTTTCCCTGCTGATGCCAGAGATTATACTATAGGAACTCAGATCCTCGTATCTCTCGGTGTGAGAAAAATGAAGCTTCTTACAAATAATCCGTTAAAGGTTTACGGACTTCAGGGTTACAATCTTGAGATTGTTGAGAGAGTTCCGATCGAGATAGAGCCTCAGGATAATGACAGATTTTATCTTGAGACAAAGAAGATTAAGATGGGACATATACTCAGCGAGGTTTAATTTATTTATAGAAAATGTAATTTAAATTGATCATTTAATTATTTACCATTTGATAAGTATAAATGGTAAATCTATAAAAAGGAAGGATAAGATTATGAATAAGATTGAAGGAAAAGTAGTAGCTGATGGTATTAAGATCGGTATTGTAGCATCAAGGTTTAATGAGTTTATAGTATCTAAGCTTGTTGGAGGTGCTGTAGACGGTCTTGTTAGACATGATGTTAAAGACGAAGATATAAGTGTTGCATGGGTTCCGGGTGCTTTCGAAATTCCTCTTGCAGCAAAGAAAATGGCTTCTTCAGGTAAGTATGATGCAGTTATCTGTCTTGGTACTGTAATCAGAGGTGAGACGAGTCATTATGATTATGTATGTGCTGAGGTTTCAAAGGGTATTGCTCAGGTTAGTCTTGAATCAGGTATTCCTGTAATGTTCGGTATTCTTACAACAGATACTATCGAACAGGCAGTTACAAGAGCAGGAACAAAAGCCGGAAATAAGGGCTATGATTGTGCTCTCGGTGCTATTGAGATGGTTAATCTTATGAAGCAGCTGTAATATTATGAATATTCTTTTTTTCGATATTGACGGTACTCTGATTACGAATGATGAAGCCAGGATTTTTCCGGAAGATGCCAAGAAGGCAATTGCTGATTGCAGAGCAGCGGGAAATCTTGCATTTATCAATACAGGAAGAGTATATTGCAATATAGATCCTTTTATAAGAGAGGCCGGCTTTGACGGTTATGTATGCGGATGCGGAAGTCATATAATCTATAATGGAAGGGAACTTTATCATAAAGGTCTTGATAGAGAAATCTGCAGAGAGATAGCATATAAGTGCCGTGAGTTCAAAATGAATGCTCTCTTTGAATATAAGGATTATACGTGCTTTGATAAAGAAATGGATAGTCCTGACAGGGATATTCTTGTAAGATATTTCAGCAGCGGCGGAAAGAAGCTGGTTGATGATATCGAAGATCCTGATTTTATATTCGATAAGTTCAGCTCATGGTATACATCCGAAAGCAGCCTTGAGGATTTCAAGAAATATATATCAAGATATTTCAGTTATATTGATCGAGAAGGCGATTTCTGCGAACTTGAACCTATTGGTCATTCCAAAGCGACGGGCATAAAGTTTCTGCTTGACTATTTTGGGATTCAATCGGATAATGCATTTGTATTCGGAGACGGAAACAATGATCTTGAAATGATGAAATATGTTAAGCATAGTATCTGTATGAAAAACGGCAGTGAAGCCGCAAGGCAGGCTGCCGAGTATATTACTGATGATGTCCTTAGTGGCGGAATCAAAAAGGCAATGATGAATTATGGTTTATTATGACGGTTCAAATAACAAATTTAATAAAGATCCCGAAAATAATTCCGATAATGATAATATCATGAATGAGTATGAGGGATATGAGTATCGCAATCCCGGAAAGGATTATAAACTTCTTGAGGAGCTTAAGATTGCATTTTCTATTCCGAGCAGACTTAAGGAATTAATGGAAGTGTCCAAGAAATGCTTTGTGAAGTATGTGATATTTGTATCACTTTTTGCTGCGATTATCATTTATCTGATTCCTTTTATTGCGAATGTTGCAGGCTTTGGTGGATTCAGAGCTTTATTCCTTGAAAAAATGCCTGCCTTCACATATCATAACGGAGAACTTTCTGCTGAGAAGAAGTTTGACATGATGATCTCGGGTTATCATATTTATATTGATACGGAGCAGGATTCGGTCGATTCATCTACCTTGCCGTCTAACGGCATGTATCTATGCTTCGGACGTAAGAATATGACATTCAATTATGTTGAAAAATCTGCAGTGAAAGATTTTTCAAGAGTGCTTTATACTGCTGAAAACAAATCTCTTTTTTCAGAGGGCATGAACAATGCGACTTTTGCTCAGGCAACCGGTACATTTTATGTTACGGGTGTTTTTCTGACAATACTGATGGCGGTTATAGTTGTTGTAAAGTATCTTCTCCTTGCGTTCTTCTATACTGCGGTAATGCTGATACCTTACAAACTTTTCATCAGGAACATTTATACTGATGAAGCGTTCAAGATATCATATTATGCACAGACAATCGGTATTTTTATCGTATCGATAAATAAAGCAGCCGGAATTCTCCTTCCGGAGCTTCTGGTCAGCATTGTAGGTATATTTATCACTTTTAGATTTATCAAGTATACGCTCAGCTATAACGGAGATAAGGAAGATGGAGATTGAAAGAAAGTTTCTTGTGAAATATGTTCCGGATAATATTTCGGAATATGTACATCATGAAGTTTCTCAGGGCTATATATACACTAGTCCGGTAATAAGAATAAGAAGATCCGACGATCGTTTTTATCTTACCGTAAAATCCGATGGCTTTCTGAAGAGAGAAGAATTCGAAATTGATATTACCGAAGAAGCTTTTAAAGATTTATCCTTGAAATGTAAAGGAAATATCATCTCCAAAACCAGATACAAGATTCCGCTTGAAGATGGACTGACGGCGGAACTCGATGTTTTTCATGGTGCATTTGAAGGGCTTATGTATGTTGAAGTCGAATTTCCGACAGAAGAAGCGGCGAACAGCTTTATAGCACCGGATTATTTCGGACGTGATGTTACTGAATCAGAAGGATATCAGAATTCATCACTCAGTGCTATGGATAAAGATGAGATAAGAAGATTTTTGGAAGATGTGATAGTAAATAAATAGACAATAAAAATCCAGAGGTCATGACCTCTGGATTTTTTTGATGAGTGCCTATTCACCTTGGATTGCGGATGTTACAGCAGGAAGCATCTGTTTCTTTCTTGAAACAACGCCGTTAAGAGTAACATGTCCGTTACGTGCAGCCGTTCCGAAACCGGCTTCGAGTATTCTGTCAGCATTTGCACCGCAGTAAATGATCTCGGAAGATTCCTTGAGTATATTTGTGAGCATTATAAATACCATATCGAGTTTGTCTGATACCAGTGTATCATCAAGTTCAGGCTCAATACGTTCCTTAATGGTATGCAGCTCATTGACATCCATTGAACTGATCTGTGCGATAGCGATAACTGTATCGCCAACAGTAAATTTCTTGAAATCCTGATGTATGATCTCAGATGCTGTCTTATCTCCAAGGTTACTACCTGCGCTGAACATTTCTTTTGCGAGTTCTTCTTCGTTTACACCTGCTATTACCGAAAGTACAGAACCGGCATTCTTGTCGATCTGTGTTGCGGTAGGTGAACGATAAAGAAGAGTATCGGAAATGATTGCGGAAAGCATGATTCCTGCAATATCCTTCGGTATATCTATGCCTGCTTCAAGATACATTGTGTAGATGATCGTACATGTAGATCCGAGTGGCTGATTCCTGAAGAATATCGGTTTACCGGTATTTATCGTACCGAGTCTGTGATGATCTATTATTTCAGCAAGCTCAGCCGTTTCAACGCCTTGTACAGCCTGACTTCTTTCATTATGATCCACAAGTATAAGTCTTTTCTTTCTTGCACCGAGGAAGTTTCTTCTTGAAACCATGCCGACGTAATATCCCTTTGAATCAACGACCGGGAAGTAGCGGTGCCTTGTTTCGGCCATGATTGGCTTGATATCCTCAATATAATCATCAGGCTTAAAGGTTATCAGATTATTGGACTTCATGAATTTGCCGACCGGCATACTCATATTTATAAGTCTTGCTACAGTAAATGTATCATGCGGTGTTGTCATGATACGACAGTTTTTCTCTTCGGCAATCTTCTGAATGGAAGGAGAAACGCTATAACCACCGCACACAATAATAAGGCTTGCACCCATTTCTATAGAACATAGCTGGGCTTCATATCTGTTTCCGATAAGAACTATATCACCTTCGTCCATGAACTCTTCAAGCTGTTCTGCATTTCCGGCACCTACAAGTACCTTGCCTTTTTCAAAATGTCCCGACAGCTCTCCGGTGATCATTGTACCGTCAAGAGTGTGGGCAATATTTTCATAGCTTGTATTGGTCTTGGACAACATATCAGATTCGTAGACTGCCATATTGGTTTCTACGATATCACCCGTTGTAATAAGTCCTTTAAGATATTTTCCTTCGGTTATACAGAGAGTAACTACATTATTCTCTTTCATTGTAAGCCAGGCTTCCTTCAGAGACATTTCACTGCTTATTCCCGGAAGTGACCTGATTTCCATATCTTTAACCTGAGTTCTTACATCACCGATAAAACGAGGCGGTTTAATATTGAAGCGGTCAAGGACGTATTGTGTCTCGGAATTAATATTTCCGCATCTCATAGCCTCATAATTACTCTTGTCGGATGTAAGATTCTTGAGATAAGCATATGATATGGCCGCGGCAATGGCATCCGTATCCGGATTCTTATGACCGATAACATATGTTGTCTTTTTATCATTATCCATTAGAATTCTCCTGTAAAATGCAAGTTAACAAAACAATTATAGAGTAAAAAAATGATTTGATAAAGCATAATTTATAGTTTATGATATGTCATAGTGTCTAATGACCGAAAGAGTTTTTCATAAATGCTTATACTTAAAGACTCTATGACAGACAGCTTTCGGTAAATATATATTCATTGGAGGAGTAAAATGTCGGACTCAAAGGAATTTCTTGATAATATTAAGCTTGAAAAGGTACATAATAAGGATTCTGAGATTAAAAAGGTTATAGGAGTAATCAGCGGTAAAGGCGGTGTAGGTAAATCACTTGTTACATCGATGCTGGCTGTTAATTCAATGAGACTCGGAAAAAAGACAGCCATCATGGATGCGGATATTACAGGACCGTCGATTCCGAAGGCGTTCGGTATTCACGGAAAAGCGATTGGTGCACATGACAGCATTCTTCCGGTTGTATCAAAGAGCGGTATTAAAATGATGTCAATGAATGTTCTGATAGATGAGGAGACTCAGCCGGTTCTTTGGAGAGGTCCGGTAATAGCCGGAGCTGTTAGCCAGTTCTGGAATGACGTTATGTGGGGCGATATAGATGTGATGTATGTCGATATGCCTCCGGGAACAGGTGATGTTGCACTTACCGTATTCCAGCAGCTACCTATAGATGGTATTATAGTTGTATCATCTCCGCAGGAGCTTGTTGAGATGATAGTTGAGAAGGCTGTCAGAATGGCTGACCTGATGAAGATTCCGGTACTTGGCCTTGTTGAAAACCTTTCTTACTTTGAATGTCCTAACTGTAAGGAGAAACATTATATATACGGTATGTCCAGAGTAGATGAGATTGCTGAAAAGTACGGCATTTCAAATGTGGCACGTATTCCTATAGATCCGACATTTGCGGCTCTTTCCGATAGAGGTGAGATTGAGGATTACAAAGCTGACTGGCTGGATGAACTGACACAGAAGATACTGTAATTAATCTGATTGATATAATTGCAGATTTAAATACATTACTAAAATAATCTGATTACTATAAATTTGTATTTTTTATTGGATAATGATATATGGACGAAGATAGAATGAAAAAGAATGCGCTGAATGCGATGATCACATGCAGTGTTATCGCTGTTATAAGTGTGATAGCATTTATCTTTATAGTTATATTTGATCCTGATAAGTCAGATATTCCGTTATTTGGGGCTGTATTCGGAATGATGCTGATAGCATCCGTGTTAGTGATAATTAAGTATTCAAAAGAGTATAAAGAACCCGGAAAAGTATTACCGCAGCATAAAACAAATAATAAAGTCAGCGTTGGATTTTATAATGCTGAATGGAATTGGGATGTTGCCGAAGCAAATTATCGTGCTCAGTATAACAAAACAGGAGCACTCACGGAACAGGATCATGAAGTGATATGGAAGTACTGTGCCGCTGAGATTTCTTACGTTCTTATGTGGATAATAGACAGAAACTTTATCAATGTCGATCCTTCTACAGAGGCACTGATAACGGCAATACGAAGAAGAGAGAAGACTCCGGATGAATTTATGGAATGTATTGATATGAAGCTGACTGAAGATGATGTCAGTGATAAGATCTGGCCTTTCATAGAATATTATTACAGCGATGGGTTTGAGAGCATTGATGGTTTTCTTGAAAGAGTATCTAAATCCAAGACTAATATTTTACCGGATATATTTACTGAGAAAGAAAACAGACATTGTAATTTTGCCTTTGATTGGAAATTCTATGATGAGTTTAAAATGCTCCTCGATAAAGAATATAAGGATTATTGTGGCGAATAAATCCGAATGATAAGACAGTGATGAATTTATAAGGAGAATAGTGTTGACATTTTTCGATGAAATAATGAAAAATAAATATGTAGTTGCTTTGATCTATATCTTGGTCTGCTTTATGCTTATCAGGATTCTCAATGCTGTTTTTGCGAAGATCATCAAGAAATCAAACAGTGACGGAATTAAGTTTCAGTTTCTTAATGGTGTTATAAAGGTTGCAGTAATTATATTTTTCCTGTTCAGGATTGCGGCTCTTTCACCTGTGCTGAGCAGCTTTTCAAATACAATACTTATGTCCAGTTCACTGATAGTAGTGGTTCTCGGATTTATATTTCAGGAAGGTCTGAGTAATATCATCCACGGATTTATTATTACTATATTTAAGCCTTTCAAGCTCGGTGACAGAGTTGAGATAACGGTAGGCGGAGAAAGACTTACCGGATATGTAAAAGCTATGACACTTCGTCATACTATAATAACCGGTATTATTGATAATGCTGAATCGATAATTCCGAATTCACTTCTGGATAACAGTGTAATAAGAAATCTGACTACTCAGGATATGAATAATAAATATCCGCTCAAGGTTTCGATTACTTATGCTGATGCATCCGATCCGAGAAAGCTTGCGGTTGCAAAGCATCTTTTTTCAAAGGCCGTAGAAGAGAATCCTCTGACTGCCGATGCGAGAACAGATAAGAACGGAGATTATAATGTTAAGATAGATCTTTCGGAAAGCAGTGTTGATCTTACTATATTTGTGGAGACAGATACAGCGGAGAATAATTTCCTTGCAGCTACGCAGATAAAGGAAAGACTGCTTTGTGATTTCCCTGCGGCCGGAATACATTTCGCATATAATCATCTTGAAATCAGCGGCCAATTAAAGGGATTGATAAAATAATATTGAAATTTTATGTAGACTTTTATATGTATTTTGTGCTATAATTGCGACTGGTAATTTTTTACAAACAAAATATATGAAAGTTAAAGGAGATTTATTATGGTTTGTCCAGTATGCGGAAACGAAGTACCAGACGGTACAGCAGTATGTCCTGTATGTAACGCACCTCTTACACAGGGGGCTCCAGATCAGGGCTTTGCACCACAGGATCAGGGATTTGGCGCAGCTCCACAGCAGAGCGGCAGCAAGGGACCACTTATTGCTATTATAGCAGTAGTTGCACTTCTTGTTGTTGGTGCACTTATTTTCTTCATTCTTAAGGGTGGCGGAAATAAAGACAGAGACGGAAGATATGAATGCAACTACATGGGAATGATCACAATTTATATCGACCTTAAGGGTTCAAATGCTAAGTTCGGTATGGCAGTTAATGAAGAGTACAAGGAACTTGCAGGTGACATGAGCGAAGAGTATGATTGTGCTGCTAAATGGGAAGGCGACAAGCTTCTTCTCACAGTTGAAGGTGATACTCTTGAGTGTACATACAATTCAAGCAACAAGACAATTGTTGTTCCTGAAGATTCTGCTCTTGAAATGGGACAGGAACTTGTATTTGAAAAGAAATAATAATATAATATGTTATTGCATGATGGACTACCGTTATGGTAGTCCATTATTTTGTTTATATGCATGCAGTGTAATATATATTCGGTATTGGATTATTTAAATTCGAATTGGATTGTTTAAACCTGTATTGTGTTGTATATACCTATAGTGTATAAATTTATTAATTTAAATATGTTATGATAAACTATATCGGAGGGATATCCCTGTGGTAATAGATTAGGAGGACAAAATCATGTATACTTGGGAGAAAAATATCAGACGTGTGGAACCTTATGTACCGGGTGAGCAGCCGAAGGATGATAATGTTATAAAGCTTAATACAAACGAAAACCCTTACGGGCCGTCACCTGAGGTTGAAAAGCTTATCAATAATATGGATACGGATATGTTCAGAAAATATCCTGATCCGACTGTCGGGGATCTCTGTGAGGCACTTGCGTCGTATCATAATGTTAAGCCATCTCAGGTGTTCGTAGGAGTAGGTTCGGATGATGTACTTGCCATGTGCTTCATGACATACTTCAATTCAGATAAGAAGATTCTTTTCCCTGATGTGACATATTCTTTTTATCCTGTATGGGCAGAACTGCTTGGAATAGACTATGAAACCATAAGTCTTAAGGACGATTTTACTATAGATCCCGAGGATTATAAGAAGCCTAACGGCGGTATTGTTTTTGCTAATCCGAATGCGCCTACATCTATTCTCCTTGAAAGAGAAAAGGTTATAGATATTATAGAGTCCAATCCTGACAGCATCGTTATATGCGATGAAGCATATATTGATTTTGCTGATGAAGGATCCTCTGTTATCGATATGGTTGATACTTATAATAACCTTGTTGTTGTAAGAACATTTTCCAAGTCCAGATCCATGGCCGGAATGAGAATTGGATATGCGGTTTCAAATGAGACACTTATCAAGTATCTGAATGATGTTAAGTATTCATATAATTCATATACAATTAATATGCCGTCCATTATTCTTGGAACAGCTTCAGTGAAGGATGATGAATATTTCAGATCTACGATCAGTCTGATCAAGGAGACAAGAAAATGGTTTTCCGATGAACTCACGAAGCTTGGATTTAAGGTACTTGATTCTTCATCAAACTTTGTATTTGCATCACCTTCGGGAATCAGTGCCAAGGAAGTTTTTGATAAAGCAAGAGAGGCGGGAATCTATTTCAGATACTTCAATCTTCCGAGAATTAATGAATTTCTCCGTATTACGATCGGAACGCGAGCAGATATGGAAAAAGTCGTTGATTTTCTGAAAGACATTTGCTAATCTTTTTTTACCTATTACAATTAATGCTCCCGGAAAGTGGGAGATATGAGCAAATTAAATAAAGAAGAACTAATTAAAGGTGTATGCATTACACTCGATAATTTTGAAAATGTGAGAGATGATCTTGATACTATTCCGTATAGGGAATACCTCGACCTTTATGTTACCTATAATCTGTTTATCGATGATAACGGTAGTGTAGAGACAAAGAAGGTTACAAGGGCTGATCTGGAAAATGTCGAGCTTGATGATGAAGAGCTTTACAGAGTTGCACTGGGAAATACAATGAGAATGTTTCCGCCAAAGATTGATAGGCTGGATAATATCATTAACGGATTGCTTGATAAGTTTAATGGAGATATGGATTCGGAGGATTTTCCGGTTACGCCGTATCTTTACCTCAGTAATATAAACGGATTTTATGGTTCGCCGGTGATATTATATGATAAGTTGCTTTGTAAGATATCTGAACTGCTTGAAGATGATTATTATATAATCCCATCCAGCATACATGAATATCTGATTGTTTCGGAAGCATCGATTGATAATAACGTTGACTGGTTGATCTTCATGGTAAGAGATGTAAACAGGACCTGCCTTGACAAAGAAACTATACTGTCGAATAATGTTTATCATTATTGTCGGAAATCAAATAAATTATCTGTGATCATTAAGTGATTATGTTAATCGATTCTTGACTCAAATCATTTTTTGTGATATATTCTAGTAGTGTTGTATCACACAAATATTTTATGTTTTAAGGAGTTAGGGAAATGTCAAAGGGTACAGTAAAGTTTTTCAGTCCTGAGAAGGGATACGGTTTTATTGTTGATGAAGCAGGTAACGAGGTATTCGTTCATTTTTCAGGAATTGCAATGGAAGGCTTTAAAACACTTGAGAAGGGTGCACCGGTTGAGTTCGATGTAACTGAGGGAGCTAAGGGACCTCAGGCTACAAATGTAACTGTTATAAAGTAATCGATACATTTTTTATGAGTGACGAAGGGCTATCTGAAAAGATAGCCCTTATTTATTTGTGGGTGTATCAGTGTTGACTTAAAAGTTTTAAAGCAATATAATATAAAGTGGTTTAAAATTTCATTTTAGTAGTAGGGAGGAGTGTCATGAACGAAGAATTTATATCGGTTCAAGACAGAATATTATCCTCTGCTATAGATCTTATCAGTGATGCAGGACTTGCACTTCTCAGTTTTGCGAATATTTCCATGAGGGTTAATATTCCGGAAGCTATGATCTACAAGTATTATTCCGATGTAAATGAGCTCCTGCAGGATATTGTAAAGACATATTTTAAATTCGATAAGGGTATTTTTAAGACTATTTCATCAAGAGATTGCAGTTATCTTGGGAAAATCGATATGTATGTCGATTCGCTTACCTCTTATTATGAGAATTACTTTACATTATCAACGCTGATTCTTCAGCATGAGGAACTTCTACATAACACATACACCAGAGATTATGTTGAGGAAGGAATTCGGAACAGGATTGAATTCCTTACCGGGTTGTTTCAGGGGGCTATCGATAATAAAGAAATAACCGATTATTTTACAGCCGCAGAATTGGCAAATACATTATGCGGAATGTTTATGATGTATACACTTGACAGACGTATCCATTATCGTAACGGTCAGTTTAAAAGCCGGGTTATCGGATATGTTAACAAGTGGTTGGAACACATAAAGGTTGGAGGTTGAGGATGAAGGTATTAATAGCAGAAGATGATATAGCCAGCGGAAAGTTTTTATCTAAACTTCTTTCCAGATATGGAGAAGTTGTTCTGGCTACGGATGGTATTGAAGCAGTTGATCAGTTTGTAAAATCTGTATCAGAGGGCAAGGAGTTTGATCTCGTCTGCCTTGATATAATGATGCCGAAGATAGATGGATATAAGGTTCTTCAATCAATAAGAGATGCAGAAAGAAAGCTTGGTATACCACGTATTTCCAGATGTAAGATCGTAATGATATCCGCACTTGATGAGGAGTTCGATGCTTCGTATGCAAGTAACGATTATGATGATTATATCTGCAAGCCTATAGATATAATGAAGTTCGATTATATCATTAAGAAGCTGGGACTTTTATAAGATTGATTGACCTGTTAAAAGAGGCTGATTATGGATTTGTTTGAATACATGAGGCAGGAGGAGCAGAAGGTCAACGCTCCCCTTGCCAGCAGATTAAGACCTGACAATTTAGATGAGATTGTAGGACAGGAGCATATTCTCGGGAAGGATAAGCTTCTTTACCGTGCAATAAAAGCAGACAGACTTGGTTCTGTCATTTTTTATGGCCCGCCGGGAACAGGAAAAACTACAATTGCTCAGGTAATTGCTAAAACTACAAAGTCGGAATTCTGTGAATTGAATGCCACGGCATCAGGTAAGAAGGATATGGAAGCTGTTGTTGATAAAGCCAAGGAAAACCTTGGTATGTACGGCAGAAAGACCATCCTTTTCATTGACGAGATTCATAGATTTAATAAGGCACAGCAGGATTATCTGCTTCCTTTTGTTGAGAACGGAACGGTTATTCTTATTGGTGCGACTACTGAGAATCCATACTTTGAGGTAAACGGGGCTCTTGTTTCTCGTTCTACGATTTTTGAGCTTAAACCTCTCAGTAAAGAGAATATCGAAGAACTGATAAGACGTGCGGTTTATGATAAGGATAAGGGTATGGGAGTCTATAAGGCATCCATAACCGATGAGGCGGTCAGTTTCCTTGCTGATATTTCGGAAGGCGATGCGAGACATGCTCTTAATGCTGTTGAACTTGGAATTCTTTCTACAGACAGGAACGAAGAAACAGGTCTTATTGAGATTGACTTAAAGGTTGCCGAAGAGTGCGTACAGCGAAGGTCCATAAGATATGATAAGGATGGGGATAATCATTACGATATAATCTCTGCATTTATCAAGTCAATGAGAGGATCTGATCCCGATGCTGCTGTATACTACCTGGCAAAGATGCTTTATGGCGGCGAGAGTGTTACATTTATTGCAAGAAGGATTATGATCTGTGCGTCAGAGGATGTCGGTAATGCGGATCCGCAGGCAATTCAGGTTGCGACTGCCTGTGCTTTGGCTGTTGAACGAGTCGGACTTCCGGAAGCACAGATAATACTTGCTCATGCAGCTACATATGTAGCGACGGCACCTAAGAGTAATTCGGTTGTAAATGCAATCTTTGCAGCAAATGAGGCTGTTAAAAATGTAGCTAATGCTACAGTTCCGCCGCATCTCAGAGATGCACATTACGCCGGATCTGCTGAACTCGGGCATGTTGGATATAAATATGCGCATGATTTTCCAAATCATTATGTGGATCAGCAGTACCTTCCGGATCAGCTTGTCGGAAGCGAATTCTATATTCCTTCTGATAACGGATATGAGAAGAAAATACAGGAATGGTTTAAGTATATAAAGGATGGAGAAGGTGAAGAATAACATTTTCAAAAGATTAATTTCTCTACTGATAATCTTAATAATTGTTTCGTTGTTCGGTGGGATTATTTATTGTATCATTACGGGGAGCAAATATCTGCTTCCGATGGTCTTTGTTTCAATGATCATTCCGGTAGTGATTTATCTAATAGTATGGGTTAAGAAAGTTTTTTCCAAATCTGATGAAAGAGGTTTTGATATAGATGGAGAATCAGACGAAGAAAAGTAAAAAAGGTTTGATTATCTTTTTGATCATAATTATTCTTCTTGCGGGTTCTGCTGCTGTTTACTGGTTCTGGTTCAGAAAAAGTGACGGCAAGGTTCTTAAGGACGGAAGGGTTGTATATGTTCAGAAGGTCGATGAAATCGTCAATTCGGGCTATGTAGGTCTTGAGACAAGATTTATGGGCATAGTCGAATCCCAGGAGACCAAAAGCGTAAACAAGGATTCCTCTAAAACTGTCAAAGAAATTTTTGTAAAGGTTGGAGACAGTGTCAAGGAGGGAGATGAGCTCTTCATATATGATACTCAGGAAATGGAGCTCCAGCTTGAACAGATGAACCTGGATCTTCAGGGTATATATAACAACATTAACAGCACAGCTGCTACTATTGATGATCTGGTAAACCAGAGAGATAAGGCAACTAGTGAGGATGAGAGATTATCGCTTACTAGTCAGATCAACAGTTATAATGCCAGTCTGAATGAGGCTAACTACAGTCTTTCAATTAAGCAGCTTGAAATCCAGAAACAGGAAGAATCCATAAAACAGGCAGCGGTTACTGCTCCGATGGATGGTATGATCAAGTCGATTAATCAGAATTCTTCATCAGGCTATGGTCCGATGGGGACAAGCGGTGACGATGGTTTTATAACTATCATTGCTGAAGGTGATTTTAGAATTAAAGGAACTGTATCCGAGCAGAATATACGTTCTCTTAATCAGGGAACTCCTATTCTTATCAGATCAAGAGTTAATGATGATGTATGGCATGGCGTAATAACGAAGATTGATCTGGAGCCTCAGAAGAATGAAGGTGACAGCTATTATTATATGATGGGACCGGGAGATTCCGCATCCAAATATTCTTTTTACGTTAATCCTGATTCGACGGATGGACTTATGCTCGGCCAGCATTTGTATCTTGAAATTGATAACGGACAGTCAGAGGTTAAGCAGGGATTATATCTTCCTTCATATTACATGATGCTTGAAGAGGGCGGATACTTTGTATGGAAGCAGGTAAATGATCATATTGAGAAAACCGAGGTTTCGGTAGGTGAGTATGATGAAAATACTGATTCTTATGAGATTAAATCCGGTATTACAGAGGAAGACTTTATAGCATATCCGGATTATTATATCGAGAACGGATGCCCTACAACTACCAATTATGATGAATATATGCAGGAAATGATGGATGATCCGAATGGTGGCTTAGTTCCGGGTGGTCCGGGAGATGATATGGGCGGAGACTTCGGAATCGGCCCCGGTGGTGACATGGGCGGAGATTTCGGAATCGGCCCAGGAGATGATATGGGTGGAGATTATGAAATCAGCCCTAGTGATGACGTTGGCGGGGATCTCGGTGGTGATGAGAATATCGAATTCAGTACCGACTATCTGACTGATGAAGAATTAATGCAGGATATTGACCCCGGCATGAATGATAATGCTGAACCGAAAGGGGAGTAGCATCTGATGCTTCTTGAACTGAAAGAAATTTTTAAAAACTATTCTCAGGGTGGAATTGATGTACCAGTACTTAAGAATATCAATCTCGGAGTAGAGGAAGGCGAATATGTTGCAATTATGGGACCTTCAGGCTCCGGTAAGTCTACCCTTATGAATATTGTTGGATGCCTGGATAAACCAACCAGCGGATCCTTCTTTCTTGACGGTTCGGATATCAGTAAATTAAATGACAAGATGCTTTCACGCATCAGAAACAAATATATCGGATTTGTATTTCAGAATTTCAATCTGCTTCCGAGGCAGACTGCACTTCAGAATGTTGAGCTTCCGCTCCAGTATGCAGCAGTTCCGAGAAAAGAAAGGAAGATGCTTTGCAAGGATGCGCTGATCAAGGTCGGCCTTGAAGACAGAATGTACTTTAAGCCTACCCAGTTGTCGGGTGGACAGAAGCAGAGAGTTGCGATTGCCAGAGCAATGGTTAACAGTCCTAAAATCCTTCTTGCTGATGAACCTACGGGAGCTCTTGATTCTAAATCAGGTATTCAGGTTATGCAGCTTTTCAGAAAGCTTAACGAAGAAGGCGTAACAGTTATAATGATCACTCATGCTCGAGAAGTAGCAGAGCAGGCAGACAGGATAATTTCTATATTTGATGGTGAGATAACAAGCGATTCCAGCAGTATAGCTGATGTTGATGCGGCTTTTGAAGCCTCCCCTGATTTCGGAGGAAATGTATGAAAAAGTTTATAATAACGCTGATCACACTGCTTTTAATTGTCGGAGCAGCTCTCGGCGGCGCATACATTTACCGAACGAAAAGGAAGAATTCGGATCCGGTAAAGGTATATCCGGTAAGTTATTTTGTCGGAAACTGGTATGAAAGCTCATCCAGCTTCAGCGGAAATGTGGTCGTAAGCGATGAACAGAATATTTATATAGAGAAAGACAAGCTTGTTAAGGGTATTTATGCGTCTCCGGGCGACAGTGTTA
This sequence comes from uncultured Lachnospiraceae bacterium, assembly GCA_946405625.1. Classification (GTDB taxonomy): domain Bacteria; phylum Bacillota; class Clostridia; order Lachnospirales; family Lachnospiraceae; genus Eubacterium_Q. The sequence continues at coordinate 58,562 of CAMJHQ010000010.1, read as the reverse complement.
AAGCAGGAGATGTAATTCTTGAATATGATACAACACAGGAAAGCCTTAAGCTTGATACAATGTATGCCCAGCTACAGGTATCATATACCGATCTTAGGCTTGCGGAAAATCAGCTGGAAAAGCTGAATAATACGACGCCTATAGAAGATGATGCTGAAATTCCGAAAACACCGGCTGAGAAGAAGCTGGAAGAGGCTGAGAAGGCTTATGATGAAGCTTCTGAAAAGACAATCGCTCCACTTACGGAATATAACGAAGCACAGAAGACGGTCCTTGAATTAAAGGACGAAATGGATACAAAACAGAAAGAATATGATCTTAGCGTGATAGATCGCGATAAGGCTAGTAAGGAGCTTGATGATTTTTACAAAAAAAATAATATTGCCACTTGTACAGATGCGGTTCCCGAAAAAATACCAAGAACTGATGAAGAAATTAAAAACGATGTTTATAAGTTAGATAAAGTAATCATAAGTCAACATGGTGGACTTTGTACAGTGTTAGAAAGAGCAAATACGACTTATGGTCAAAAATATAATGCTTTATTAGAGATTACAGAAAAACTTGAAAAGGCGACTTCCGATTGCAATGAGAAGCAGAAAAAATATGAACAGGCAATGGATGTGGCGAATAAAGCCGAAGCTGAAGTCGATAAAGCTTTAGAGGAACTTAAGAAGGAACAGGACGAACAACTTGAAAACCCTGAGATTGTTTATACCAAGACTGAGTTGGCAAGAGCCATCAGGCTTAAGAATGAAGAGATCAGGAATCTTAATCTCAGAATTCAGAACCAGAACCTATCGATAAAGAGACAGGAAAAAGCTATAGAAAAGTGTAAGGTTTTGGCTGAATTTGACGGAGTAGTCAGATTTAATGAAGTAACTGATGATGTTTACAGTGGAATGTCTCCTGCGATTGTCATAGATGCTTCCGGTGTATATTCGGCTGTTATCAATGTAGATGAGCTGAGCCTGGATGAAATATATATCGGTGAGCAGGTAGATATCTTTTCATATGATACCGGAATGTCTTATACAGGTAAGGTTTCAAAGATTGCCGAAAATCCATCTGAAAGTGGCGGATATTATGAATATACTGCATCTTCATATCCCGTATCTGTAGTTATAGATTGTGGTGAAGATTTAAGTGAAAACATGTGGGTTGAAGTAACAACTGCTCAAACCTCAAACTATGAATCCCTTCAGAATGAAATAGTTATTCCGCTTGCACTTTGTAAAAAGGAAAATGCATCCTATTATGTTATGAAGCGTGAAAACGGAAGACTTAAGAAGCAGGTAATTTCAACGGGCAAAATCTATTATGGAACAGAAATAGTTGTAAAGGCCGGTATTACGGCTTCTGATTATATAGCATTTCCGTATGAGAAAGATGCTGTTGAAGGTAAAGTCTGTAAGGAAGCTGATTTAAGTGATCTTTATGGTTATTGATTTATACAGATTGCAGCCGTTTAGGATAAATGGTTACAGATGTAATTTGGAGTAGATATGATAGAGAATATTAGATTATCCTTTCAGGGTATTTTCGGACATAAGATGAGATCTTTTCTGACAATGCTCGGAATCATAATAGGTATTGCTGCCATCATAGCTATTGTTTCAACTATCAAGGGTACCAACGACCAGATAAAGCAGAATCTTGTTGGATCGGGAAATAACATTGTTCGTGTAAATCTGACTTCCGGAGGTATGGAGGTTAATCCAAGTGAAGGATTCGATGTTTCAAAGGTTCCCTTAATTGATGATACGATAATGAATAAGATACTTGAGCAGGATTCTGTTATTGATGCCGCAAAGTATCATAGGGCAAATGTATGGCAGGGTGTAAATCATGGAAAATCAAGCCTTGTTGGATGTAATATTATCGGAGCCGATAATAAATATATCAATCTTCTGGGTTATACCATTACAGAAGGAAGAGGTTTTGAAGAAAAGGATTTCACTGAATTTAAAAATGTTGTGATTCTCGATCAGGCATCGGCATACAGCCTTTTTGAAGGGGCGAATCCGCTTAATGAGACTGTTGAGATCATGGGGACCCCTTTTGTGGTAATAGGAATAGTCGAGAAGATGGATGATTTTGAACCGGTCATTAATTCGATAGATGAATGGGATACATATTACGGTGATGAATCTTCCGGAATTCTTGTTGTTCCCGATACCTGCTGGCCGGTTCTGTATCAGTATGATGAACCGTATCAGGTACTTGTTAAGGCTGTTGAAACTGAAGCAATGACAGATGCAGGTAAATCAACACAGGATCTTCTGAATGGATATATAAATGATAATTCCGAAGATTCTGTAAAGTATAAAAGTGAGGATACACTTGAAAAAGCCAAGGAACTTCAGAAGCTTTCTTCGGCAACCAGTAAACAGCTTATCTGGATCGCTAGTATATCCCTTATAGTCGGCGGTATAGGTGTTATGAATATAATGCTTGTATCCGTAACCGAAAGAACAAGAGAGATCGGACTTAAGAAGGCTCTTGGAGCAAGAAAGAGATCGATACTCGGACAGTTCCTTACTGAAGCTGCCGTTCTTACTTCGATAGGTGGATTTATAGGAGTAGGTGCGGGAATCGGACTTGCGTACTTTATATCGAAAGTCGCGGAGGTTCCGGTCGCGATCAGTGTACCGGCTATTATCATTTCCGTAATATTCTCAATGATGATAGGAATCATTTTCGGACTTATTCCGTCCGTAAAGGCATCTAACCTTAATCCGATAGATGCACTCAGATATGAATAATATTGATTATTATTTTTCTTTTTGCTATAATCGCATTTGTGTTTAAAATCGCAAATGATTAAATATGTATATAAGATAGAGGAGATTTAATATGGGATTATTAAAGGATTGGCGTGATCATGCTTACGGTCTTGATGACAGAACACCTGAAGGAAAGCAGTTCTGGCTGAACTACTTCGGAGTTGAGAAGGGCATTTATGAGCAGATTCTTAAAGAGCCTAAGAAAGTAATCAAGTGTACAGTAAAAGAACTTGCTGAAAAATATGATACAACAATTGAGCTTATCACAGGATTCCTTGACGGAATTGACGACAGCCTTAAGGAAAGCAACAATCTCGAAGAGATAACTGAGGATTCGGAAATCACAATTGATATTGACCTTGAGAGCCTTTACATGAATATGGTAAGCTGCAATGCTGAATGGCTTTATACACTTCCTGAATGGGACAGCATCTTTACAAAGGAAGAGCAGAAAGAGCTTTACAAGAAGGAAAAGTCTTCACACACAGTAGTTAAGGCTCCGAAGATCGGACGTAACGATCCATGTCCATGCGGATCGGGCAAGAAGTACAAGAAGTGCTGTGGGGCAAATGCGTAAATTTTTAAATGATAGTAGGTCGAGCATTATTAATGCTCGACCGTTTTTCTTGTATGATAAATAATTATATTTTGTATGATTAAATAATTATATTTTGCATGATTAAATATTTATATCTTGTATGATGAAATAATATATGACAGGAGATTAACATTTGTCGGGACTGAGTGAAGAACAACAGAATATAGTTCAGTGGTATAAAGGCCCGATGCTGGTTCTGGGTACACCGGGTTCCGGCAAGACGACGGTTATAGTTAACAGGATCTGTTATCTGATCGATGTTTGTAAGGTTAATCCTGCAAACATATTATGCTTTACATTTACCAGGGCTGCAGCTGCTTCTATGAGAACAAGGTTTCTATCGATCGCAGGTGACAGAGGACGTGATGTAAGGTTCGGCACATTTCATTCCTTCTTTTATTGGATAATAAATACGGCATACGGCGGTAAAGGACTTGGCGTGCTGGATGAGACGAAGAAGAAGGATATGATCAGAAATATTCTTCTCGATATTAATAAGGATTTCTATGACAATGATGAAATCATACTCAGTGCCATAAATCAGCTCGGACGTATCAGCTCGGACATGATAAATGTTGATGACTACTACAGTCATGATATGCCGGAACATGATTTTCGCCTGATGTATAAAAGGTATAATGAAGAGAAGGCGAGACTCGGAGTTCTTGACTTCGATGATATGGTTTCGAAATGTTATGAGCTTCTGACGGAAAGGGAGGATATAAGGCAGAGAATTCATCAGCTTTATCCATATATACTTGTTGATGAGTTTCAGGATACAAATCTTATACAGTATAAGATATTAAAAATGCTTGCCGCTCCGGATAACAATATCTTCGCTGTAGGGGATGATGATCAGTCCATCTATGGCTTCAGAGGGGCACGACCTGACATTATGCTGTCTTTCAGTAAAGAGTTTGAAAATGCAGAGATTATGACGCTTTCAACAAACTTCCGATGTCCTGAAGTTGTGACTGAACTGTCGTCGAAAATAATCGGAAGAAATAAGAAAAGATATGATAAGGCGCTTAAGTCGGCTGTTAAGGACAGGGGCCGTATATATTTTTCGCGGCCTGAAGATATAAGGAAAGAAAATGAACTGCTTATCAGGCGCATCGAGAAGGCACATGATGCGGGAATCGCATATAAAGATATTGCAGTACTATACAGGACCAATATGGATCCGAGGAGGCTTATCTATAAGCTTCGGGAGAACGGAATCCCTTTCTCGGTAAGAGATGTGATTCCTGATATTTTTTCACAGTATATAGTACAGCCGATCCTCAATTACATACATTTCACGATGGGAGATAACAGAAGGTCACTGTTTCTTACATTTATGAATAAACCTGTCAGATATATAAAGAGAAATATGCTTCCTACTGAAAGAGTCGGACTGAAAGAACTGCTTCAGGAAGCGTCCAATCAGGACTATCTTAAGACAAATATAATCAGACTTGCAAATGAACTTGATACGATAAGGAGACTTAATCCTTTCGGGGCTATATCTTATATCAGAAAGGCTGTGGGGTATGATAAATACCTGAAGGAATATGCTGCAGAACATAACCTGGATTATGAAGAAATGATAGATGTACTTGATGAAGTACAGGGGGTTGCAAGAGAGTTTGATACTTATGACAGTTTTATTGAATATATCGAAAGCTATCAGAAGCTGCTGAAAGAGCAAAAAGAGGCGAGCGAGAATACATTTCATAAAAATAAGGACAGGGATGAGGTTCAGCTGATGACGATGCATTCGGCTAAAGGACTTGAATTCAGCGAGGTTCATATAATTGAATGTGTAGACGGAGTGATGCCGCATAAAAAATCAAGATCTGATGCGGAAATCGAAGAGGAAAGAAGGATGCTTTATGTATCTGTTACCAGGACCAAAGATGCTTTATATATTTACAGTCCTCGTATGTCAGGTGATAAAGCACTCAGTGTTTCCGGATTTTTGACGGATATTGAAGGATTTGAAGAAAAGGAATAAATATATTTCTTTTCAAATGAATAGAGATTACTTATAATATTGTGGGTATGTGATCGATGAGGTTAGAAATCTGATGATTCGGTCATATAAGTTGATGATTTATTGAGATAAGGATACAGAAATGACGTTAGATGAACTTAGAACAAGAATAGATAAAGTTGATGACGGGCTGAAGAAGCTTTTTATCGAACGTATGGCTATAGCTCATGATATTGCGCTTATTAAGGCTGAAAATGGTGATGAGATATATAAGCCGGACAGAGAGAAGGCAGTGATCGAGAGGCTTACGGAAGGAATGGATGAATCGCTTAAGGCTGAATATACGGACTTTATTTCAAATATGATGAGGATCAGCCGTGAATATCAGATAAAGGTAATAGGCGATATAGAGAATAAATAAATCTGCCGGGACGATGGTTCTTTGGCTGGAATCGGGAGTTAAATTATGTCACATTTAGATCAGAGCAAGATCAGAAATTTTTGTATAGTAGCACATATAGATCACGGTAAGTCCACGCTTGCCGACAGAATTATAGAAGAGACCGGAACACTGACGGAACGCGAGATGCAGGAGCAGGTTCTCGATAATATGGATATCGAGAGAGAAAGAGGAATAACTATCAAATCTCAGGCAGTCCGTATTATTTATAAGGCTAAGGATGGTGAGGAGTATATCTTCAATCTTATTGATACACCGGGACATGTTGACTTTAATTATGAGGTTTCACGTTCGCTTGCTGCCTGTGAAGGCGCAGTTCTTGTAGTAGATGCCGCTCAGGGTATCGAGGCGCAGACCCTTGCAAATGTATATCTTGCGATAGACAACAATCTTGAAGTATTTCCTGTTATAAACAAAATAGATCTTCCGTCAGCTGAGCCTGAAAGGGTAAAGACAGAGATTGAAGATGTTATCGGAATAGAAGCTCAGGATGCACCGCTCATTTCCGCTAAGAACGGAATTAATATCGGTGAGGTTCTTGAGCAGATCGTAAGCAAGATACCTGCACCTTCAGGAGACAATGATGCTCCTTTCAAGGCGCTTATTTTTGACAGCCTTTATGACAGCTATAAGGGAGTTATCATTTTCTGCAGAGTTTTCGATGGCTTTGTTGCTAAGGGATCCAGAATCCGTATGATGGAGACGGGAGCTGAGGCTGATGTTGTTGAAGTAGGTATATTCGGTGCAGGAAGATTCATTCCTTGTGATGAGCTTTCAGCCGGCATGGTCGGATATATAACTGCATCCCTGAAAAATGTGCGTGATACGGAAGTCGGTGATACTGTTACCGATGCAGAGAATCCGTGTGCAGAGGCACTTCCGGGATATAAGAAGGCGAATCCGATGGTTTACTGCGGTATATATCCGGAGGATGGTGCAAAATATCAGGAACTTAAGGATGCGCTTGAGAAGCTTCAGCTGAATGATGCTTCGCTTTTCTATGAGCCTGAGACATCTGTTGCTCTTGGATTCGGTTTCCGATGCGGATTCCTCGGACTTCTTCATCTTGAGGTTATTCAGGAACGTCTTGAGAGAGAATATAATCTTGATATCATTACCACTGCTCCGAGTGTTGTATATAAGGTATATAAAACTGACGGTGAAGTTATAGAACTTACAAATCCTTCCAATCTTCCCGATCCTTCGGAGATAGACTATATGGAAGAGCCGATAGTTGATGCGGAGATAATGGTAACAACAGAATTTACCGGTGCGATAATGAAACTCTGCCAGGAGCGACGCGGTGTATATAAGAGTATGGAATATATAGAAGAAACCCGTGTTCTTCTAAAGTATGATATGCCGCTTAATGAAATCATCTATGATTTCTTTGATGCTCTTAAATCCAGATCAAGAGGATATGCTTCCTTCGATTATGAGCTTAAGGGCTATCAGAAGTCTAAGCTCGTTAAACTTGATATACTTATAAATCGTGAGAATATTGATGCTCTTTCCTTTATAGTATTCGAAGATTCCGCATATGAAAGAGGAAGAAAAATGTGTGAGAAGCTCAAGGTCGAAATTCCTCGTCATCTTTTCGAGGTACCGATCCAGGCAGCTATCGGCGGTCGAGTTATTGCCAGAGAGACTGTTAAGGCGGTTCGTAAGGATGTTCTTGCCAAGTGTTACGGCGGTGATATAAGCAGAAAGAAGAAGCTTCTTGAAAAACAGAAGGAAGGTAAGAAGAAGATGAGAGAAATCGGTAATGTAACGGTTCCGCAGAAGGCCTTCCTTGCAGTGCTTAAGCTTGATGATGAATAAGGATTATCATAATGAAGAAAAATCTGAGTCTTTATATTCATATACCTTTTTGTGTTCATAAATGTGCATATTGTGATTTTCTTTCTTTTGATAATAAGAATATCACAGATCATATGCAGTATACGCAGGCGATCTGCAATGAGATAAGCCTTTATAAGATATTTGCGGACAGATATACAGTAAAGACCGTCTATATTGGCGGCGGCACTCCTTCACTTCTGGATGAGGTGATGATCGAAAGTATACTTAATGCGATAAAGAGCACATTTGAATTAGACAGATTTCCGGAGATCACTATTGAAGCAAATCCCGGAACAATCAAATATTCAAATCTTTTGAAATATCTTGAATTCGGCGTAAACAGAATTTCTATCGGAATGCAGTCGGCAGATAACGAGATCCTGAAAAATCTCGGAAGGATACATACCTTCGAACAGTTTGCCGAAAGCTATCAGGATGTCAGACGAGCGGGATTTAAGAATATAAATGTAGATGTTATGTCCGGAGTTCCCGGTCAGTCTGTGCACAGCTTTGTAGATACGCTTACCAGAGTGACAGAGCTGAGGCCGGAGCACATTTCCGTATATTCACTTCAGATTGAAGAAGGAACACCTCTGGCATCTGATACAGAGATGCTGAAGCTGGTTCCGGATGAAGAAACAGACAGACAGATGTATGCAATGACGAAAAGAGTCCTTGCAGCAAACGGTTATCATAGATATGAGATTTCGAACTATTGTCAGCCGGGATATGAAAGCAGGCATAATTCTGTTTATTGGACCGGCGGAGAATATATAGGCTTCGGACTTGGAGCAGCATCCTTCTTTAAGGGTGAAAGATTTTCAAATATTACCGATATGGATACTTACATAAGGATATGTGAGGATATAAGGGATGAAATGGCTGCAAGGACAGATGCCTTCAGACTGTATGAATCCGCTGCCTCTGTTATGAGACAGAACACCGAAACCATGTATGTAGACAGCAGAATGGAGGAATTTATGTTCCTTGGATTGCGGATGATGGCCGGTGTCAGCAGAAAAGAATTCCGTCTCAGATTCGGTAAAGATATGTATGAAATTTATGGTACGGTTCTAAATAAATATATCAATGACGGATACATGGAAACAGACAGTGACAGAGTGTGGCTGACCGATAAAGGAATCGATGTCAGCAACATTATTTTGTCCGAATTTATACTTGACAGATAAGGGTTTACGGGGTTATTATTATCATTAGTTAGCACTACAAGGTGTTGAGTGCTAATAAAACCTAAGGATGGTGATAAAATGGCGCAGGAACTAATTCTTGACGACAGAAAAAAAGAAATCCTTAAGGCTATAATTGCAAATTACCTCGAAACCGGAGAACCGGTCGGTTCAAGAACAATTTCAAGGGAACTGAGCATAAGTCTCAGCTCTGCGACGATCAGAAATGAAATGTCTGATCTTGAACTTATGGGTTATCTGATTCAACCGAGAACGTCGGCGGGAAGAATTCCTACAGATAAGGGATATCGATTTTACGTCGATGAGGTTATGAGCGAGAAGGAGGAGACTGATAAGTCTCACGGAGCTCTTCTCGAGAGGGTTGACAAGCTTGAGAATCTTCTCATGCAGGTTGCAAAGGTACTGGCATATAATACCCAGTATGCGACAATGGTAACAACGCCTCGTCTCAGAAACAAACAGGTCAAGTTTATTCAGCTGTCACAGGTAGATGAAGAAAGACTTGTTGCAGTTATAGTTGTCGGGGACAATGTAGCGAAGAATCAGCTTATAAGAGTCCAGAGAGCGCTTGACAACGAAGAGGTTCTTAAGTTTAACATTCTCCTGAATACATTTCTTCAGGGAATATCGGTTGATGAGATCAACATTGAACTTATGCAGACCATGAAACGTCAGGCGGGAGACGGAGAATATGCGGATATTCTCGAAGCTATCTTCGAAGGTATTGTTGATGCAGTACATCAGGCTGAGGAAACCACCATTTATACAAGTGGTGCATCGAACATTCTGAAGTATGATGAACTCGGGGATATCAACAAGGCGACAGCGCTTCTTGAAACCTTTGAAGAAAAGACGGGACTCAGTGAGCTTGCTGATGAGACGCTGAAAGCTGAAGATAACAATATTCAGATTTATATTGGTGATGAATCCCCGGTTCAGAACATGAAGGATTGCTCAATTGTTACTTCAACCTACGAGCTTCCTGAAGGTGCGAAGGGTACCATCGGTATCATAGGACCGAAAAGAATGGATTACAAGAAGGTTGTACAGACACTAAAAAGTCTTACTGACGAACTTGATAACATTTTCAGAAAAGATTAGAAGGGGTGAAGATTAATGGCAAATTTGATGGATCAAAGACTGCGTCATCTGAAAGAAGAAAAGGAAGATAAGGATCCTGAAACTCAGGCACAAGAAAACAAGATAAGAGTTATACATCAGGATACAGCGCCGGAAGGCACCGGAGTCTTCATAGATGATGAAGAAAATGTACCGCCTGAGGAAGCTGAGGCGAAGCGTCCTAAGCCGGTTCCAAAGAAAAACAGAAAAGGCAGCAAGGCTATTGTGGCAGAACTCGAAGCTACAAAGGAACTTGCTGAAGGAAATAAAGAAAAGTATACCAGACTTCTGTCAGAGTTCGACAACATGCGCGAACGAAACAAGAAGGAAAACGGGGAAATGTTCGACAGAGGTGCTATGGATGCACTTGAGAAACTGCTTCCTGTTGTAGATAACTTCGAAAGAGCTCTTGAAAATGTTTCTGAAGAGGATAAGGGACCTTTCGAAGAAGGTATTGAAATGATATATAAGCAGCTCATGGAAACCTTTGAAAGTTTAGGGGTTCAGCCTATGAATGCTGTCGATAAGGAGTTCGATCCTACATACCATAATGCAGTTATACATATAGAAGATGAAAAACTCGGCGAGAATGTTGTAGTCGAGGAAATGCAGAAGGGCTATATGTTCAAGGATCAGGTACTCAGACATGCGATGGTTAAGGTCGCAAATTAATTAAGTTTATTATTTTAGGAGGAATATAAAAATGGGAAAGATTATTGGTATTGACTTAGGTACAACTAATTCATGTGTAGCTGTTATGGAAGGTGGTAAGCCGGTGGTTATCACTAATGCAGAAGGTCAGAGAACAACACCTTCAGTAGTTGCATTCCTTAAATCAGGTGAAAGAGTTGTCGGAGATGCTGCAAAGCGTCAGGCTGTTACAAATGCAGAGAAGACAATCTCATCCATCAAGAGACATATGGGATCTGACTACAAGGTAGAGATCGATGGCAAGAAGTATTCTCCTGAAGAGATTTCAGCCATGACTCTTATGAAGCTTAAGACAGATGCTGAGACATATCTTGGTGAGAAGGTTACAGAGGCAGTTATCACAGTTCCTGCTTACTTCACAGACTCTCAGAGACAGGCTACAAAGAATGCAGGTAAGATTGCAGGTCTTGATGTAAAGCGTATCATCAACGAGCCTACAGCTGCAGCTCTTTCTTATGGTCTTGATAATGAGAAAGAACAGAAGATCATGGTTTACGACCTTGGTGGTGGTACATTCGATGTATCTATCATTGAAATCGGTGAAGGAGTTATCGAGGTTCTTGCAACAGCAGGTAACAACAAGCTCGGTGGTGATGACTTTGATAATAAGATAACACAGTACATGCTTGAAGAGTTCCAGAAGAAGGAAGGCGTTGACCTTTCAGGCGACAAGATGGCTATGCAGAGACTTAAGGAAGCTGCAGAGAAGGCTAAGAAAGAGCTTTCATCACAGACAGTTACAAATATCAATCTCCCATTTATTACAGCAACTGCAGATGGTCCTAAGCATTTTGATATGGACCTTACACGTGCTAAGTTCGATGAGCTTACAGCTGATCTCGTAGAGAAGACACGTGGTCCTGTTCAGCAGGCTCTTGATGATGCAGGTCTTACACCTGAAGAAATCGACAAGGTTCTCCTTGTTGGTGGTTCAACAAGAATCATCGCTGTTAAGGATGCAGTTAAGCATATAACAGGTAAGGATCCATTCCAGGGAATTAACCCTGATGAGTGTGTTGCTATCGGAGCTTGTATCCAGGGTGGTAAGCTTGCAGGTGATGCAGGTGCCGGAGATATCCTCCTTCTCGATGTAACACCACTTACACTTTCAATTGAGACAATGGGTGGTATTGCTACACACCTTATTGAAAGAAATACAACAATTCCTACACATAAGAGCCAGATATTCTCAACAGCTCAGGATAATCAGGATGCCGTTGATATCAATATCGTTCAGGGTGAGCGTGAGTTCGCTAAGGACAACAAGTCACTCGGACGTTTCAGACTTGATGGTATCGCTCCTGCAAGAAGAGGTGTTCCACAGATCGAAGTTTCATTCGATATCGATGCAAACGGTATCGTTAACGTATCTGCTAAGGACCTTGGTACAGGACGTGAGCAGCATATTACAATCACATCCGGTACATCACTCAGCGATGAGGATATCGAGAGAGCAGTTAAGGAAGCTCAGGCTTATGAAGAAGCTGATAAGAAGCGTAAGGAAGGCGTTGAGGTTCGCAACGACGCTGATGCTATCGTATTCCAGACAGAGAAGGCTCTTAACGAAGTCGGAGACAAGCTTGCAGATGCAGATAAGAAGAAGGTTGAGGATGAGCTCAAGTCTCTTAAGACAATTATCGATGGTACAGATATCGATAATCTTTCAGAGTATGATGTTGAGAAGCTTAAGGCAGGTCGTGATTCACTCATGACAGCTGCACAGCAGCTCTTCGAGAAGCTTTATGAGCAGAATGGTCCTGGAGCAAATGCAGGAACAGGCGCAGGAACACCGGATTTCGGTGATGATGTTGTTGATGGAGATTTCAAAGAGATTTAATATAGGCGAGGGTAGGTAATATAAATGGCTGAAGAAAGACGAGATTTATATGAAGTCCTTGGTGTACCTCGCAACGCTACTGATAATGACTTGAAGAAGGCTTACCGTGTACTTGCTAAGAAGTATCATCCGGATGCAAATCCGGGTGACAAGGAAGCCGAGGAAAAATTTAAAGAGGCTTCAGAGGCTTATGCAATTCTCAGTGATCCTGAGAAGAGAAAGCTTTATGATACCCGCGGCTTCGCTGCATTTGATCAGAACGCCGGAGACGGATTTGGCGGTTTCGATTTTGCCGATATGGGAGATATCTTCGGAGATATTTTCGGAGATATGTTCGGTGGCGGAAGACGTCAGCGTGCTGCTAACGGTCCTATCAAAGGCGAGGATATAAGACAGACAGTAAGATGTACATTTGAAGAAGCAGTTTTTGGAACAACTCAGGAAATCGAGCTTCCTCTCAAGGATGAGTGTCCGGTATGTAAAGGATCGGGAGCTCAGCCAGGACATCCTGCTGAGACTTGCGGCAAGTGTGGAGGTAAAGGTCAGGTTACATTTACACAGCAGTCACTGTTTGGTATGGCAAGAACAATAACCACATGTCCTGATTGTCAGGGAAGTGGTAAGATCATAAAATATAAGTGTTCGAACTGTGCAGGTTCCGGATATGTAAAGAGCAAGAAGAAGATTCAGATCAAGGTTCCTTCAGGTATTGATAACGGACAGAGTATCCGTCTTCGTGAGATGGGTGAGCCGGGTATCAACGGAGGTGAAAGAGGAGATCTTCTTGTAACTATACTTGTCGACAGACATCAAACATTTTCAAGACAGGGATATGATCTTTACTCAACTGAACCTATATCATTTACACAGGCTGCACTTGGTGGTAAGGTTACACTTCAGACAATTGATGGACCTTACAGTTATGATATAGCACCGGGAACTCAGACAAATACTAAGATTAAGCTTAGAGGTAAGGGTGTTCCAACACTTCGTAACAAGTCAGTACGTGGTGATCATTATGTAACACTTATCGTTCAGGTTCCTGAAAATCTTTCAGAAGAGCAGAAGGCAATACTTAATCAGTATGAGAATGCTTCAGGCCCTTCTGTAAATGCAAGATCATCAACGGATTCCGCAGGCGGATTCTCATTCGGTGATCATAAGAAGAAAAAGGGATTTAGAAAGTAATTTCAGAATCGTAATATAAGCAAGGTATATGTCCTCCAAGACATCGTTCGCACTGCAGTTGCGAACGTAGCGGACACTAAGTTCGCAGCACACAGTGTGCACTGCTCACTAAGTGCCGACGTTCGCAAATGGTCTTGGAGGACATATCCTTGCTTTTCGGCGTTTACTGAAATCGCTAATAATATGTATAATTACGATATGGGATTGATGATTTATATTTAATTGGATTAGGATACTAAACGAGGTTAGTGTATGATTTGGAAGAAGCTGACAATTGAAACCAGTGTTGAGGCGGTTGATCTTATAAGTGAGTTCCTGAATGAGAACGGAGCTGAGGGAGTACTTATCGAGGATAATGTACCTCTTACTGATGATGAGCTTAAGGAAATGTATGTGGATGTACCGCTTATGGCGGGAGAAGATGATGGATCTGCTAAGGTTTCATGTTTTATCAGGACCGAAGAAGATGCGCTCAGAATCAAGGATCTCGTTCTTGAAGAGATGAACAGACTTGAAGAATTCCTTCCGGTTGGCAATAAAAATATTATGTTAACAGATACGACTGATGATACTACATGGAACGACAACTGGAAGCAGTATTATAAGCCATTTCGCCTTTATGACAATCTTGTTATTGAACCGGTTTGGGAGGAATATCCGGATAAGAAGTCTGATGATAAGGTTATTAAGATTGAATCGGTTATGGCTTTCGGTACAGGCACACATGAGACTACGAAATTATGTCTCGGTCAGCTTGATAAATATATTTCCGAGTATGTCCAAAAGAATGGTTCTGAAGGACCTTCTGTTTTTGATATAGGCTGCGGAAGCGGAATTCTTTCGATTGCAGCTGTTATTATGGGCGCAGGTTATGTTCATGGTCTGGATATAGATCCTCAGGCCGTCGATTCAAGTAAGATCAATGCTGAAGCCAATGGACTTTCATCTGACAGAATTGATTTCAGCTGCGGAAATCTGCTTTCAAAGAATTTTATAGCAGAGAAAATGTCTGATGAGGAAGCTGAGGCTTACAAGAAAGGAAGCCTTGGTTCAGGTATATCGACACCTCTTACTCCGGCTGAAATGGTTGACCTGTCTCTTGGTGGTGAAGACAGTATTCCTGCAAGACAGTATGATATTGTTGTTGCAAATATTCTTGCCGATGTTATCATACCTCTTTCGGGAGTTGTTCGTGATTATCTAAAAGATGGCGGTATTTTCATCACCTCCGGAATTATTGAGGATAGAGAAGATGATGTCAAGGAAGCACTTACTTCAAATGGCTTTAAAATCCTTGATACAGTTCATATGAATGAGTGGGTGAGTATAGTATGCACAGATTCTATGTAGAAAATCTAAGCGAACTGAATAAGTCTGTAATCATATCCGGCGAGGATGTGAATCATATAAAAAATGTGCTCCGTCTCAGCGTCGGTGACAGTATTACTGTAAGCGACGGCTCTTCAAGAGATTATGAATGTGTTATATCCCAAATAGATGATGAAGTTATAGCTGATATAGTTGATATACATGACTGTAATGCTGAACTTCCGGTTAAAATCCGTCTTTTTCAAGGAGTTCCGAAGGCCGATAAGCTTGAGTTTGTAATTCAGAAGGCCGTAGAACTCGGTGCCGTTGAAATAATTCCTGTCATGATGGAGAGGACTGTAGTTAAGCTTGAAGAGAAGAAGAAGGATAAGAAACTCGAAAGATACAGAAAGATAGCTGAAGCTGCAGCGAAGCAATCCAGGCGCGGTATAATCCCCGAAATCGGAGAATATATGTCCTATAAGGCTGCTATAGAGTCGCTCTATGACAATTCAGGGATTAATCGTCTGGTTCTTGTTCCTTATGAAAATGCTGAAGGGATGGAATTTACGAGAAGTATTCTGTCAAAAGCTGCATCATACGATGAGATAGATATATTTATAGGTCCGGAAGGTGGATTTGCTGACAGTGAGATACAGATTGCCGAAGAAAAAGGTGCGGTTATAATATCTTTGGGAAACAGAATCCTCAGAACGGAAACCGCCGGTATGACGATTCTTTCTATTCTGGGATTTATACTTGATAAATAAAGTATTATATGTTTTTGTCTGAAAATTGTGTTAAAATGTGACTCATGATTAAATCAGATAGGATAAGAAATAATGGAAGATAAAATTGATAACTCAATATATTTTGATAATTCCGCTACTACGAGAGTTTATCCCGAAGTAAGAGATATTATGATCAAGGTTATGGACATTGATTATGGAAATCCATCATCTCTTCACTTGAAGGGAGTGACCGCGGAGCATTATATAAAGGACAGTGCGAAGATTATTGCAGACAGTCTGAAAGTGACTCCGGATGAGATCATCTTTACGTCAGGCGGAACTGAATCAAATAATCTTGCAATCATAGGTACAGCACTTGCAAAGAAGAGACGCGGAAAGCATCTTGTTACTTCATCGATAGAGCATGCCTCGGTTCTTGCTGTAATGCAGTTCCTTGAAAAGGAAGGTTTCGAGGTTACATACATTTCTCCGGATTCGAACGGAGTTGTAAGACCGGAGGATTTTGCTGATGCGGTTAGAGATGATACGATCCTTGTCAGCTGCATGCACATAAATAATGAGATCGGATCGGTTCAGCCGATAGCTGAGATATCCAAAGCAGTCAGAAAGAAGAATCCGGATGTTACTATACATTCGGACTGCATACAGTCATTCGGTAAGATTGAAGTTAATCCCAAGAAAATGGGCGTTGATATGATTTCAGTCAGCGGTCATAAGATTCATGGACCGAAGGGTTCGGGATTTCTCTATGTAAAGAAAGGGACGCTTATCAGGCCGATAATTTACGGTGGTGGTCAGCAGAAGAATATGCGATCCGGAACCGAAAATGTGCCTGCCATAGCAGGACTCGGCGTTGCTGTTTCTATAACAATGAAGGATATGCCTGAAAAAATGGCTCGTGTTGAAGCTTTAAAGAACAGACTGATCGAAGGACTTAAAAATCTGCCGGATGTATACAGTAATTCCCAGACTGCTCCGCATATTGCGAGCATCAGTTTTACGGGAGTCAGGGCTGAGGTTATGCTTCATGCGCTTGAGGATAAAGGGATTTATGTATCATCGGGATCTGCATGTTCATCTAATAAAAGGCGTGAAAGTGCTGTCCTTACGGCTATTGGTTTAGATAGGGACAAGCTTGAATCTACACTCAGATTCAGCTTTAACGAGACTAATGATGAATATGAAGTTGACAGTGCACTTGTTGAAATCGAAGAACTTCTACCGGTCCTTCGACATTATGTCAGGGGTTAAGCTTTGGTGAGAAAAAGAGAGGTTTTACATGGAAAAGATAAATATGTTCCTGGTTAAATATGCAGAGATTGGAACAAAGGGAAAGAACAGATATGTTTTCGAAGAGATATTATGTAAGAGGATACGTAACAGGATCAAGTCACTCGGAGAATTTGATGTAAGAAGAGACTTCGGAAGAATCTATGTTGAAGCAAAGTCTGACTTTGATTATGATACCTGCCTTGATTATCTTACAAAGATATTCGGTATTACCGGAATATGTCCGGTCACTGTCGGAGAGAAAAAAGAATATGATGAGATAAGAAGTGCGGCTATAGCACATTTTAAGGATTCATATGATGATTTTGATTTCTCCTTTAAGGTTCACTGCAGAAGAACAGATAAAGCATTCCCGATGAATTCAATGGAGGTTGAGGCTGAAGTCGGTCATGATCTTCTTGAAGAGTTTGAAGCTGAGGGACTTCATGTTGATGTTCATAATCCTGATGTTATGGTTGAGGTTGAAATCAGGGATAAGGTATATGTTTATTCAAAAACACTTCCGGGACCGGGAGGTCTTCCTGTCGGTACAAACGGAAAGGCTGTGTCGCTGCTTTCAGGCGGCATAGACAGCCCGGTAGCCACATATATGATCGCTAAGCGCGGAGTTGAAATGCATGCCGTATATTATAATTCTCCGCCTTATACGTCGGCCAGAGCTCTTGAAAAGGTTGAGAAGCTTGGCACTATAGTTTCTCAATATGCAGGTCCGATAGCGCTTCATATAGTTAATTTCACAGATCTGCAGCTTGCTATATATGATAACTGTCCTCATGATGAGCTTACAATAATCATGAAGAGATATATGTTCAGAATGGCACAGGATATAGCTGCGAGAGAAGGTGCACAGTGTCTTGTTACAGGAGAATCTATAGGACAGGTGTCATCTCAGACTATGCAGTCACTTGGCGTTATAGATGAAGCTGTCGATATTCCTGTTTACAGACCGGTCATCGGAATGGATAAGCAGGAGATAGTAGATTATTCGGAAAAAATCGGTACATTTGAAACATCAATTGAACCTTATGAAGACTGCTGTACAATATTTGTTGCTAAGCATCCGGTTACAAAACCAAAGCTTGAAGTTATTAAAAGACATGAAAAAAAACTTGAAGGTATCATAGAACCAATATATCAAAAGGCTCTTGAAACCGCTGAAATAAAGGTTCTCAAATAATAATAAAAAAATATAAAAAAAGTGCTTGCATTTTGCAGGCACTTTTGTTATTATAAATGACGGTCCGTTGGTCAAGAGGCTAAGACGCCGCCCTCTCACGGCGGAATCAGGGGTTCGATTCCCCTACGGACTACTAATAAGAACATAATCGCACCAATTATGATCAGGCGATTATGTTCTTTTTTGTTTTATAAACGTATTGTATAATTACATTGATGATTGATAGTATTTAGATAACTTGGGGGGGTAAATACTATGATTAAAAGATTTAAAGCAGCTGCAGCTGCCATCTGCCTAAGCAGTATATTTTTATTATCAGCATGCGGAAATGAGCCGGAATCCTATGAAGTTGAATATGAAGGCGGAGATAATAAAATTATTGAATTGGGTGGATTAAATGGAGATAATAATGAATTTGGTGAGCCGGGCCCGGATGAATCTGAAACGGGTTACGAAGAAGAAGAGCAGCCTATATATAAAATAAGATTTATCGATGAAGAGAGTATAAATGAAGAGGAAATCGTAAAGAATTTCTTTGGTGATTCAGCTATAGCATTGCAGGGACCTAATATGAAGGAGCTCACTGATGAAAAAGGTGAAAATCCGATATATGAAAGAATTTTCGAATTGAATGTAAAATATGGTACAGGTGCTGATACACAATTTACAGATAAAATCGATTCCTGGAAAGATGGTGAAAATTATTTTGCTCATGTTTATGAAGGTAAATATCGTGACACTGATTATCAATTACTGATTGCTTACGGCAAGACGACTCATATTATGTATGCAACACTTTATCCACTGAACACAGGTGCTATCGTAGGTAATGAAGAGTTTGATCAGTTAAGCTATACATATAATGATGGCATGGTTCTTGTTGGAAAAGCCGAGAATACAAGATGGATAAATGTTGATGATATCAAATCAGCTCCGAATAAAACAACATTGAACGAAGATCAAATTATAAATACTGTGGTGGAAACCCTTGATGATAAGCTTGGATATGGCATTGATCCGAATTTTGTCGGACTGTACAGTAATTATCGATTTGATGGTAATGATACACTGATTGAAGATGATCCGTCGCTTGTAAAAAGTGAAATACTTTTCTATAACAATGAGGCTTTGAATGAACTGCAATATACAAGTGTTATCAAAAACGGATATGCGGTTTCAATCGCATCAGGCTATGATGACATTAGTATATTATCAGATCATGAATTCGGGCTGGCCGGTTATTCAGAGGATTATGGAGGCTTTAAAATTTATTATGGTAGTTCTTTTGTTAAAGATATATCTGATCGTTTGGTCTTAGTAGATAATGATGGTGTGATAGGATTTAATCTGGAATACAGTTACGAAATTATAGATACTGAATATGAGACGGGAACAGAGTTTAATGATGAAGTGATGCGTAAGTATTATTATGGAGGCGCTGTAGATCCTTCGACCGTTGATCCCGATAGCCTAAGTTATCTGCAGGTTGTATATTATTTTAAGAAGTCCGATAAAAATGAAATGGAAGGCGAGCTTATTCCTGTATTTGCTTTTATAAAAAATAATGAGTGCTTTGTAATAGAAAGAAATAGTGGGGAACTTTTGGAACAAAGATTTTTTAATCCGTGAGTACGGGAATTAAATCTAAATATTTAACATAAAGAGGAAGTCCCGATTCCTTTGGAATCGGGACTTGCTCTTTGGTAAATCTCAGTAACTTATTATATGATTAATCGGATTCTTTATTTCAGGATATTTTTCGTTTATATATTCTTCAGGGATGTCTACCAGCATATATCTTTCCGTATGACCTCTGAAGTATGTATTTCCATTATCATTGATTTTTTCTTCAATAAGAATATTAAGCGGCTCACCTTTAAAGCGTTCCTCGAAATCAGCCTTGTTTGAAGCAGTGAGAGATAGCAGCTTTTCGCTTCTTATATTTTTAACCTGTTCTGGAATCTGATCAGCCATTTTATCAGCAACTGTACCTTTTCTTCTTGAGTATTTAAATACATGCATTTCATAGAAATTAATCTTCTTCAGATTATCGAAGGTTATTTCAAAGTCTTCATCAGTTTCTCCCGGAAATCCGACTATGACATCTGTTGTAAGAGCAGGTCTGTCAAAGTAACGCCTTATTCTGTTACATACTTCTATAAATTCTTCGATAGTATATTTTCTGTTCATTCTTTTGAGTGTTTCGTTGCAGGCACTCTGAAGTGAAAGATGAAAATGAGGACAGAAATTAGGAAGCTTGCTTACTGCATCAAGAAATTCCTCTGTAATTACACGTGGTTCGAGGGAACCGAGTCTTATTCTTTCAAGTCCGGGTATTTCGGATATTCGGCATATTACATCTTTAAGTGTTGCTCCGGTATTGTCATCATCATATGATGAAAGATTGATTCCGGTCAGAACAATCTCTTTGACGCCGTTAGTGACAATTGTTTCAATCTCCGAAAGTATATCACTGAGACTGCGGCTTTTGATACGTCCGCGGACATACGGGATGATGCAGTATGTACAGAAACTGTTACAGCCGTCCTGGATTTTTATATAAGCCCTTGTATGACCTTCGGGCATTGAAAGCTTTAAATCATCATAATCAGGGCATTTATTTACATCTATAAGATTATCGGATACTGCTTCATGTCCTATAAATTCACTGATTATACGAGCACAGTCATGTTTTCTGTTATTACCGATTATGAGATCAACAACACCCTGCTTAACGATATCGTCGGCCGAGGCCTGTACGTAGCAGCCTGTAGCCACTATAACTGCGCCGGGGTTCATTCGTCTCATTCTGCTGATTATCTGTCGGGATTTTTTATCAGCCATATTGGTAACGGAGCATGTATTGATTATGCAGATGTCTACACTGTTTCCGGAAATGTCTGCTTTGTTTGAAAAAATATCAGATCCGGCAGTGGTATTGTTACTATCTGATGAAGGTAATTCTTCTGATACGTGAACAGGTAAACAACCATACTGAGCAAGTTTCTCATACATTGCATCCGACTCGTACTGATTTACCTTACAGCCTAGCGTATATATTGAAACGGTTTTTCCTGTTAGATTATCATACATGGGATTTCTGACCTCTGATATACATTGTATTTATGTTGACTTTTAGCCCATAAACTTTTAGAATTATAACATAGTTGTTAACTATATTACATCAAAAATTGGAGGTTGCAGGTATGCAGACAGTTTACGTTTCACTTAATTCAATTGACAAGGTTAAATCTTTTGTAAACGATATTACAGGATTTAAGAATGATTTTGATCTTGTAGCAGGCAGATATACTATTGACGCAAAGTCCATTATGGGAATCTTCAGTCTTGATATTTCAAAGCCTATCAAGCTTAATATTTATGAAGGTGATGATATAGATACAATTCTTGAGGTTATCAAGCCTTATATTTCCGAGTAAGTAAGAGAATTAATATGAGTGAATTTGAAAATAACAATAATACATTTTCGGGACAGCCTGAAAATACATATATGAATCAACAGATAAATCCTGACGCAGTACAGCAGACGGTGAATCAGCAGCAGATAAATCCTGATACAGTGCAGCAGTCTGTAAATCAGCAGGCTAATGTATATATGGGTCAGCAGCCGCAGTATACATCGAATCCTGCAATGGGTAATTTTTCACCTGAGCAGGCGATTGCAAGGGCAAATGATTATTCACCGCAGACAGGATTTGAGCCGCAGGGAAGTTATCCTGGACAGGATATCCAGTCTCAGGGCGGATACATAAACCAGACTTATCAGAATCAGGCGTCATATGATAATCAGACTTATCAGAATCAGACGTCATATGATAATCAGTCTTATCAGAACCAGGCGTCATATGATAATCAGACTTATCAGAATCAGACGTCATATGATAATCAGTCTTATCAGAAACAGACTTCATATGATAGTCAATCCTATCAGAATCAGGTCTCAACTGATAATGGCCAGTATCAGAACATGAATTCTTATGGAAATATGACTTACCAGGGACAGTCATTTAATCAGCAGGGATTTCAGCAGCAGTTAAGTTATCAGGATGCAAATTCTTATTCAGGTGCGGCTTCGAGTAGTCCGCTTAATCCTATACCTGAGGAGTCAGGAAAGAAACATACTGTTCAGATTCTGATCATAGTAGCTGCATTTCTTTTGATCTCGCTTGGTGTTGTTTCCGTATTCATGAATTGGGGACCGTTTAAACAATCAGGAGGCAGAGAAACAGTCAGTGATCTTATGAATGACTATGTTTCGGCGTTAAATAATCAGGATGTTGATGCTTATCTTAAGCTTTTACCAAAGGGTGAAAGAACAGACAAGGAGCGAAGTGAGGTACAGAAAGCAATGTCAAAGCTTGCTTATACAGGCGGCGATATGACAATTACAGTAGGTGCTTCAAAGAGCTATTCAGACAGTAAGAAGACACTTGTAAAGGATAAGCTTAATAAGTTATCCGCTTTACCTGTCAGGGTTGATTCCGTACAGGAGGTCAATGCTACTATTACAGGTGAAGGATATGAACAGCATATAATCTTTACGGTTGTTGAATCAAACGGTAAGTTCTTTATCGATGATCTGACCGAAAAGTAATAACTATATTTTGAGAGAGAGTTTGTACAGGGAGCCGTGAGGCTCCCTGTACTGCTATGGTGGAATATGCTAGAAAAAGATATGAGAGAACCTTTATTCGACTTTCTGGATGAAAAGTACGGTAAGGTCAGAACAATTGAAGAGAAGGTTATATATGGATCGAGGGCGGATGTACTTGCGATAATTGACGGGGCCATTATCGGAATAGAGATTAAATCTGATTCTGATACTTATACCAGGCTGGCAACTCAGATCAAGGATTATGAGAAGTACTCGGATTACTGTTACCTTGCTGTAGGTGAAAGCCATAGAATCCATGCGTCAGAGCATGTACCGAAATATTGGGGAATAATAGTAATAGCTGAGGATAAAGTTGAGATATTACGTGAAGCAGAGCCGAATCCTAAAGTGAAGCTGAATTATCAGCTCGGACTTCTTTGGAGACCGGAACTTCAGAATATACAACTGAAACATGGTTTTCCAAAATACAGAGATAAGAAGAGAACCGAAATATACAAGTTTCTAGAAGAAAAGCTTGGAACGGAAGGTCTGAAGCATGATATGACCGAAGAGCTTTTTGAAAGAGATTATACGGTTTATGATGCGATCAATAGTGTACTCAAGCCGAAAACAGTTATAAGAAAAACTATCAGTGGTGTACGAGCAAGTAAGAGAAAAGCTAGAAAACGTTAATAATAATCGTCAAATATTATAATGATGATAATATCTATTTGTGCACTATTTCTATAGTACAAAAAAGCTTAAATATTCTTAATATAAACTTAAGCTTTAGTATATGGACTTTATATAATTTAATGATAGAATATTCCATGTTATCACATTTATAACTTTTACGTAATTAAACGGAAGGACGGATTTAGAAAATGATCAACAGGGGAAAACTCAGTGTTGGAAAAAGGATTCTTGCAGGTGTCCTTGCTATGACAATGGCGATCGGCATGGCAGGCTGCGGCAAGAAAGAAGGCGGAAATTCAGAATCTGGAAATAATGGCGGTTCTGCATCAGGTAATGGTTCATCTATGGAATCGACGGTTGATGTAAAGAATTGCACATTTGAACTTGATTCTGATTTTTCTTTTGATAAGACAATCGGCGAACTCAACAATACGATTAAGATTGGCGACAGTATATATGCTTTGACATATGATGAGGAGGCAGTTGACTCGGAAATGTCTATGGCATCCGATACGGATTCTGCTTCGGACGGTGATGCTGATTTTGCAGTACATTTATATAAAATGCCTGTTACCGGCGGACAGGCTACAAAGATATATGATATAAAAGATGTTAACTATGTAAGTAATATGGTTGAAGCAGGAGAGAATATAGGACTCTTTGCTGTTGACAATAAACAGAAACACCAACTTATCATTGTCGATAAGGATGGTAAGGAGATTTCAAGAACTCCGCTTACAGATCTTGATAAAAACGGAGACATGTATATTTCTTCTGTAAAGGTTGCTGATAATGGAGATATTATTGCTGCCTTAGAGAAGGATCTTGCTATTCTCGGATCTGACGGTAAAGAGAAGAAGAAAGTATCATTTAACGATTATCTTCTTGGAGTTGGTACTTCAAAGGACGGAAAGATACTTGCATTAACATACGGACTTCAATCTTCTAAATCAGAAGCTGTAGAGGTTAATCTCGAAACCGGTGAACTGGGTGAACATTATCCGATCAACGCTCAGTTTTTAAATCCGGATACTTTTCAGAAAGGAGAAGGAGATTATGATTTCTTCTACACTTCTGATTCGGGATTATACGGATATAAGATGGCAAGCAAGGAAGATGTAAAATTATGTGACTTTAATGCATCACTTATCGACGGAACATATTTACGTTCTTCTTTAGTCATCGATCAGGATCATTTTATTCTTGCAGGAACAAATTACAACACTATGGAATCATATATTGATGCTTACAAAAAGGTTGATCCTGCAAATGTAGTTGAAAAGAAGGTACTGACTCTTGCATGTCTGTATCAGAGTCCATCTCTCAGACAGAATGTAATTGATTTCAACAAGACTCGCAGTGATATAAGAATTGATGTTATCGACTACATGAATGAAGAAGATCCGATGTCAAAGTTCAGTACAGATATAGCAGCAGGTAATATTCCTGACCTTTATGATGTATCTCAGGGATTTGGAAATATGTCACTTACTCAGGCTGCAAACAAGGGAATGTTTGTTGATCTTACATCATATCTTGCAAATGATCCGGATCTTTCGGAAAGCGATCTGATTGAAAGTGTATTAAATGCTACAAAGATCGATGGTAAGGTTTACTATCTCGGATCATCATTCTACCTTAATACACTTATCGGTAATAAAGATGACCTTGGTAAAATGGATGGTTGGACATTTGATGAGATGAAGCAGTACATTGATTCAAAACCGGCAGATGCAACACTTTTTGAGGTTGACAACAAAACAGAAGTTCTTAATTATTTCATGTACACATGCCTTGAGGAATTTGTAGATTGGAACAAGGGTGAGTGCTATTTTGATCAGCAGAGTTTTAAAAATGTGCTTGAACTTTGTAATAAAGGTTCAGATGAAGAAATCGATTATATGAATTTTGATGATTCGGAAATAATCGATAATATCAAGAACGGAAAACAGCTTTTCCTTAATGGATCAATTACACCTGATATCTGGCCACTTTATAACAAGCTCTTTAATGATAAGGCTTATTGTATAGGATATCCTAATGCAGAAAGAAAGGGCATGTATGCACAGGTTGATTCTGCAATCGCCATGTCAGCAGGATGTTCTGATAAGGATGTTGCATGGGAGTTCATCAAGTTTACTATGTCAAGAGAACAGCAGGGCAAGAATTATTATGCAACATCTTCAGGAATGCCTACAAGAAAAGACATATTTGAGCTGTTCATGGATTCACGTCAGACAACTAAGGAATATACAGATGAATTCGGTAACAATATCAGACCTGTTGAGGGATCTTATGGTTTTGCAGATGTTATGGTTGAAATCAAGCCTATTTCTGATGAAGAAAGACAGCAGTATGTTGATATGGTAAATAAGGTTTCAAATGTATGGGAATATGATAAGAGCCTTATGGATATCGTTTCTGAAGAAAGTAAGTATTACTTCAACGGAGATAAGTCTCTCGATGAAGTCTGCTCAACAATTCAGAACAGAGCTCAGACATATATTAACGAGAGTAAATAAGCGATTTGTACCATATGCTATTCACAGTTCTTTAAAACACAAACACAACACAATAATGTAAGTTACAAACAATATAAGTAAGCATACTGGCTTCAAATCTCCCATACTGTGAATAGTCAGCGGTGTCAAATAAAAACACTTGACATGCATCTCTGATACGTGTATTATATCAGATGTTGTTATGTCAAGTGTTTTTGCATTACACCGGTTTGACCGATTGGTGGTTTTATGGAGAAGATTGTCAGGCAGACACTGCTTTTTGATTTCTACGGTGAGCTGCTGAATGAACATCAGAAGAATGTGTACGGAGATATAATTTCGAGTGATCTTTCTTATTCGGAATTTGCTGCTGAGAATAACATTTCCAGGCAGGCAGTCTTCGATATGGTTAAAAGATGTAACGAAAAGCTTGAAGCTTACGAGGATAAGCTCGGACTGGTTGAAAAGTTTCTGACTGTCAGAAACAGAGTTGAAGAATTATCCGATATAATATCCGGAATGAAGGATTTATGTGAGGATAAAGGATTGGTTAAAAAGTATGATGAATTGATCGAGAAGTCCGAGAAGATCATTGATGAGTTCTAACATGATTATAACAGGAGATTACAGGTGGCATTTGATAGCTTAAGTGATAAATTACAAAATGTATTTAAGAACCTCAGAAGCAAAGGTATTGTAACTGAGGATGACGTTAAAGCGGCTATGAAGGAAGTTAAAAGAGCTCTTCTTGAGGCCGATGTTAACTTTAAGGTAGTTAAACAGTTCGTTAATACCGTTAGCGAAAAGGCTGTCGGTGAGGACGTTATGAAAGGTCTCAACCCGGGCCAGATGGTTATTAAGATCGTTAGGGATGAGCTTATAAATCTCATGGGTTCGGAAATTACCGAGCTGAAGCTTCTTCCTGATAACAAGATCACGATAGTCATGATGTGCGGTCTTCAGGGTGCAGGTAAAACAACATCTGTTGCGAAGCTTGCGGGACAGTTTAAGAATAAGGGAAAGAAGGCAATGCTTGTTGCCTGTGATATTTACAGACCTGCTGCAATTCAGCAGCTGCAGATAAACGGTGATAAGGTTGGAGTTCCTGTCTTTACAATGGGAACAGATCATAAGCCGGTTGATATAGTTAAAGCCGCAATAAGCCATGCAGAGAAGAACAATATCACACTTCTTTTCATAGATACTGCCGGACGTCTTCATATTGATGATGACATGATGGCAGAGCTTGAAGAAATAAAGGCAAATGTTGATGTAACATATACACTCCTTACTGTCGATTCTATGACAGGTCAGGATGCCGTAAATGTAGCAACAACCTTTAATGACAGAGTCGGAATAGACGGTGTTATTCTTACAAAGCTCGACGGTGATACCCGTGGCGGTGCTGCACTTTCAATAAAGACAGTTACCGGAAAGCCTATCATGTATGTAGGTATGGGAGAAAAGCTTACAGATCTTGAGCCTTTCTATCCTGACAGAATGACAAGCCGTATCCTCGGAATGGGTGATGTTGAAACCCTTATTGAGAAGGCTCAGGCTGCTATAGATGAAGAACAGGCAGCCGAGATGGAAGAAAGGATCAGAAAAGCTACATTTGACTTCAATGATTTCCTTTCCCAGATGGAACAGATGGAGAAGATGGGTGATATTAACGATCTTCTTGGAATGATCCCGGGACTCGGAAGTAAGATGGGCAATATTGATATAGATCCTAAAGCAATGTCTCATCCGAGAGCAATTATCTATTCTATGACACCTGAAGAGCGTTCAAATCCGAACCTTATCAATGTCAGCAGAAAGCAGAGAATTGCCAAGGGAGCAGGACTTGATATAAGTGAGGTTAACCGTTTCCTTAAGCAGTTTGAACAGTCTAAGAAGATGATGAAACAGTTTTCGGGAATGATGGGTGGAAAGAAGAAGCGCAGAGGCTTCGGAGGATTTAAGCTTCCATTCTAAACTATACGGTTAGGTCGTATTTGAAACAGTTAATATGAGCATAGCTCTAATAATATAATTTTTTATTTAAACGGAGGAATATTTAAAATGGCAGTTAAGATGAGATTAAAGAGACTTGGTTACAAGAAGCACCCAATCTACAGAGTAGTTGTTGCTGATTCAAGAACACAGAGAGATGGTGGAGTTATCGAGCAGATCGGTACATATGATCCAAATCAGGAGCCAAGTCTTCTTAATATTGATGCTGAGCTTGCTAAGAAGTGGCTCGGAAACGGTGCTCAGCCTACTGAGACAGTTGCAAAGCTCCTTAAGCAGGCAGGTGTTGAGAAGTAATTTAATCGGAGGGAATATCTAAGTGAAAGAACTGGTTGAACTTATTGCAAAATCCCTTGTCGACCAGCCTGATAAGGTAGTTGTTACTGAAACCACCGATGAAAGTACTATCAATCTTGAGCTTACAGTTGCTCCTGAGGATATGGGTAAGGTAATAGGTAAAAGCGGACGTATAGCTAAGGCTATCAGAGTTGTTGTGAAGGCTGCAGCGTCCAAGGGAGATAAAAAGGTAATAGTTGATATAAGATAATTACCGAAGAACAACTTAAAGCCGCGTTTATCGCGGCTTTATATATTTAGAGAGATGTGAATATGAAAGAATATTTCAAAATGGGAGTGATCACTTCGCCTCATGGGATTAAGGGTGAAGTAAATGTATTTCCCACAACAGATGATCCTCAGCATTTTAAAGAGATAAAAACCTGTTATTTTAAAAAGAAGGGTGAATATATCCCGATGACCATAAACAGCTGCAAGTTCTTCAAAGGAATGGTCATTCTGGGATTTGAAGAGATTACCGACAGAAATGATACGGAAGCTCTTAGGAAGACTGAAATATATGTAGACAGAGATAATGCTGTGCCTCTAAAAGAGGGTGAATACTATATGGCGGATATTATAGGCCTTGATGTTTATGAAATAGACGCCGAGAAGGAAGAAGATATCGAACATTTTAATCCGGATAATGCTGTTTGTATCGGTAAGATTAAGGACTATTTAGATACACCTGTGCATCCGGTTATATTATTTACAGATAAAGAAGATAATGAAAGAATGGTTCCTGCCATACATGAATTTGTAAAGAAGGTTGATCTTACTTCAGGCAGGGTATATATGAGACTTATTAAAGGAATGTAAGAGGTTATGAATTATTATGTTATGACACTCTTTCCGGAAATGGTTCAGAATGCAATGAACGAAAGTATAACCGGAAGAGCTATAAAGAATAATATCATATCACTTGAAACTGTGAATATAAGGGACTTTGCAGGTAACAGATATAATCAGGTTGATGATTATATATATGGCGGAGGCTCGGGAATGCTGATGCAGCCGGGACCTGTGTGGAGAGCTTATCAAAGTATAATCAAGAAGGCAGGAAAGAATAAAACCAGAGTTCTTTATATGTCTCCTCAAGGACGAACATTTGATCAGAGCTATGCCAGAGCTCTGTCTCATAATGAAAATATTATATTCCTATGCGGACATTATGAAGGAATCGACGAGAGAGTCATAGAAATGATAAATCCGGCGGAGGTTTCAATTGGTGATTTCGTTCTTACGGGAGGAGAACTACCTGCGATAACGATAATGGATGCTGTTTCGAGACTTATTCCCGGTGTTCTTGGAAGTGATGACAGCGCTGTATATGAAAGCTTCTATGACGGTCTTCTTGAATATCCGCAGTATACAAGACCTGCCGAGTTTAAAGGCCGAAGTGTTCCGGATGTGTTACTTTCCGGAAATCACAAACTTATCGAGAAGTGGCGT
Source organism: uncultured Lachnospiraceae bacterium (assembly GCA_946405625.1). Lineage (GTDB taxonomy): Bacteria > Bacillota > Clostridia > Lachnospirales > Lachnospiraceae > Eubacterium_Q. The sequence continues at coordinate 28,698 of CAMJHQ010000010.1, read as the reverse complement.
TTAGAAAAATCTCTTGAGAGGACCAGAGTGCGCCGTCCCGATCTGTATGAGCAATATTTGAAAAATCATACTATTTGAGTTATAATAGCGCTTGTGAAGTAAATAAACAGTGTTAGGAGATTTGTTAATGAAAAAGAGAGTATTAGCTGTACTGCTTACATCAGTGATGCTTTTGGGAATCGCAGCATGCGGTAAAAAAGAACCGGACACCACGGCAACCATTGGTATATCTGCTTCAGATAATGTATCAGGTGAGTCTTTATCTGTCGGAGCAGAGGTTGAACAGTTTGTAAATGTGGACATTCCTTCTATATCCGGTGGTCGTGAAACAGCAGTTGGATTATATAATAAGTACTTCGAGGGCGGAATAATGGACAGCGAAGAGTGGCTTAGATCTCTCGAATACGAAGCTCTTCCGTTATATGATACATATCTGACAAAGCTTGCTGAGTTTGAATATACTACACCTGAGGTTCAGAATCTTAAGAATACATTTCTTCAGAGTTCACAGCTCCAGAGAGATGCAATTCAGGATGTTGTTAACGGGATCAAGAACAATGATTCTGAACTTTTGACCAGTGCTGAAGATAAGATAAATCAGTCAGAGGAATTATATAAGTCTTATGAGGAATCTCTTCAGTCAATATGTTCAAGTAATAATATCAAGATTAACGGTACTATAGGTACAGCTACAGACGCTGAATGATTTTAATATCCCTTTTCGAAGTTCGGAAAGGGATATTTTAGAAGGAGATGTATTATGGGTGATGTAAAAATACTGGTGGTTGATGATGAGCCCAGAATGAGAAAGCTCGTCAAGGATTTTCTGGTTAAGGACGGTTTCATTGTAGTAGAAGCTGAAGATGGGGAAGATGCATATAATAAGTTTATATCAAGCAATGATATTTCACTTATTATTATGGATGTTATGATGCCGAAAATGAACGGCTATGAGACAAGTGCCGAGATCAGAAAACTCTCTAAGGTTCCTATCATCATGCTTACGGCTAAATCCGAAGAGAAGGATGAGCTGCAGGGATATGAAGTCGGAATCGATGAATATATCACAAAGCCATTCAGCCCTAAGATTCTTGTGGCAAGGGTTGAAGCGGTTCTCAGACGTTCAAATCATGATAATGATAATAATCTGATCGAAGCCGGCGGTATACGTATTGACAGATCCGCACATATAGTTTCTGTAGATGATAAGCAGATCGAGCTGTCATTTAAGGAATTTGAGCTTCTTGAGTATTTTATAACCAATCAGGGAGTAGCTCTTTCAAGAGAGAAGATTCTCAACAATGTTTGGAATTATGATTATTACGGCGACGCCCGTACTATCGATACTCATGTTAAGAAGCTCAGAGCTAAGCTGGGTTCCAAAGGAGATTATATTAAGACTATCTGGGCACTCGGATATAAATTCGAGGTTTCTCAGGACTGATTGTTATAAATCGGACTCATTTCTATGGATAAAATCAAAGATCTTTTTCAATTAAAGTTAAGATTTAAGATTACATTGGTTGTTCTTGCTACATCACTGCTCACGGTTTTCGGTGCGTATGCCGTGAGCAGACATTTTATTGAGAATTTTTATATCCGGAATGCAATGAATAACCTTGTTAAAACATATGAGTCGTGTAACGAATTCTTTACTTCGGAAGACAATCTTACACAGCTCCGTAACGGTAATGTAAGAAGCTTATACGGATATATAAGCAATCCGTCGTCATGTACTATATTTATTATGGATCAGGTATATGACAAGATTTACTCTACGATAACACCTAATGATAAGGTCGAAGGTGAATTAAAGCGGCTTACTACCATCAATGATTTTGGACTCTATAAATACAAGGAAAAGCATTACAGCATAGATACAGGAGTTGCAAAAAACAGCATCTTTGATGATTCCGGTAATTTCTATTCTTTATATGGTATTCTTGATAATGATCTTATAATCGTTCTCAGAATGCCTGTCGAACAGCTGACAAGAAGTATAAACTTCGCAGTCAGTTTCTTTGCATTTGTTTCTTTTGCATTTATTCTTATTGAGATTGCGGCTGTGATCATCATATCGAATACATTTACCAGCCCAATTATTGAAATGTCCAGAATAGCCAAGAAAATGTCAAATCTGGATTTTGATGCGCTTGTAAAGGTTAAGTCCAGGGATGAGATCGGCGAACTTGGTAATTCCATGAATGAGCTTTCGATGAAGCTTAAGAAGAACATTTCAGAACTCAAATCTGCAAACCTTGAAATGTCGAGAAGTATAGAGGAAAGAAAGCAGATAGAGGATATGCGTTCCGAGTTCCTGTCACATGCATCTCATGAGCTGAAGACTCCGATTGCGCTTATTCAGGGGTATGCTGAGGGGCTTAAGGACAGTGTTAATGACGATCCGGAGAGTCGTGATTTCTATTGCGACGTTATCATAGATGAATCTGCAAAGATGAATAAGCTTGTTATGAGGCTTATAAATCTTAATCATCTCGAATCCGGCACGGAGGCTCTTACAATCGAAAGATTTGATATCACAGATCTTACAAAGAGTATTATCAATGCTTCGGATATTCTTATAAAGCAGAAAGAAGCTAAGGTTACATTTGAACATAAGGATCCTATATATGTCTGGGCTGATGAGTTTATGACCGAAGAGGTTATAACGAATTATTTCTCAAATGCGATCCACTATGTTAAGCCGGGTGGGAATATCCGTGTATGGTTTGAAGAGAAGGATAATGTGGTCCGAATAAATGTTTATAATGAAGGCGATACGATCGATGAGAAGCACATCGATAAACTCTTCATCAAATTCTACAAGGCTGATGAGGCTCGTACTCGTGAGTATGGCGGATCGGGTATCGGCCTTTCAATAGTTGAAGCTATCATGAAAGCTCATAACATGGATTACGGTGTATATAATGAGAAAGACGGTGTTGTATTCTATGCAGAGTTCGACACAACGGATACTAACCATGTTGACACTTCTGAATAAATGTTAGATAATACAAGGTGTTCGAAATGATATTTTCTGGAGAAGGTTAAGGAGGATATGATATGAAAACAAACATTTATGTTGAGTTTTACGGCGAACAGGTCAGCAAGGATGATCTTATCAAAGAAGCTGAGAAGATATGGGTTGAAGCAGGGAAGAAAGCGACGGATATTAAGAAAATCGAGCTTTATATTAAACCGGAAGAAGATAGAGCTTATTATGTTATCAATGATGAATTCGATGGCTCCTTCCACATAATAAATACTCAGAATGATATTTAATCGCTTGGATGTTTTAATGAATTAGATCGGGTAGGTTATAGCCTACCCGATTAAACTTTTATAATGGAGAGAATTATGATCAGTATTATAGATTACGATGCAGGAAATATAAAAAGTGTCGAAAAGGCTATTCAGTTTCTAGGAGAGGATGTTCGAATAACCAGAGATAAGAATGAGATCCTTGAAGCAGACAGAGTTATCATGCCGGGTGTCGGAGCCTTCGGCCTTGCTATGGAAAAGCTTAGAAGTTATGGACTTGAAGATGTTATCCATCAATATGTATCAACAGGAAAGCCTTTCCTCGGTATTTGTCTTGGACTTCAGCTCCTCTTTGATGAAAGTGAGGAAAGTCCCGGGGTTAAGGGACTCGGACTGATCAAGGGAAAGATAACGAAGATACCTACCGAATATAAAGCGGATAATGGTAATATTATGACACAGAAGGTGCCGCAGATAGGCTGGAACAGTATAGAGATAAATCCGTCATCCAGACTTTTTAAAGGCATTTCGGACGGCTCTTATGTGTATTTCGTTCATTCATATTATCTGACAGCAGATAATCCTGATGAGGTTGCTGCAAAGACATATTATGGTACGGAGATTCATGCGGCGGTTGAGAAGGATAATATCTTCGCAACTCAGTTCCATCCGGAGAAAAGTTCGGATGTAGGACTTAAGATACTTAAGAATTTTATATCCTTATAGAATTTTTGTTATGGTTTGGATTAGGTAATAAAATATAGTGATTTGTCATTGCAGACGTATTGCTGTATTTGATAAACTTTGGAGGAAAATAATGCACACTAAGCGAATAATCCCTTGCCTTGATGTTAAAGACGGTAGAGTAGTTAAGGGTATAAACTTTATAGATTTAATAGATGCCGGAGATCCTGTTGAATGCGGAAAGGCTTATGATAAAGCCGGCGCGGATGAGCTTGTATTTCTTGATATTACGGCGTCATCGGATAAGAGAGCAATAGTTACGGACATGGTAAGACGTGTTGCTGAGACAGTCTTCATTCCATTTACCGTAGGTGGTGGAATAAGAACTATTGAGGACTTCAGAGCAATCCTCAGAGAGGGTGCAGATAAAATATCTGTAAACTCAGCTGCAATAGATAATCCTACACTAATCAGTGAAGCTGCCGATAAGTTCGGAAGCCAGTGCGTGGTACTTGCTATAGATGCGAGACGCAGACGTGTGGGTGCAGCTGCGGATCCATCACTCAGTTATGCAGAGAGCATTAAGATAAATGATGAATGGAAGCCTTCAGACGGCTGGACAGTATATAAGAACGGTGGAAGAGTCGATATGGGACTTGATGCTGTTGAATGGGCTGTTAAGGCGGTTGAAATGGGTGCAGGCGAGATACTTCTTACCAGCATGGACTGCGACGGTACAAAAGCAGGATATGATATCGAACTTACACGTACGATTGCAGAGGCTGTAAATGTACCGGTTATCGCATCAGGTGGTGCAGGAACCTGTGAACACTTCTATGATGCCGTTACTGAAGGTGAAGCAGATGCAGCACTTGCAGCATCATTATTCCACTTTAAGGAGCTTGAAATTAAAGAAGTTAAGCAGTATCTGAGAGATAGGGGAATATCTGTCAGATTGTAGAAGATATGATCTATAATCAATCGATGATGATTGAATAAGTTTGTGAAGCTGAATTAGGGAGTTTATCTTTGTAATGATAAAGTTTAGTGAAGACAGGCTGTCTGTTGCAGAATATCTGGAACTCAGAGAAGCTGTCGGTTGGAAAAAATTATCAGAACGGCAGGCTGAGCTTGCGCTCGAGAACTGTTTATATTGTATTTCAGCCTATGATGAAGGAAAACTGATAGGAATGGGCAGAATTGTCGGTGATGGCGCTGTAATATGCTATATTCAGGATCTCATTGTTCTTCCGGAGTATCATGGTCGTGGAGTCGGCTCTATGCTAATGAAACAGCTTAAAGCGTATGTTGCAAGCCTTGCAGCTGACGGTGAAGAGATAATGTTTGATCTTATGTGCGCAAAAGGTCGTGAGGGATTCTACGAGAAGCATGGTTTTATAGCAAGACCAACAGATAAACTCGGCCCCGGAATGATACAGTATATAAAGAAATAAGATGTCCGATGGTGATATGATGAATCAAAGATCTAATTATTTAAAAAATCTTTATATTCTAATTGTTTTGGTTTTATGTTTTGTTATTTCTTTTCCGATTAGAGTTTATGCCGATGAGTATGAGTATGATCCTGAAGGAAGACTAGTTAAAGTGGTTCATGATGATGGCAGTTACACAGAGTATGAGTATGATTCAAACGGGAATATCATTTCTATAACAGAGTGGCAGAGTAATGATTTATCTGTAAAGGATGAGCAGAATACTGATAATAATGATCCTGACAAAAATGAAATTACGGAGAGTGATGTAAAAACGTCAGTTAATGATAATGACAATATATCAAATAGTGAATCTCAAATAAATTCTGAAGAAAATAAGCAGGGATTCGGAGAAACAGAATCCGAACCTAATTCAGGACAAGTAATAGAAATAGAACATAATTCAGAACTTGAAACTTCCAAATCAGATATAAACAATATATCCGGGGATGATACTAAAATTAAAGATACTTTAAGTGATAACAAAGATAGTCAGAAAATAAACGAGAGTATAAGTACTGATAGAAATTCTTCGACAGACGATAGTTTTCAACCTATCGTAGTTCTTATGTTATTGGGTATATCGTTTATTTTTTTTATAGTGTGGGTGGTTTTAAAGAATAAGAAAGAATAATATTTAAACAGGGTAAAAAACGTCATGAATTTATGGGATGCTAAACAAAGAATTATTGCAATGACTATGGCAGTTATGATGCTGCCATGGTCTTCTTTTAATTGTAGTTTTCAAAGAACAGATAGAAGTGTTAACAAAGATGAAACAGTAATTGATACGGCTTCGGATACAGATGCAATAAATAATGATATATCAATAGATTTTGATCAGGAAAATACAGGTAATATTGATAATCCGAATATAGATGATATCAGCGCTATTTTAGATAAGTATAAGAATGATAAATATAATGATAGTGATATTGATAATACTATTCCTTTCGATGTGGATAATATTAATATATCCGTTGGAGCAAAACTGGAATCTGATATGGTTGTAGATGGACATTTTGTTCTTGATTCAGGAACTCTTGATCTTAATGGTCATAAATTGACTATTAAAGGAGATTTTCTGCATTCTGCAGGTATAGTTGATATCAATAATGGATTATTGGAGATTTATGGTTCTTATAGAATGCAAAAATACTCTGTAGATGATATGGGTGAAATAGTATACTCGTCGTCCGATAGCACTCTGATAATGAATGACAGTAATGATAAGATTCTGATAAATCAGGATTTTATAATTGATACGATTCATGATAACAACGATAGTAAACTTCTTTCTGCAGGAAATATCGAGGTTAAAGGTGATATATGCTTTGATATCAGAACCGGAAAGACAGGTTTTATGCCATCGGAAAATCATACTATAACTATGTCATCTGACAAAGAACAGTTGATTTCATATAGTTGTACAAAAGGCTATACAATTAATGGAAATAATAGTCATATCCGAAACATTATTAATCTTAACAGTTCTGAAGCAGGTGTAAAAATCAATGAACCATTATATATATCAGGAAAGATAGTTACTGGAGATAATAAGCTTTCGGGTCCTATAATGATCAGTTCCGAAACTACATTCGATAACGATTATTTTGATGGAGACATATCAATACTTCAAAATATTCGATTTGATTCAGCTTTTACCGTGAATGGAAATCTTACAGTTACTAAGATGAGCAATGGAACCGGATGTACTACCAATGACTTATTAACCGTGACGGGAGATGTATATAATTATTATATAATTGAAGGTAATGGAAAATTAGTTGTTAATGGAAATGTGTATAATGAAATAGGTTTATATGTATCAGATCTGTCTGTATCAGGAAATCTCTATAATAATTATTATGTGAAGGTGAATTCGTTATATGTTGAAGGTGATGTTATTGCTGATGATAAAATTTCTGTAATTGGTGGACATATCAAAGGTTCATTGATATCCAATGAAGATAATAATATGTTTTATTATGAAAATGGAAATGTGATTGTTGAAGGAGACTGCGTTAATATAACGTTTCGATCACAGCAGTCATCATCTAAAGTATGCATATATGGTAACTATACTACAAATGGTCTTACTTTTGTTGGTGATGCATGTGAAGTGCTTGAGATTAAAGGTAATATTGAGATAACCGGTGATAGCAAGGTATATGCGTATAAACTTATTCTTTCTGGAGATTCATTACAGGAAATAAAGAATGCAGATAAGTTAAACATTAAAATTCTGGAAATTGAAAATCATAGTACAGAAGGAATAATCAGCGATTCTATAATTTCTTATGATACTTTAAAAGGGAATAATTATAATTTTAGTTATGGTGCAACTAATGTAGTTACCGGATGGACACTTGAGGATGATGAAATAATAGAAGGAGATCTGGTTCTTTCAGAGGGGAATCTTGATCTTAAAGGACATAAGCTTACAATCGAAGGTGATTTTGTTCAGATGTCGGGAAAAGTAATTCTGAATAATGGTACACTAGATATAAAGGGATCCTACAGAATGCAGAGCTTTAGCAGCGATGAGGATCGTGAAAATGAAAAATATAATTATGGTCGAGCATCACTTATCATGAGTTATGATAAGGATGAAGTCATCATTTCAAAAGATTTTGTTATATGGTCAAAGGCCGATAATACTCGAAATCTGACAAGCGGAACAATTAAACTTGGAGGAAATCTTGAAATAGGTGAAGATTCTTCCAAAACAGCATTTGTGTGTTCGAAAAATCTGAAGATTTATATGAATGGAGAGGCAGATCAGAAGATAATTGCTAATAACTTGGATGAACTGAAAATCGGAAAACTTGAGCTCGATTCTCAAGGGACGATTTATGCGGATACAGCACTCAGAATTATGGGTGGTTTAACTTCTGATATGGATGATAAATTTGAAGGCCGGATTATCATAGATTCAAAAGATGTAGATCTTTCAGGTTCCGGTTTTGCCGGAGATATTAGTATAGGTGAAAGATATTTTTATTATAACTATACCATAGGTGGTAATCTGGATTGTGTCGGCGGTATTACAATAGATAGGGGCAGAAATCTGACCGTAAAGAAAAATATTAATTCAGTAGGTTATTTTGATTTATATGGAACTCTTATTACAGAGGGTAACTATATAGGAAATAAAGAAAATGGAATCACAGGTTATGGTGAAGTAAATCTTTATGATAATTCAAAAATGTTTGTTAATGGTAATGCCGAGTTTAAAGGCTTATCGTTGCATTTTTATAATAAAAATAAAGATGCAGTAGTAGAAATCGGTGGTGATTTTATCTGTAGAGCAGGAGGATCTTATCGAAACGGAACCATTTATGTCGGTGGAGATTTTATAACGGGTAATAACTCATTTTATGCCAGCGATAAGAACAGGGTTATTCTTAACGGAGATAGATTGCAGACAGTTGACATAGGAGGGGGATGTAAGCTGGCTACACTTGAATTAAATAATCATAGTGATGCCGGTGTTGTTGCAAAGACTGTATTTAACAAGGATTCCTTAATTAATCACGATTGTAACTTCAGATATGATGGACTGTCGGGGATAGATGGATATAAACTTGATAACGATCTGGAATATAATGGAGATCTGATTATTATTGACGGAATAATGGATTTAGATGGCCACACTTTGAAAGTAGTAAATGGTGATCTTATTCTGATGGGTGGAGCCCTTGATATCAATAATGGTAAACTTATCGTTGAAGGAAATCTGAGACAGCAGATAAGAAAAGGCGATGAAGGAAATTATACTTATGACACATCCGAATCATCAATCATAATGAATGATCCGGAAGACAGTATAGAGATTGAAGGTAGTTTTTATAATTCTATCACAAAGAATAATAATGGAAAAATTACAGATGGAATTATAAGATTATCCGGTGATTATATTGTTGATGCCAAAAGCGGTATATATGGATTTTATCCTACCGGCAACTCAAAACTTATCCTGACGGACAATGATCATATACTGAAAAGTAATATTACAAGTGGAAATGGAAGATTTATTACACTATCAAATTTGTATGTTGAGGAATCAGAAAACGGTAATAATACTATATCAGGCAGTGATATAATCATAACTTCGTCTATTAAACCGGGTAATGCAGTGTTTGAGAATAAGATTACACTTAATAAAGGAGCCCATATCGAAGGTAATCGTATAAATGCAGATATTACATGTAATAATGTTTTTGACAGGATATATGGTGATGATATTGAGTCTGATGATAGTAAACTGACAATAAACGGTAATGTTGACGGCAAGCCTAATTTCTATATAGATACAGTAATAAATGGAAATCTTAGTGGAATATCTACTTTAAATAGCACAATTAACCTCAGTGGAAATCTCAATGGGACTTCTACAATAAACGGAGAGCTTACTGTCGGTGGCAATATGACAGGAGCAGCGACAATTAATAATAATGTAACAGTAAAAGGTAGTGTAAATCTTACCGGAATAACAACCATCGGTAATGCCAAGCTTAGCGTTTCCAAGGCTTTAACATTATCCGGTCTTGTATTAAATAATAGGAATTCATATATTTATGTCGGATCATCATTTAACTATACAGGGACAAGCACACCTTCAATAGGTTCCTTATCCCAAGGAGTTATAGAAGTTAAAGGTAATGTTGACTTAAATAGCGGATTCAAAGCTGATGGAGAGAATAAAATCATTCTATCAGGTAACGGCAAGCAGACAATTGATACACATAATAAGGCTGATATTGCAATACTGGAATTAAAGAATAAAAGTAGTATAGGTGTGAACAGCAAATCTATATTGTTTTATGATGAGATTATTCGTAATGAAAGCAAACTTACATACGCATATGAAAATATAATTGAGGATAGAATTCTTGATTCAGACATAGAGTACGATGGAGATAGTTATTTTGTTGATGGCGTACTTGATCTTAATGGTCATACACTTACAGTAAACGGTAATCTTAATCATATGAACGGAATTATTAAGTTCAATGGAGGAAAGCTTATCGTAAAAGGTGATCTGAAGGAACAGATTAAAGAACTGGATAAGGGGACTAACAGATATATATACAGTAGCGGAATGGGAATTCTTGTTATGGCAAGTGACAGGGATGTCCTTGATGTTGATGGGAGTCTGAATCTGTATAATAACAGTAAAAACACAGAGATTGAATCGGGAACTATATATGTTGGAAAAGATTTTGATGCAAGTTCGGGCTTACTTCTAGGTAAAAATGTAAAGATTGTTATGGATGGTATAGGAAGGCAGGCTATAGGCTCAGGTGTTTCAACCATTCCATCACTTGTGATCAGCAATACAGGATATCTTGAAATTAAAAATAGTAATTTTACAGTGACTGATGAACTGGCTTCGACCAATATAAGTAATTTAGCTTGGATAAGGGTACCATCACTTAATATAGTTGAAGGTGATTATTATGGGAATATCCGTTTGGTCGGAAAAGATATACTTGAAAAGGACTTGACAATAAACGGAAATCTTACAGTAGAAAATGAACTTGATATTAACGGATATAGTTTATTTGCTCATGATCTGTCATTTAATACATATCTAGGCAAACTTGTAATGGAGTCAGATAGTGATTATATTGGACTGACTGGTTCATTTCAATATTATGGAGCACGTGGATCAAGACTTACATCAGGAACAGTTGAGTTGAATTCTGATCTTGATTTGACATATGCTTCTGCTTTTTATGCATCAGGTGATCATAAATTTATAATCAATCCGTTAGAAGATAAAACAATTAAGATTAAAGAATCAAAGTATGATGATTCTAAAATTAATACTCTCATACTCAGAGGACGTGAATCGGAGTTTGAATTATCTGGCGATCCGGAGAAAATTGCAAATGAAATATTATATGAATACGACGATAAGCCGCTCGATGCAGTTTCAGATCTTAGGGCAGATAATATAAACGTGAATTCTGCAACAATTCATTTTAAAGATAGTTCTGATAGCGTAGCTGTGGGATACAATATATATCGTGATAATTCTTTGATCGGTGTAACAGCAGACAGATTCTTTGTTGATAATACTGTCAAACCTGATAGTAGTTATGAATATAAGGTTGTGTCCTTTGGCAAATATGGTGATACTTCTCCGGTTTCCAGTATTCTTAATGTGACGATTCCGAAAGATACAACGCCTCCGTCAGCACCTGATGGTTTGGCTATTGAGTCCAAAAGCGGGTCATCGATTACAATATCGTGGAATGAATCCGATGATGATGTTTGTGTAGCAGGTTATAATGTTTATAGAAACGGAGATTTGCTTCCTGATATTGAATATGAGCTTAAAGATTCATTGATTATATTCAGGGATGATAGTGTTGATCCGGATAATGACATTGTTTATGAATATAAGATTGAAGCTTATGATGATGCTGGAAACAGGTCTGATAAGAGCGAAAGAATCTCAACTGCTGTTGCAAAACCGGTTATTAACAAAGTAATACCAAATAATAACAGTGAAATAAATAACGAAAATGCTAGATTAACGGTTTATTTTAAAAACTACGGATACTATTCAGCAAATAAACTTGATATTGAATATCTAGATGAAGACAATAATTGGATAATGATAAATACAGCTGCTTTGACTCATAAACCGAGTTTAAATAAGGAGCTGAATTTATCATGTGAATTTGACACTTCAGTCATTACACAATCAAGTGTAAAAGTAAGATTTACTTTAACTGATATTGACGGTAATTCTGTTGAAGAAGAAGTAACATATTACATCGATAATATTCCACCAAATAAAATTGAAAACTTAAAAGCGGAAAATAAAAGCGGTGTGATCTTTTTATCATGGGATAGACCGACTAAGGATTCAGATGTTGATCATTATGAAATATATCGGGTTAATGTAGGAGCTGAATCAAAGGATACTTATCTGGGTTCGACATCATCGGTTAATGATAAAACATTTGAGGATAAAAATACCGTAGAAGGACAGACATACATATATAAAGTAGTTGCAGTTGATAATAATGGCAATATGATCGACGTTGAAAACGGTGATGTTTCTTCTGTTGAAGTTACTGCGGGAAAAGATATTGTACTGCCCGAAATTATTAATTTGAGTCCATCTGCGGGAAGAGTTTCGGGAAAAGTAGGTCTTAATGCAGTAGCAGAAGATAATAAAGCTTCCGATGAAGTTGTTTTCTTTTACAGATGGTCAGATGAGAACGAAGATAATATATTATCAGTGACTGATGCATTGTCATCTGAGTTATTAGCCGGAAACTGGATAAAGATTAATAACACAAGATGTGAAAGGCCTTCGCCTGTAATCAATGTTTCAACCGAGTGGAATACTCTGGATCTTCCGGATGGAATATATCAGATAAAAGCCGAAGCGGTTGATGCTTCAGGGAATCATAGTGATAAAGAGTTTATTAGACGATATGTAGTCGATAATACAGGTATTTCCCAAATCAATATTACAGATATCAAAACGGGTGCTACATATGTTCAACTAATGTGGGATGATGTAACTGAAAATGATTTTTCATATTTTTCCGTTGAGGTGATGGGAGATAATGGAGAATTTTCAGAAATATATAAGGAATATGATCATACCGGTTACATTGCAGACGGTCTTAAACCTCAAAAAGAATATAAGTTCAGAGTTATGGGAGTTGATGATCTGGGTAATAAAGGTGAATACTCAGATGTAGTTACCGTGAAAACAGTAAATGATTATATACCTCCGGTGATTACAAGCATAAGTCCTTCACCTTGCAGAGTTAAAAATAGCATAGACTTAAAAATTTCTGCAAAAGATAATTCCGATCTTTCGGATGCACTATGGAGTTATTCTTTTGATGGATATAATTTTAGCGAGATTGCACGTGTAAGCGGTTCTGGTTCGACATATGAATTCAGAAATCATTTTGATATATCAGATGTAGATAAATTTCCTGAAGGCCATATTTATATAAAGTCTGAGTGCTTTGATGCTTCAGGAAATATGAATGCACTTATGGAGGGTGAGAAAGAGGTCATTGCTGAATATATAATTGATAGAACTGCTCCGCATGTTCCTGATAATTTTTCGGTGACTGTTCATGAAGGTAATATAGAGGTTTCATGGGATAAAAGTGAACAAGAAGATGATATATGTCAATACCGTATTTACAGATCGGAAAAGAAGAAGGATTCTGATAGCTTTGGCGTATATAGGAAAGTTGGTGAGACAAAAGATCTAAACTGGTATGATACTTCCGTTAAAAGTGGTATGTCTTATAGTTATCAGATCGAATGTATTGATTTAGCTGGGAATATCAGTAATAGAACTGATCCTATATGTGTTACTGCCAACCCGGATAATATAAATCCCGAGGTAAAAGGAATATCACCTCAGGAAAATTCTTCTGTGGGACAGAGTTCAGAAATTACATATCTTATTTCTGATAATACTGAGCTATGCAGTTTGATCGTATATATCAGACATTGCTCGGATTATAAAACGTCTCAAATCGTTGATAAGGCAGATGACGAATATGAAATCGTAGATAATACATGGTCAGAGATATATAGAGTTAATCATTCAGGACGATATGCACAGAGTTCATTTCATATGGATTTTTCGGATTATGAGGAAGGATTATATGATTTCAGATTTGTTGTTTTGGATAAATCTGGAAATCGAAGTGATGATTTTATCCGAACTTTCAAGATAGACAAGACACCTTGTACAGGAATGATATATCCGAATATGCCTGATGATTTCAAATGTTTTATTAATCTAAGACTTGATGAAGAGTTTTCTTCTGATTTTGATTATATGGAAATATATAGGTGTGAGAGTGATGATGCACCAACCGATTTTGATTTTATGATAAAAGCTCGGAAAATCGGAACATCGGTTTCTCATACAGGTTATGAGGATAAAACTGTTGTATCAGGAGTCAGATACAGCTATGCTGCCAAACTATATGATAAGTACGGAAATTATAGTTGGACCAATATAGTTGACGATAAAGCCTTTATACCAGACAAGGTTGCTCCGGTTATAAATACGACAGAAAAGATCACTTCTATAGCTGGTTACAGCTTTGCACTTTCAGCCGGTGCATCAACGGATAATGTAAAGATTAAGAGCTTCAGTTGGGATATGGGAAATGGAATCATTCTTGATGGAGCTAACACAGAATATAAATATGACAATCCGGGAAACTATAGCATTAAACTTACGGTTACCGATACGTCTGGTAACAGCAGTTATAAGGTTATACCTGTTCAGGTTAAGGAAGATGATAATTCAGGTTTTTGCAAGGTTGTTGTGAAAGATTCCGCCGGATGCCCGATACCTTATGCCTATGTTTATATTAATGCACCCGGAGATAATGAATGCTTCTATATGACGGATGGAAGCGGAGAGGTTTATCTGGCTTATAAAGCCGGGAATTATAAAATAGCTGCATATAAAGAAGGTTATCTTCCTTCAGAACAGACTGCTGAAATAATCGGTGGCGAAATAAAAGAATGTATTATTTCTCTTGCCAGCGGTGAAGTGATTCAGGGTGATTTTGAGATACATCGTATGACTCTTGAAGAAATAATTGAATCAGGAGTGGATTTAAGCGATCCGGCTAATCTCAATACATTTACATTTACGACTTCACTTACCTTTGAGAAAAGACCAATTCCTGTAGTTGTAGATGAAATTCCGGGTGGAATTGAAATTAAAGGAAATGATATCGATAAGTCAGGTGGTGGAACAGAGGTTTATTTTGGAGAAGGAGGTCAGGGACCAGGGGATATAAGAGGTCCTTATATTTCGGATGTGATGATGATCGGTGTTCCTGCACCGGAACCTGTTCCCGTAGTTGTTGTACTTCAGACTACGCAGACGGTATCATGGCTTAAGACCATGTATTCGGCTAATCTGACCATCTTTAATGCTGCTGACAGCAAATATGTAATTGAAGACGCCATGGGGTCTATAGAACTGCCTCAGGGTGTTAGTTTAGTGCACCTTGGATCTGGAAATGATGATCCATCGTGTTCAGTAATATCAGCAGATACTGAAGAAGTTGACATGGGACATATAAATGGACAGGAAAAGAAACGAGTAAGCTGGATAATAAAAGGTGACAGATCCGGATCATATCGTATCAAAGCAAAATTCGGCGGTACACTCATGCCTTTTAATGTGCATGTTGAGAAATCATTTATAGCTGAACAGAAAATGGAAGTTGAACAGGCGGACGTTGAGATACTTGTTATGCCTGAATCTTCTGCATATATCGGAGAAAAGTATTATATTCAGTATGCAATAACGAATAATGGTAATGAGCCATTATATAATTTTACGACCAGTATAGGTGATAGAGAGGAACCGGCAAAAAAGACAGCGGTTCATATTATGAATCCCGAGACAGGTGTGATAACCAGCATTGAAGAAAGTGTTGAAGGAAGGAGTTATGTTATTCCGATATCAGAACAGATATATCAGATGCCTGTACTGAGTGGTGATGACGAGATAACGATTCCGACACTTCTACCCGGTCAGACTATATATGGAACATGGTGTTTATCTGCTGAAAAATCCAGAGAGATTTTTACAGGAGATCATCTGAAGGAATTTTATGAACTTAAGAATTATGTTGTTACTGCTGTAAGTGAGTATAATCCGGGTGTTAAAGTTATAGTAAAACCGATAGATTCGCATATTTCAAAGTATATTTCGACAGTATGGAAGGGTAAGGACGAAAACATAGTATTGGGAGATCCGGTAGATCTTACGTCGGGTGCTTTCACTGATAGTTATACAGCTCTTGGATTTATAGGAAAAGATATACTTTCTCTTGATATGCAGTATGATTCAAGATTTGCAGCTTTATGTGATGATAAGGCTTCTGTGACTGATGCTGATAAAGATGTAAATGCAAAGAAGGCATCTGAGTCGGATTCTGATATAAAAACTTTAGATGAATATGCTACAGTTACGGATGCGGATAAAGATACGGACATGATAAAAAACACCTGTGGTTATGGCTGGTATAATGATTTTGATACATGGATTGAAGAAAAGAATGGCATATTGCATTATTATATCAATCCATACGTATGTGTTCCATTCATAAGTGAAAAGTCTAAAGAAGGCTCTCTTTATGGTCGATTAGATGATGAAGGAATTGTTTTGTCAGATGTTGATACGGATTCTGATGTGAGATATGTAAGCTTTTTGGCAAATACAGATGGATATAATCTAACGAGACATGGAGATGGTTCATATTCGCTGGAAGTACCTTCAGGTTCTCGATTTATATATGATTCTGATGGTCGTTTGACTCAATATATATCTGAAAGCGGAAGTATTACCGATATATCGTATTTACAAAATGCTGATGGGGGAATAACCGAAACGGTTACAGAAAAAATATCCGGTAATACACTTATTCTTATTAAAGACAGTAATGGATTATTAAGATCAGTAAGTGATAATGCAGGCAGAGTATCTGCATTTGATTATGATGAAAAGGGTAATCTTATCAGCATTACGAATCCTTTGGGTGAAAAAATATCTTATAACTACGATTCCCCCAATGGTTATCATCTTATGACAAGATCGGAAGATAATGAGGGTGAACTCATAGTTGAAAACTCATATGATGATATCGGAAGGGTTAAAAGTCAGATTGATTCTGCCGGTACAATACTGAGATTTGATTATAATGAGCAAACCGATGGCGGACTGAAGACTGTTGTTACATCAGTACATGATGATATTACAGATATAACCACCATAATCAGTAATAATCATGGATTTATAACTTATGGAGAAGATAAGACAGGAAATGTCAGTTATGTATATGATTCGGATGATAATCTTATCCATTTGGAGAATTCTAATGGCTCTTGGACAGATTACTCATATAATGAATCCGGAAAAATGACATCTGTACGACAATCTACAGGTGATAATGTTAATCTTCGATATGATGAATCCGGAAATATAATTGAAGTTTCATCGATTAGTGAATCAGAAAAACCTGAGTTGGAGAATAAGGCAAATTATTCTTATGATGATAAAGGAAGACTGATCGAAGGAACATTATATGGAAATACGGTAAGATATGCATATGATGATGAAGGTACACTTGTTTCGATGGAAACTGAGGGACGAGGTAAATGCAGCTTTACATCAGATAAAGGAAGACTTACATCATATACAAATGAATTAGGTGCATCTGTTAGTGTTACGTACGACAGCTATGGAAATATTAATTCGGTTACAAATCCTGCGGGAGGCGTTACCCGATATACTTATGATGCCATGGACAGGCTGATCAGTGTGAAGAATCCTCTGGGCGGGGTTACAAGATATACATATAATTCTCTCGGACTTGTAACTACAGAAACTGATCCATTGGGTAATACTATAAGTTATAGCTATGATGCATCAGGAAGATGTACAGTAATAAAATATCCGGATGGTTCAGAAACAGGTCTCAGCTATGATATGATCGGAAGACTTATCGAAAAAGAATTTGCTGATGGTACTTCGGAGAAATATTCTTACGATGAAGTTGGAAAGGTCAGAAGTGTAACTTATTCTGATGGTTCGGTTGAGACATTATCCTATAATGACAAGGGTATGTTATCTGAAATTACAGATGCTATAGGTAATGTAACAGGTTATGGTTATGACGATGATGGAAAACTGACTAGGATAATAGCGTCAAACGGAGCAGAAACTGACATAGCTTATACAGGAAAAGATATATCAGAGATTTCATTAGGTGAAATATCGTCGTCGGTTACATATAATTCAATAGGACTTATAAATTCGGAAACAGATCCTCTCGGAAATACAGCAACTTATGAGTATGATTCTTTCGGAAATATGATTTCCGCAGTTGATCCGAATGGAAATAAGACAATATATGGTTATGATCAGATTGGAAGATGCTCTGATATAACATATCCAAACGGATTAAAGGTTGAACAAAAGTATGATCTATCAGGCAACGTGACTGATATACGAACAGAGGTTAGTGGAAAAGAAATCAAATATTCTTATGCTTATGATAAAGCAGGGCTGCTTGTATCGGCAACAGATGAATCAGGAAGGAAAACATCATATTCATATGATATAGCCGGAAGACTTGTAAAAGTCGAAGATGAGTTTGGCAATTATTCCGAATACAAATATGATTGTATGGGTCGCATCTCGGAAGAATCCGATAATATAGGTAACAGCGTAAAATATGAATATGATATTTGTGGAAATCCTGTTCATGTGACCTCCTGTCTGGTTTCAGAAGATAACAAAGACGTTACTTCAAAGAATTATTCATATTCCTATGATAAACTTGGACGTCTGATCAATGTTACCGATCCTGCGGGTAAGATTACTTCTCAGGAATACGATAAGCTCGGACAGGTGACTTCGGTGACTGATGCAATGGGTGGAGTTACAGAGTATTCGTATGACAGATCAAGCAATCTGACCGAAGTGAAGGATCCGGTTGGAAATATTACCCAATATGAATACGACTCTTACGGTAATCTTGTAAGATTGATAGATGCAAGAGGAAATAAAACGGAATACAGTTACGATAAGTGCGGAAGATTGACAGAGCTTAATGATGCAGAAGGCGTTATTAAGTATAGTTATGATGCAAACGGAAATCTTCTTACTGTCAGCGATAAGTCAGGAACTATAACAAGAACATATGATGAAATGGACAGAGTTTCAAGCTTCACAGATTGTAACGGAAACACGTTAAAGTATGGATATGATGAGCTTGGAAATATCCTGTCGATTACATATCCTGGTGGAGAAATAGTCAGATATTCATATAATCCGGATGGAACACTTGCTGAAATGACAGATGGTTCGGGCAGAAAGACTATTTACGGCTATGACAGGCAGGGCAGAAAGATTACTACAACCAGACCTGACGGATCTGTCGAAACTTTTACTTATGATGAAAGAAGCAATATAACGATAAGAGAAGATAAAGCTGCCTCAGGAAAGACTCTTCAGAGGTATGAATATTCTTATGATGAATATGGCAATATCACAGCTGTTAAAGAAACCGTAGATAATGATTATAAAACACAAAAAGAAAAGGATGAAATAACCGCAGATGATAAAGAGTTATCATCGTCTGTTACAACATCTATGGAGTATGATGCGGCAAACAGGCTCATCAGATATAACGGTTCGGAAGTTAAGTATGATGAAGACGGAAACATGGTTTACGGACCGCTGGACGGAAAGATGGTCAGCTTCAAATATGACAGCCGAAACAGATTGATAGAAGCAGATGGTGTCAGATATTCGTATGATGCAGAGAATATAAGAATATCAGCTGAGTCAGATGAATACTACGAACAATATGTAACGGATCGTGTTTGTCTTCTCAGCAGGACTCTCGAGATCAGAAGAAGCGATAAGAAAAATGAAAACATATTAACAACCGGCAAGTCTGTCACAAGATTATATTATGGAACCGGCCTCGTTTATGATGTGACAGTTTCAGATAACGGAACCACTGCTGACAGTAGTATAAAGTCTGATATATCAAATGCTGCTGATCCAGATCTTCATGGCGATGTAAGGATTTATCATTTCGATCATCTGGGAAGTACAAGATATATTACGGATAAGACAGGAAAGATCACATTATATTTTGATTATGGAACCTTTGGAGAATTCCTTGGTGCATATGATGAGAGATTTAATGAGATTGATTTAAGTGAAGCAGAATCACCGGTAAGGTATCTCTATAATGGTGAGTATGGAGTATCAACAGACAGTAACGGGCTTTTATATATGCGTCAGCGTTATTACAACACTGATATCAAGCGCTTCATAAATCGGGATATCATTAGTGGAAGCATATTGGAAAGTCAGAGTCTTAACAGATACAGTTATGTTGAGGGAAATCCTGTAAACTATCTTGATCCGTTTGGACTGAGCAAGATGCTCAATACGCTTGCATCAATAGAAGGTAACTACCATGCACTGACAACATTCATGTCAGATCCGATCAACAATACTCTAAGAGCAGCAAACAGAACTGTAAGAGCAGTTGGAAAAGTATGGTCAGGACTTGATACACATACCAAGCTGAATATACTCGGAGCATTACCGGGTATAGGTTATGTATTTGATATAGCAAATTCAATCAAATATTTCAGAGAAGGTGAAGTAGAAAAAGGAGTAGAAAGCCTTATCTTTGCGTTGCCTACATTGAATCTGTATGGCGGATCGGGAACAATAGCCAAGTTTATAACAGGTTCCGAACATACGGCAGAGATAGTCGGAAGTGCTGTTCAGTTTTTAGGTACATCAACAGCTGCTTTTACAGCTTTAGCAAAGTCAGGAAAAGGATTGGCAGGGCTGATAGATACATATGTAATAGGTGGCGCAGAATTAGATGAAAACTTCATTAGAGATGCAGGAGAGACATTTTCATACCTTGCAATGACAACATCGTTCGGAATGATGATGCTGAAGGATTACAATTCATATTATAGGGCAACAGAAGCAGTAGTATATGGCAGGGTTGTCAATGATGAGGTGATCGCTTGGGAAACACCACCGGAAGATACTAGAAAATCCGAATTAATAGAGCAGAGTAAAACAGAATTAGCTGGTTGTTTCGTTGCCGGAACGAGAATTAAGACAGCTGAAGGCGATAAGAATATTGAAGATATTCAGGCAGGAGATGAGGTCTATGCTTGCGATGTCGAAACCGGAGAAGTCGGATTAAAGAAAGTAAAGCGTACTTTTATTCATGAAGAAACCCTTATAGTGCATGTGACTATAGAAAACACAACTATAGAAACCACTACAGAGCATCCATTTTATGTGGAAGGATATGGCTTTAAGTATGCATGTGATCTGCAACCTGGCGATGAGATAAGACAGCTTGACGGAACAACTGCAGAAGTTCAAAAGATAGAATATGAATATCTTGATGAACCGATATATGTATACAACTTTGAGGTAGAGGATTGGCATACATATT
Organism: uncultured Lachnospiraceae bacterium; assembly: GCA_946405625.1. Lineage (GTDB taxonomy): Bacteria > Bacillota > Clostridia > Lachnospirales > Lachnospiraceae > Eubacterium_Q. The sequence continues at coordinate 7,211 of CAMJHQ010000010.1, read as the reverse complement.
ATGTGAGCGATATTGGCGCTCTCGTACACAATGATTGTATGGCGCCACCTCCAACGAGTGGAAGTGAGATTAAGGGTGGAAGTAAATCAAATATACCGTTAATAGAAACATCAAAATATATATCAGGTAAAACCGCTGACCATCACATTATTCCTAAATTTAGAGGGAAGAGTAAGCCGTATGCAGATTTTATTGCAGAAAGAGGAATAGATGTGGACCAGTATACAATTACTGTTTCTTCAGGAAAAGAAGGCATGCATATGAATTCAATTCATGGAAAAGGAGACTGGAACCCACTTTGGATGGAATGGATAGATAATCATCCAGATGCTACAGCTAAAGATATTTTTCAATTCGCAGGAAAAATGATGGATGATTTTGGATTGAGTGGTTATGAAATACATCCATTTCATAAAGGAGGAAAATAAATTGCAATACAATTATTTTGAAATGTTGAAATCATATTTGGAAAAAAGATATGAACTAAGTTGTTGTAATCAGGAAATGTATAATATCAAAATAGATAACATTCTAGGAATAGGTGTTAATGAGAATGTAAAATATATTTATGAACATTATAAAAAATTCAATTTAGTATGGTTCGATGAGGGGAAGTATTTGGGGGAAATTAATTTTGTCCCGTATATAGATTTAGAGAAAGAACATGCAGAAATTGTGGGAATTATGGAAGATATATATAATATAGAACTTGATGATTTAAAGGTATATCAATCGATAATAAATTGGTATCCTCTATTTAATTTTGCTACTGGGGATGCATTTTGTTTTGATAAAAGAGATGGAAGTATTAGGTTTTATGATCATGAGATATACGACTATTCTGAAAGTAAGATTTACAACTATTGGGAAGATGTAGGTGTTTTTGGTATAAAAATTGCCAATTCAATTAATGAATTGTATGAAAAATGGGATAAAATTCATTTTGCTGATGTTTACAATTGGTATGAGATATGTAATGAAAATGGAATAAATCTAAGTTCAGATTTAGCTCTGAAATATATTTAATGATATATCAATACTTTAGCACCACCAACCTCTCCCCTCTCTAGGCCAACTAAACTAAATCTAACCACCATCCCGAACCCGAATCGCCTGTTAGCTGTGCTAATAATAGTCGATGAGGGTGAGGGTAGCGAGTTGCGGTAGTAACGAGCAAGATATAGCGGTTTTAGCCCAAGTCAGGAATACTTTAGAAAATTATTGAAAGACAATTTAAAGTTTAGTTCTAATAAGCTGATATGAAAGCACTCTTAACAAAATTATTTTTGTTAGGAGTGTTTTCTTATGACCAAAATTCGTTCTATTAATTCAAATCAGCTTTATATCGCTCAGAATGCCGAAGTATCGCTTAAGTTGGCAGGTAACACAGCACAGGTTACTTTTTCTGCTGGCAAAAACAAAAAGTGTCCGATTAAAAATCTTTCCAAGGATGAGTTCGTGGATTTATCGACAGGCGAGGTGAGAAAGCGTAATCATTCAAAAAACCGTTTTCAGTCACCGAAAAGTGTTCGGAAGAGCATAAACTCTCTTATGGATTTGATTCGGTGCAATGCAACCAATCCTGCAAACTGTAAGTGGATAACACTTACTTATCAAGAAGAAATGACCGACTGCAAAAGAGTGTTCAAAGACAACAAAGCATTCCTGCGTAAGCTCCGCAGTTATCTGAAGAAACAGAAGCTACCAGAGTCAAAGTCTGATTTCAAATTTATCGCAGTAGCCGAGCCGCAAGGCGAGAATCATGGTAATGCGTGGCATATTCATCTGATTCTGATATTTGATTCAAAAGCTCCTTATATCAGCAATCAGGATATTGCTGATATATGGGGTTATGGTATGACAGATACTCATAAGGTTTTTGATGCAGATACGCTTGCTCTATATTTCCGAGCATATCTTTCGGATGTAGAATATGTAGATGATAATAACAGTGATGATTCTGCGGATATAAGCTTTGATATTCTGTCGGAGTATGAGAGAGAACAGCTTGAAAAATCAAAAGAAGGGGTATCTAACGCAGATATAGTTACAAAGAATGTAGGTGGAGTAAATAAAAAATTTATCAAAGGAGAAAGACTCAAATATTATCCAACAGGTATGCCTTTATACTCTTGTAGTCGAGGAATGAAAAGACCTACAGTAGAGTATCTTTCGAATAAGGATATCAAGGATAAGCTTAAGAATTATTATTTGTCTTTCAGACAGTCCTTTATAATCGGCGATAAAGAAAAGGGCAATATTGTTGATAAGCGGTATTATCAAAGAAAGGGTACTGGTTCTGGCAGATATTGGAGAAAGACTGATAAAGCAAAAGTGCAAGATAAGCCTGTTAAGCCAATAGACCCATTGTGGAAAATCAAGGAAGTCTGTAAGCGTGGACTAAGTGGAACTGTGCCAGATGAATCAAATATCAGACCAATGGATGCGGATGTACCTGAGATTTTGAAAATATTCGGAGCTAAAAAAGTTATAACTTAGAACAGTATTGGAATACTGATAATTTGAATCTAAAGTGAAGATTTTCCTAAGTTATCACAACCGATATTCTTTCTGCTATATAATATCCGTCGTTTACATCAATAGTATTTTCGGTCAGTTGTAGCGGTGAGAAATTTTTTAAAAATGGAAGACGTCTGAGGGTGAGAGTAGTTGTAATTGCTGGTGTAGCTAAGATTGTAATTGTTTTGATTGCATGCTTTCAGTAGCTGTTTTCATAATAACTGAAGCTGTTTTCATTTCTACTTCCTTTGAAGTCATATAAGCTGATACTGTTATGAGTATTACTTTAATTGTTGTAATATTAGCTTTCTTTTGTTTTAAGCTGATATTGATATTCTCTGACTTAATCTGTTTTGAGTTTTGATGAAGCTTTGGAGATTTGGATTCTGATATAGGAACTCTGGCTGTAGAACTTATTGCATTATTTGATTTGTTTCTGATTCATAGGGGTATCATATGATGCATTATATGATTTGTTTTTTGCTGAATTACACATCATGATTTTATAATCAAGGCATTTTATTGGAAAAATCCTTTTATTTTGTGTTGTTCCGAAAATAATAAATGGGCGAAGTATGATTATAAAAAATTTATCTGTAGTCAAAATCTCTTTTCATATCTTCCTGCTGTTTTAAGGAATTCTTTCAATACTTAAGGTGTATTCAGTATCACTGATTTTGTTTTAATCTCTCTGTCGGGTTAGTTATGATAGGCATTTCAAAGTTTTCTGATACCAGAGAGCCTATAATGGTTATTATTGGAACTATCCTTTATTTACTGGCTTTTCTGATTTTGATTGTAAAACATAGGAACTTGAAATCCTTGTTATAGGAACTGTTGCAAGACATCCATTTTTGAATGCTCCAGTTACGGTCATGATTCCGACAGATATATCTATTGAAATTTATATGCGAGATTGAAAGGATTGGTGAGAATAATGAATAAGCGTTCAAGGTGTATTGATGAAGATACATTCAAGCTGATTGTCAGTACGATCAGAACAGGGTTTACAGATAATGATGGGGTAGCAAGACAGCCTAACAAGAGGATAGCTACAGTTTTAACTATAGAGTACAATCTCGGCATCCGCATCGGTGATGTGTTGGAACTTCGTATGTGTAATCTTGTGAAAGATGGCAAAAGGTACTGCTTTGATATCACAGAGCAGAAGACTGGCAAGCATAGAGGATATACGATTCCCATAGATGTGTATCTCTTTATCCAGGAATATGCCAATGCTCATAATATTCTACCTACACAGAAGCTATTTCCGATATCGGAGCGAGTGGTATCAAAGCTATTAAAGATAACCTGTGAGTATCTGGGACTTGATGGAATCGGTACACATTCTTTTCGTAAGGCATTTGCAACGAATGCCTATATCAATAGTGATTATAATATAGAGCTTGTAAGAAACCTTCTGCAGCATTCCAGTCTGGATACCACGCAGAAATATATCGGTATCGGAACTAAGGAGATGGAAGAGGTCATACTTAAGAGCGTGTGTCTGGGGTAAATATCAGTGATAGAGGTGGAAGGCTTGCTGTCAATTTTATAAGTGCATGATAATCGTTTATGTAATATCGAATTGAAAATATAAGATAGAGTGAAAAGGCTGTAGGCTACTTGTTATATGACAGGTAACTACAGCTTTTTCTTTGCTCTGGGGTAGTTTGTTTTTGTGATGTGGTCGGAATCCTGCAAATATTTTGAAAAAAGTGCTTGACACGACCTCGTATCTGCTCTGTTTTCTATTAACCTGTCGAATTACTCCATCCCCATCTGTAATCGTCAAATTTGGGCTTCTGAATCGCTCACAAAGTGCATGAAATAAGGCTTCTGTGAGGTATGTGTGAAAAAGTGCGTTTGGTATAATGATTGTTGAAAATGATTTTCGTATTAACTCTGGATAAATTTGAAGAATGACTTGAATAGCGTCTGAACCAGAGTTAACATACACGACAACTTTCAAAGCGGTTCGTAAGTCTTTGGTAGTTACCTGCATTCATGTGTGGGGTGTTTTCTCCTGCAAAGTCGGCGGTGCTGTTCTGTATCAGACACTTTGAGACCGACAAGAAATATATGAATTTTCCACCCTTGTCGGATTAGGTTGCTATGCATAAATCCTGTTCACGACTTAACAGTTGAGGCTTTCAGTTTTTCGTTAAGGAGGTTTCTTTTATTATGAGATTACAAGATTTTATTTATGTAGGTATTGACCTGCACAAGCTGACTCATACAGCTATGGTATTAGATAGCTGTGGTAAAGAGTTGGGTACTATTACATTTGAGAATGTTCCAACAGATTTTTCAAAGTTGGAACGCAAAGTAAAGAAGTGTATTCAGAAGATAAAGCTGTCACAAGGGGTAGATACAGAGGCTTTCTATTGTCTTGAAAATGCCTATGGATATGGTAGAGCATTGGCTGTATGGCTTATAGATAAAGGCTATATTGTTAAAGATGTCAATCCTGCATTATCTAATCGACAAGCGAAGCATAGAGCCATGTATCGCAAGTCAGATGAGGACGATGCGAGAGCAATCGCTATGGCAGGTATACATGAATTCGTAAAACTGCCAGATGCCTGTCCTTTGGATGAATATTGGTCGATTCAGCAGTTGGTACATCGCAGAGATACGATAATGAATCAGCGTGTGAGATTGGTAAATCAGTTACATGAACAACTGCATAGGGCATATCCTTATTATAAAGAGTTCTTTCAAGATATATCCAGACCGACAGCACTTCATTTTTTCGAAACATATCCATCTCGGAAGTATTTGATTGGAGTATCGGCTGGTGATATCAGAGAAGAGCTGTTACCTATCAGTCATAACAAGTGTTCTACAAAGGTATGTCAGAATATCTATGATATAGTATCGGGAGATACATCAAAGCTGTGCGAGTATCAGGATTCCAGAGACATAGTTACAAGGGGTATCATATCTGATATTCAGCATTCAGATATGATGCTTGCGGAGATTGATTCGGAATTGGAAAGATTATATAAGGAGCTTAGACTTACTCTTGCAACTATGCCAGGTATGAAGATAATCATGTCCATGAAACTAATAGCTGAGATAGGTGATGTGAGGCGGTTCAAGAGTTCGGAGAAGTTAGCTCAGTATGCTGGCATTGCACCGATGCCGTATGGTTCTGCTGGTAAGAATAAGGATTATGCAACAAAGCAAGGAAACCGCAGACTACAAGCCACCATTTATTATCTGGCGGTACAGCAGATACAAATATCTCCGAGTGGTAAGCCGAGGAATCCATATTTTAGAAACTATTATGAGCAGAAGCTGTTGGAAGGTAAGAATCCGAAGCAGGCTCTGATATGTATATCAAGAAAACTGGTCAAGGTCATATATTCCTTGCTTAAGAATAAGACAGCTTATTTAATGCCAGAAGTTCTTGAAGGTAAGGAAGATAAGGTGTCAGATTCCTGTGATGTAACGAAAGAAGCATCTTAGGAATTGGAGATTAGTTAAACTTTTTGAAGTATATGTCGTAGAAGTATAGCGGTATCTAATTTGCTGTGATAGAATGGCAGTGGCTGAAAGTATTACAGAGACTGGAGGTGGCTGTCATCAAGAATAAGGGAATATTGAAGTATCTGCTGATGATGGTCGTCAGTCTGTTTCTAATACTCAATTTTTCGATAGGGGTATCAGCAAGCAGTGGTTATGATAGGCAAGAGGTGGATACTTGTATAACCATAAGTCAAAGACTCTCTGTCAAGGGTGGAAGTGGTACTCTATCCGAAGGATTATTTCCTAGGTATTTGTCAGATGGTACACCAGTAATGGATGTATATAATCTTCCTGGAAGTGGTGGAATTGAAATACCTAGAAGATTGACTACGGCGGAAATGACATTTCTAACGCAAGAATACGGAGTGGAGTTTGCGCAAGTGTATAAATATGGACATGGAATAAATGGCGGTGGCGGGCAATATTATTTGTACTCTGGTACAATTAATTCTGTTAATGTTCCCATAAGTGATGATATTATGCTGATTAATCATACACATCCAGGTGGTACGGCTTATCCAAGCACTCAAGACAAGGTTTTACTGGGAAGATATCAACAGATAGGATCGCAACAACGTTCTTCTGAGATTATACCTATCGGAGGGAATAATATTAGGTTCAATATAAATGGATTGATCGGAGATTAAAAATGAAAGATATAAATAATTACTCCTATATTTGGGAAGAAGATAAAGAAAGATATGTTTTATTACATGACGAAATCGGTAAAAGTATTATTTTTTTGGATGGTAATACAATTATGTTTTACCTTATAGAGGATGATGAGTTGGTCGATGAAATTATTAATAGAATGTTAGTTGCGGGTAATAAAACTTATTCTAGTATTACGGAACTTCAGAATTCAATAAGTGGTATTAACTAGAAGTGTGTAAATAGAAGTCTGTAACACTGACTTCTATGATAATGATTGGGGCTGAAGGCTCGTTGATGAGATTTCAGCCCTAGTTTTATATATAACAGCACATTCAAGGCATATCAAGAGCATGCGGAGATTCTGCCTGTATATATGAACATACTCCAGCAAACCATTCCAGAAGGTAAAACGTAAGTGTCAACCAAAGTTCTGCCCCCATATACAAACATACATCATCAGACTCTTCTAGTATATGTGATCATCAAGATTCAAGAGATCTAAT
>CAMJHQ010000009.1 GCA_946405625.1 uncultured Lachnospiraceae bacterium | reverse complement strand
TAAACGGAGAATAGTTTCTCTTAGAAGCTCGTCACTTTAGTGATGAGAGGTTCACGACCGTTCTGCATACAAAATTTCCTTGTACTTATCAAACAGCTCATGCGAATAAACTTTTGGCTTATCAGATTCTCTGACTATCTTCCAAAGTGCCGCCGCAGCTTTAAGTCTTTCGTCAAAAACCAAAGTCGCATCATCTGCGCAGAAGTCGTGCACAAACTTATTCCACTGAAGCATCGACTTATCATACTTTGCATAGGTTTTCTTTCCGTAGTAAATGTCCAGCAGATCACCTAATGTAAATGTTTCGTCTCCACATTTCTTTACAGCTTTTGCAGTTGCTACCATATCCACATTGAACTTGAATCTTTCTTCTCCTGTCTGCTTAGAGAAGAAATCCCTGAATCTCGGGCCAAATGTAAAACCACATTCAATAAGTCCGGTATCCAAAGTAAGTTCCGTTACAACCTTCTTTCGACCGGCTCCAGACTTCTTATTCTTCTTACTCTGTGGCAGTAACTTCTCTCCGGCAAAATATGCTTCTATCACTTTGTATAATTCAATCTTGCTGCCGTCAGCCTTAAGGCCTCGAGCCTTACATATCTTGATCAGTTCCTCTCGGTACCAGTAATATTTATTAAATTCTTCAAAGCTCTTGATGCTGTCAAATTCTGGTCTTTCCAATCCTAAATCTCCTATAACTATCAGCTATTCGAAATCTTAATCTATCTACTTTATCTTAAGCGTTTTAAGATACTCCTTCTGCTCCGGTGTTATGCGATTACTTTCCACAGATTTCTGAATAGCTTTATTGTGAGTCCATTTATCAAGTTTCTTTTCCTCGATAAACGGAAGAACTGCGTCATACTGTTTAGCGAGAGCTGAAGCAAAGTACCACGCAATCATCATATTTATGTAGTACTCATCCGAACGGACTTTAGCCACCATTTCCGGATATTTGATATCGAAATCCTCATCAAGAAAATGTTCCATCAGCATCCCTATGGCAAATCTTACTGTATATGTTTCCTTTGATTTGATCCATTTCTTTATCTGCTTTAAAAGATCCTGACGATTCTTCTTAAATACCTTTGGCGACAGCTGATCGCAGGTTGCCCAGTTATCTACATATGGCAGGAATCTTATAACTTCAGCCATACATTTATCATAGTCCTTGATTCCGGAAATGATAAATGCATGCAGCTGATTTTCATCGAAATATTCATGCGGAAGTATCCCGAGAAATTCACCAACATCTTCTCTTTTCAGAAGCTCCTTTGCATACTTTTTAAGCTCCGGCGTACGGACTCCGATCATATCATCCACCGTTTTCGGCGGAATCAGCTTTCCCTGAAAATCCCTGTATTTAATATCCTGCTTTTTATATAGTTCACTTAATATCTCATCACGAAGCATACCTTATACCTCCCGTTCGAGTTCACCAATCATGTTGATAATTTCATAATCAAAATCATTTCCTTTACGAAATCACCGCCGGTCCTTGTTACTTTGAAAAATATCCAACCAACGAAAAACTACGCACCGATCATCAGTTTTATTATGTACGCCACCAGCAGATGCAGCGGATAGAACACATAGAATATCCATTTGGAAAATGTAGGAAAACGTCCCTTCTTTCCGTTATAGAAAAATGTGATCACTATCATCGCAGCCATTTCCGCTACAAGATATCTGACTGACTGAATATTAAAGTATAAAGAAAAGCCGTTACAGGCAAACTGATGTATCAGCATTAGAACGAAAAAGGCCAGAAATCTCTCCACCGGCTTTTTTCTAAAAATATACATGAAGAAAATCGAAACCGGTGCAAATATCATCCATTCAAAATGTAGAAGTGCAGTCACTGCCGTTATTGCCAGCATTATGGGAATTCTTATCTTAAGCTTCCACTTGGTATTCCATACTATAAGAACCATAAGGCCCGCAAAAAGGCTCGCCAGAACACTCCAGTTTGTAAGGATACTCCATATAGGTTCTTCTTTAAACTCGCAAAGATAATACGGGATCTGCGTTATCACAGCTATTATCGCAAGCCTGATCGCATATTTCTTTCGGGACCTTGTATATATGAAACCTTCTGATATAAAGAAGAAGAATACCGTTGGAGCAAAAAACTGCCCATAGAAAAGCACGATAAAAAGAGGTCTCGGAATAGAAGTGAAATGCTTTATCCCGATGAAAGCAATCATATGTCCGATGCCCATTAGAATTAATGCCATATACTTCAGCATATCCCTATTGATTACTTTGACTCTACTTTCTTCGCTGTTTATCCGATCATTCGCTTTTTTCAGTTTCTCTGCTATCATTTGCCATTCCCTGTATACGCTTTTGCGCAGTCTCTCGCCATCTCCGGATACTTAAATCCCTCGATTTCGGCAACCTCTACAGACAGTCTTTCGAAAAGCTTCTGCGTTGCCAAAAGAGCCCTCCGAACATCATCTTCCTCATAGTGTGCGAAGCATCCTCTCAGATCTGTTAAGATATCCTCTCCTGCCCATTTATCTATAAATCTTCCGTCGTGCCATACATCTGCACCGGCAGTTTTATAGCGATATAATTCTATAATTCTGAGAAGATAGTTCTTAAGATACGCATCAACACACATCTTGGCAGCCCAGAGTTCTCCTCTCCTTAACTTTTTGAGAGCCCAGATATTATGAAAATAGAAGTCATTTACCATATTGGTAAATGCAGCCTCATCCATTTCGGGATTTGAACTGCCCTGCTTAATGCTTGTTTTCAGAAGTTCCTCATAACCTGCCGAGTCATATAACACATCATAGCCTCTGTTCATAACCCATCCTGCGACACCATCTCTTACTGCTGCCTCAAACTGTTCCGGCGTCAGGATTATCATATCTACATCCTTATCTTCATCGTAGATACATCTTCGCTCTCTTCCGCCTCCCAGAGTTGGTTCGATAAATGATATACTTACATTTCCGAAGCGTTCGGGATATTTCCCCGAAAACCATGGCTCAGTATTACTTGTCACAATAAAAAGATCCAGATCTGAAAACTCATCTGCCTTTACATCATTTCTGGTAGTTGATCCTATAGCAATTATTGCTTTTATATCTTCATCCTTCTTTGCATAATCCAGTATCTTGTTTTTGATATCAATATACTTATCCACGTCTAATTTCCTTTTCTGTTATTATTCACTGTAAATATGAAGAACGGCCAGTATTGCTTACCTGCAAGCAATACTAACTTCGGATAGTAACCTTATTCCTCTGTTATTCTGAACCGCATCAGACAGTTTCATCCGGATAATCATAGAACCCGCCCTTGTGGAAGTTCTCATTTCCAAGAGGCTTTGCGGTAAGTCTGAATATTACACAACCGTCCGGACATACAACTGTTTTAGTATACTTTCCGTCTCCTCCAAGATTTTCCAGATCACCGCCGCTCCTCACAGCTTCCATTATCGGATATAACATCATCATCACTTTCGAACAGATTCCGTATCCATCCTGATTTACCGGACATCCGTACGTACAGGTATAAGTATCACCTATCTCTTCTCCGTTACGGCAATATCTTTCCGGTTTATCACTATGCAGGTAACCTATCACTTCTACTGTAAATTCATATTCTTCGTCATACCATTTTTTCATCTGTGAATCCCCCTATTATTTTTCCATACTTATCCACTGAATAAATGCGGTCTTGTCACTACTGTTATATCCCGCATTTTCATAAAACCTGAGCGTCTCCGGTTTTTTAGATCCGGTGAGCAGCATCATCTTATAACAGTTTTCTTTCTCGGCAATCTTTTTGGCGTAGTCCAGGCATTCCGTGGCATAGCCTTTACCTCTGTAGTCTCCATGTGTAACCACATTTTCAACAAATGCATAAGGTCTTACGTTCCGCGTCAGATTCGGAATGATCACGCACACACAGGAAGATATAATCTTTCCGTCAATTTCATTCACAAGCAAATGATGATTCGGGTCCTCTATGATCATATCCCACACATTAGTAAGATGTTCATCCATCTCCGGAATGCTGTCCTCATGCAGAAACAAATATAACTCCAGTAACGCATTCAGGTCTTCTATTCTTGCTTCTCTTACCATTGTAAATCCTCCGATATTTTCTTCGATTCACTTAGTGGCATCCATTTGCTTACACATTGATACCTATTCTACAAATCTACATTAACCTCTGCCGTGCTTACGCAAATCAACCATTCACCAGCTTCAAAAACTTCTTATCATTCATCTGCTCATTTGTAATATACTCTCCGTCATGGAACAGCGCATAATTTGTTATCGGTGTCGGCGCATTTTGTGCGGCCTCTCTGCTTTCAAGCTTTACCGCTTTAAATGCAATACCGTTTGACTTCGCTGTCTCCTCAAGGATCGGTACATACTTCGCATTGAACGGACACTGATTAGTATAATACAGTACGTATCCCTTGTCATCTATATGCGGATGCTTCGCACAATCCTTAAAATGCGGTAGCAACGCACTCGGATTATCAGGTTCCTCAGCGCCGGTCTCATCAAACGGCAGATACATAAGCCTCACGCCATTATCCGCCTCATCAGATACTTTAAAGCCTTTATAAGTAAGGAACTTAGGGTCGGAGAGGAACGGTCTCTTCTTGGCAGCCGACAATATGCAAAGCCCCTTTTTGCCCTTCGCCTTACTATCCTTGATACATGCCGTGAGAAGATCCGAGGAGTATCCGTGTCCCTTTAAGGAACCTGATACCCACAGACAGTCTATATACATATAGCCTTCCGCTTCTATCGGAACCCATGCATATTCCGCCGGAATATACTCTATGAAACATTTCCCGCGCTCCGCACTTTTTAAGAATACAAGCCCTTCTTCGAATCTGTCTGCAAGCCACGCCTTCTTCGACGCCACCTTCACATCCTTATTATTTGTTATGGCACAGCAAATGTGCTCTTTATCAAGATTATCTTTATTTATGTATACGAATTCCATAATATGATTTCTCCCATCTGTCCCTTATTTTCTATTAAAACATTAACCGTTATCCGGATTTGAATCTTCAATAATCTTCTTCTGCAGCTTCTTGCTGAGGCTGGCAAAAACCACTGTATATGCGCTGTCCAGCAGATCCTTTACAACATCATCCGGCACATTTCCGTCGGCCTTCACCGAATTCCAGTGAACTTTATTCATGTAATAGCCCGGAATGATATCCTCATATTTCTTTCTGTAAAGTGCACCTTCAATCGGATCAAGTTTTAATGTTATATATACCGGCTTGTCGAGATCATCTCTGCAGATTGCGGCGAAGAGCTTCCCTCCGATATGAAATCGGATCCAGTTCCATTCCGCCTGGAAATCCTTAGTCACTCCTGCTTTCTTCATCAGGTACTCTTCAATCCATTCATATTTCATAATCTAAATACCTCTTTTCCGACATAACATCAGATATTAACTATTGATATCTATGTCATACCGCTCGCCTAATCGGATGACGTATTACCGTCTTAAGCTTCTCCGGTGACACCTTCCTCACATCACTGAGATATATCTCATGATGATATCTATTACCGGTGATATCAAGGACATACCCCTGCTCTTCCATATATTTATGCATTGCATCCACTGTAGCCGGTTCATCATCATACGGACCGATGTGCATGCATTGTACACACAGTCCTTCATCATATGTTAAAAATTCGACTTTTGAAAAATCCGTTTTTTTCTTAACTGTTGCTTCTTTAACTGCCCAAGCAAAATCTTCCTCAGTAACAAAATCCGGAAGTCTTATGAGCGATATCCATTTGAATTCTTCCTTGTGAGCATAGTCTATAACCGAAGCACCATCGGAACCACTTCCGTCTCCCTGCCACCAGAAGCCTTCAAGCGGCGGGACCACATAGTCAAAATAGCCTTCAATCCGATGATCACCCTTTTTGCTCATTTTAATAGTAAATGCAATTCCATACAGAAGTCCTATGGCCTGCTTATATTCTCCGTCCTCATCATTCGGATTGCCGCTGCCTCTCACCGCTATATAATTCATTTTCGGAACAGTAACGATGGACGGTACATTCTTCGGCATATAAAACTCTTTATACTCTTTCTTATAATCGAATGGCATATTCGTATCCCCTTTTCTGATCATTTTGTTACAAGCAAATGTCGCAAGCATTTGGCATTTCACCATCAAAACATCCCGATCAGCTTCTGAACGGTTTGTTGAAAGATCCGATCTCAATCAGGTTGCCTTCGGGATCTGCTATATAGCAGGTTCTCTGTCCCCAAGGCTCTGTGGTCGGTTCAAGTACGGAAACCGCTCCCTTTTCAATTGCTTTCTTATATTCCGCATCTACTTCCTCAAACGTATCTACATATAAAGCAATTTCAAAGTGACCATTCAGTCCCTTGATATATTCATATTTCCTATTGGTCATCTCTTCAAAATCTTTCCTTCCATACAGAAGGAAAAGCGTATCATCCTTGATAAGATAAACATTTGAGGTATCTTCTGCTTCTTTAATCTCGAATCCGAGAACATCTCTGTAGAATCTTATCATCGCCGCCATATCATTTACTAATAATCCAAATCCGTCTAATCGCATTTCAAATCTCCTTATTACATATCAAACAAGCTCATCTGCTGATACTTCTCCGGAAGTTCATTCAGATATGCAAAGCATTCTTCCGGTGTCGAAAGCATTCCATTTTCTTTACAGATACTTTTAAATACCTTCGTCAGTCTTCTCCCATTCGGGCTCGGTATAATATATGAATTTCCGTACGTCTCTATATACTTCTTCTTAAGTCCCGGAAAATGCTTATCAAGTGCCGCGTAGTAATACTCTCTGTCACCATCGCGGAGTGTAAGTCCCATTCCGAAATCGATGATGCCCTTTACGCCTACACGTGCGCATTCGTTCAGGATAGAGGTTATATTTTCCTCCGTGTCATTTATAAAAGGCAGAATCGGTGAAAGCCATACAATTGTCGGAATTCCCCTTTTCTGCATTTCTTCCAGAACTTCTATGCGTCTCTTGGTGTTACAGACATTCGGTTCGAGGATCCGGCACAGGTCATCGTCAAATGTTGTCAATGTTATCTGCACTACACATTTCGCTTTTTGATTGATCTCATCCAGAAGATCAATGTCCCGAAGTATCCTATCTGATTTAGTCTGGATTGCAGCTCCGAACTCATATTTACTTATTACCTCCAGGCACTTTCTCGTGAGCCCCAATTCTTCCTCACAATGCATATACGGGTCGGACATAGCTCCTGTTCCGATCATGCACCTCTTCCTCTTGGTTCTGAGTGTCTGTTCCAGAAGTTCCGGTGCATTCCGCTTCACCTCGATATCCTCGAAAGGATGCGTGAACTGATAGCATTTACTCCTGCTGTCACAGTATATGCAGCCGTGACTGCAGCCACGGTAAATGTTCATTCCGTGCATACCATTATTACTTGTCAGAATTCCCTTGGCATCAACAAAATGCATCTCTCATCCCTCAATACACATCTCAATATCGTTACAATCATTAAACTTCGCAAATGTCCGAAGCGTCCGCTCCAATGCCTTATCCATCTTCTTTGTATGGCGGATACCGTCCTCCCACCATAATCCCTTTACCGATAAGACTTTGTTCTTACGATCTGCCGCAGTATCAATACGCCCCACAAATCTGTCTCCATAAATGATCGGCAGCGTATAATATCCGTACTTACGTTTAGTCTTCGGAGTATAAATCTCCCAGGAATACCTGAAGTCCCACAATGCATATATAAGTTCCTTATCCCACATCATCGGGTCAAGCGGTGCTATAAAAGCCATACGCGGTTTAATGTCCGCACTTCCCTCAAGCACTTCCTTCATCAGTTCTTCGTCCTCTGCGCGGTAGTAAAAAGGAACCTTAATTCCTTCCACATAACACATGCGGATGCGATTTTCCTCCATGAGTCTTGCAAGGATCTTTTTTCTCATTTCCGCCTTAAGATATATTCCCAGAAATGCCGTGCTGTTCTTGTCCCAGATGAGTCCGACTGCTCCGATCCTGCGAAGCACACGCCACGCTATATAATCTTCCTCACTCAGACACGGATTCTCTCTTTCAAGAATATCCTTGGATATATACTGCTCCGCAAGATCATAATATTTCCTGCTTCCGTTCTTATGATGGATTATCAGTTCTCCATCAGTATAGAGCTGTTCCAGCACCGATCTCGCGGCCTGCGACTTCTTATCCCAGTTACCGCTCCAGTGCATCGAAGAATGCCAATATATCTCTCCTTCAATAGGAAGCGTATCACTGCATACAGGTCCGTTCTCTCTGATATATGCGATGGCCTTTTCCTTAAGCTCCTTCATTCCTTCAAAGGTTTCGCCTGTCTCAAGGCTTAATTCTCTGTACGAAGAAAAGTAAGGCCAGTCCTCTGTCGGCCATATGGAAAGCTCCTTATCTACATAGTCGACCAGCTTCCGGTCTTCATAGAGAAGTTCTTTCAGCATTGATTTCTTAAATCCCTTTACTCTCGACTGGAGTGTCAACTCCGCATTCTTACCACATACATCAACGGGATCATACTGTATACATCCCGCCTGACGGACATAGCTATATGCGCCGTCTTTTCCGGCAAACCTGTAGGAACCGATCAGTCCCTGCTTTCTGAGAACAAACTGGGCTGCCTGTTTTTTTGTGATTGTTAAGTAATTCATCCGCAGTACGCCACTCCATCCACCTGGAACAGAAGTCCTTCCGGTCCGCCGACATGTGCAAACTCAGTCTGAATGGATTTACGCACCGGATACTTTCCGTTGAAACGTTCTTTGATAATCTTCTCCATCACCGGAATATTCCATACATCCCTGAAGAGGCAGTCCATCTGGACTACATTTTCAAGTGTAAGTCCGGCCATTGCAAGTCTCTCTTCCATCTGATCGAAGGCACCGTTGATCTGTTCCTCAATCGTTCCACCGACATTTCCCGCGCAATAACCCAGGAAGCAGAAATCTCCAGCCTTGATAATTCCCGAATGTGCCCACTGTTCATTGACATCATATCTTTCAATCTCACTCATTATTTATTCCACCTTTCTGACCAGTATAAGCTATTCTCTTTCTAAATCCCCATCACGTAATTCACGCTCAAGGTTCATACATCTTACTCATCGCATCCGCGATATCTCTCAGCCTTTCTCTCGCCACCTGCGGCTCCAGGACTTCCACCTTATCTCCGAAGGTAAGCAGCCACATGATCATGTTATCAAAATCGTAGTAATCCTCAACCAGAAGGAGTCTTCCGTCTTCTTCCTCCTCATAGCATTCCGGTCCGAATTCTTCAACCAGACGCCACTTCATATCCGGAGCAAAAAGAGCCTTCAGAACAATTTCACGAGGATAGGACAGCTCTGCCGATAGCTCCGGCTGGGGAACATTTCTGCAGACAAATGTATCCTTTGTCCGATCAACCTTATCCATTCGATTCAGCTTAAACAACCTGAAGTCCTTCCTTTTCAGACACCATCCGTAAACATACCAGCTGGTCCATTTATAGATAATATAATACGGTTCTATCGTACGCCTGCTTTCTCCGGAAGGTGCATAATACTTGAACTTCAAATGATTGCGATTCTCGATCGCATCCTGTATCACTTCAATCTTCGGTGCAAGCGAACCCTTATACCAGGACGACAGGTCGATCAATATCGAATCACGGCCGCTTACAAAATCCGAAGATCCTGCCTGAATCTTCTCCATCAGCTGCCCATAGTATCTGCTTCCGCTTACGCTATCAAGACTTCTGAGTCCCGCAAGGATCACCTGCATATCCTTCGAAGTAAGAATCGTACGATCCATTCGGTAGCCTTCCATAATACTTATGCCGCCACCGGTTCCCTGGATAGTCTGTATCGGAATCCCCGCCCTGCATAGATCTTCTATATCTCTGTTAATTGTTCTTCTTGAAACTTCAAACCTCTCTGCGAGTTCAGGTGCCGTAGTTTTTTCTTCCTGCAACAGCACCGAAAGAATCCCGATCAACCTGTCTATTTTCATTTCTAAATAACTTCCTTTCTCATGCTTAGCCGGCAATGCATTTCGTTGTTATCTTGAAATTCCATACCGGTATCATAGCAGATATAACATGTCATCTGTATGTCATGTTTATTATATCATATATTAAGATTGTATCGCTCATTTCTTACGTATATAATTAACTCATGGTTGCTATTCACCATTACAAACATTCATAGACAGTGTGCTTACTTGTATGTAAAACTGACTATGAATATTTTAAAACTACGAATAGTTTCTAAGAATGTTTATATTTTTGTCCGCTTAGTATGATAAAATGTACCGCTTGGTTGTACAGATATTGTGCTGAAAAAACGATTCCCTTAAGATGTAGCCATAACAAAACATCATGAAATTTTATTTTCAACAAGGAGGTTTACTATGGAAACATCAAGGATTGAAGAATTGAAGATATCATACGAGGAATTAAAAAAGGACGCTCAGAAGATACAAAAAAAGGGACTGCCGTTTATGATGGCCTCGGTCATTATCTGGTCACTGATATTCGGTATTCAATTCCTGAATATCGACGTTATACATCGCAATCTTCTGACCTTTACCAGTTCGGTTTTTCTGATTCCGCTGGCATATGCATTTTCAAAACTTGTTAAAGCCGACATTTTTATAAAGAGCAAAAATCCGGTCAACAAACTTGGATTCTTATTTACCATAAACCAGATGCTTTACTTATTAATCGTAATGTGGGCATACAGCTGTAATCCGAACGCCATGCTCATGCTATATGCGATGGTATTCGGGGCACATCTCTTACCGTACGGCATGATATACGACAGCAAAGCTTATTTCGTAACATCCGTAGTAGAAACATTAGGAGCCCTGATCATAAATCTGATATGGGGCAGCACTTTTACAGCCCTCTTTATGATCATCATGCAGATCATTATCAGCACATTGCTTTTTACAGACATCAGAAAGGCAGATAGAGTTGAAAGTTGATATAAAAAACGATCAAACTACAGAAACATTATATGTGGAAATTCATTGCCGCGATATTACAGAAGAAGTGTCAAAGCTCGAACGCTATATACATCGCTACAGAGCCTATATCCCTGCCATGAAAGAAGGGACAATGGTAAATGTAGCCCAAAGTGCTATTCTGTATATAGAATCTGTGGATAAGAAAACCTTTATCTACACGGAAAACCAGGTTTTACTGACTGATAAAAGGTTATATGAACTTGAGGATATATTGGATAAACGTGATTTTTTCCGCTGTTCCAAATCCACTATTATACATTTAAACAAAGTTGAAAAACTTAAGCCTGAGATTACAAGAAACATACTTGCCACACTGACTAACGGAGAAAACATAGTAGTATCCAGAAGATATGCAGCCGAGCTGAAGAAACTGCTTGGAATAGGAAATTAGATATGGGAATAAAAGCGATTTTAAAAAACTTAAGAGATGGCGTAGCATTTGCATATTCATGGCTCATAATATGCGTTCTCACTGTATCGCTGATCAACGGACAGTCAACGATTACCGTAAGCTTTCTTCTGAAGCTTCTTATCCTGTGCATATGGGGAGCTCTAAGTTTCTGCCTTTGTTTCAGAACAAGGGCTGTCTCACGACGCGGTTTTATCTTCTCTCTTACATGCTTCTATATTCTTTTTATACCGGCTGAAATCTTCATGTTTTATATGATGGGAATATTTCAGGAAAACGGAAGCACTATATTATGGATTATATTCTTTACGATAATCGTATTAATGTATTTAATATCTCTTTTAATAGATATGCTTATCATGAAAAGAAAAGCGGTAGATTATACAGAAAAGCTAAATGCATATAAAGACAGCCTATGATTTTTCTACGTCCTTCGATTCATCTACACTTGCCGGTTCATCATTGTCACCTGTCAGTTCGTCATCTATCCGTGCATCGTTAATCTTTTTCGATTTCCGTTTTTTAAAACCAAACCGAAAGAATACTATGCCTAAACATACCGGTATTGTAAGAATTAAGAAACATACCAATTCATATATAAATCCCGGAGATATATCAACCTCGTCATTCAGAAGAATCGTATTTACTGACCATTCCAAATACCACTTCGGCATCAAGAAGGGTTTTTTCACAAATAGAATATAAATATCATTTTCATTCGGCAGATATAATTCAACGGCACATAATCCATCCTCTCCGTATTTTATATACTCATAAGCCGTTTTATCATATCCATCAAGCCGTTTTGTCGTTTTATCTAATATGTATTGTTTTGATTCCCAAGTAATAGGTTTGTCATTCTGTTTGAGCATTATATCGTAATCATATCCTGTCCCTCTCCTATAATTCGTTGTATTTCCCGTTATACTATTAAACAGCTCTTCCTTCTTATCCAGATCGGCCTTTAAATCAATATCTTTTAAATTAATCTGACCTTTTTCATATTTTTTTAATAAGAAAATATTTAAATCCTGCTCATACTTATATTCCTTGTATAAAGTATTCCATTTATCATCATAATCTATGCAGCATGCATTCTTGTAATAATATCGATAATTCCTGTCTTTTTCGAGATCGGGATAAAACAAAAACGCCATTTCAAACTTGCCTTCATCCAAAAAGTTTTCAAGTTCTGCAAGCTTTTTATCTGTATCATTCTTTGAATCAAATTCATCCCTCTTGATATTTTTAATTCTTTGAATTTCATATAAAGGAGATACCAGGAGGTCATAATTGTATTTTTCCTCCTTATCACCTTTTTTAACACTTATATCATAATTGGAGCCTCCGCCCGTCCTCTGATTTTTCAATCTATACTCATCAACTCTTGTACAATATCGGTATTCTTTTTTTGTCAACTCAACAATCTTAGGTTCAGTGTTGTATTTAAGACTTTGTGAAGATAAAAAATATTTTCCGTTTTCCCTATATACTTTTGTAAGTGTAATATCGTAAAACTCGACAATATCATTCTTTGAGGGCTGACTTATCACTGATATTTCATCAGGTAATGAAGACAAGTATTCCTTAGGAACAAACACTCCAATAAAGCAGATCAGAATCCATACCATACATAAAAATATAATTATTGCTTTTCTTTTCATAAACTGCTCCCAATCATTTACAACCATATCACTTGGATCATTCGATACATAATATGTAGACTGATCTTGTCCTTCTCTATAGTGAATTACAGAATATAACCTATCCGTACCTGATCAATTCGATTATAACATTTAATTATTTTTGAAATACTGCTGATAAGCATATTCCATTATTTGTATTATTTTTTCTATAATTCGTAATGTAAATGATCTATCCGGCAATCGGATCAACGGTCTCATTTTCAGTTTAAGCAAAGTGAACCACTTTACAATTAAATATATTGTATGTATATTACTCTTAAGACAAATGAATCAGATAAAAACAAATAAAGAAACTGACTATATCAATGCATATAAAGGAGGCTTATCAGAATGAGACGCTGCGAAGTATATGCTCCATGCAGAGCTTGAGGATGACTGTATGGAGGATAACCGATAATTCGGATAAAAACTGATCCTCGGCTTTGCTCTGTTTACTAAAGAGGTTCAACTTATACAGAACCTAAATTACTTAAATTTAAGGAGCAAAGAAATGAAAACGAAAAATAAATTAAGAGACTTTTATATTCTCTGGAGTACCCAGAGTCTGTCACAGCTCGGAAGCGAAATTACTGCATTTGCACTGACGCTTTGGCTTTATGATACGACAGGTTCCGCACTCGGGACAGCCGCGCTCAGAATATGCACATATACACCATATATACTTATGAGCATATTTGCAGGTGCGCTTACCGATAAGTTAGACAAGAAGAAGACGATGCTGGTCTGCGATCTTCTGGCTGCACTTACTACGATAACTGTATTTGTGCTATATAAGACGGATACTCTCGCGATATGGCATCTATATCTGATAAATGCAGTTTCAGGTCTGATGAATACAGTTCAGCAGCCTGCTTCGGAAGTAGCCTATACGATGATCATTCCGAAGGAATATTATCAGAAAACAGGCGGCCTTCAACAGCTGTCAAGATCACTTATAACAATAGGTAATCCTCTAATCGCAGCTGCAGTCTACGGACTTGCGGGACTTGATGCTGCTATAATGATCGATCTGATAACCTTTGCAATCGCATTTACGGCACTTAAATTTTTTATTTCTATTCCGGAAATTCCCGATAAGAAGGAAAATGAGGGAAGTGTTCTGAGCCTTGCAAAGGAAGGACTGATGTTCCTAAAAGACAATCCGATGATCCTGTATATCATACTTTTTATGGCAGGCGTCAACTTTGTAGCATCAGCATTCGATGCGGTTCTTCCTGCACTCATAATCCCAAACCCACAGGGTGGTGATGTAATGCTCGGTATCGTAACCTCCTGCTCCGGAATAGCAATGGTCGCTGGAAGCCTTCTTGTAACGGTTCTTCCAAAACCCAGGAATCGTGTGCGTGTCATATATCTGTCGATGCTCTTTTCACTGGCAACCGAAAACTATCTGCTCGCATTTTCAAGATATCCGTTTATCTGGTGTCTTGGTCAGATACTCGGATGGATATTTGTTCCGGTCATGGCCGCAAATCAAAATGTGATCATGAGGAATTCCATACCGGCAAGACTTCAGGGCCGCGTATATGCCTGTCGAAATACATTGCAGTTCTTTACAATCCCGTTAGGTCTCACATTCGGCGGATTCATGGTCGACTATGTCTGTGAACCGATAATGAAGGATGTGCCGGGAACAATGTATTTCCTTTTCGGAAGCGGTAAAGGATCAGGTGCAGCACTTATGATGTTTATACTTGGTATAATGGGAACGGTCATGTGTCTCGTCTTTGGTCACAAGCTGAGTAAATACAGTTACTCGGAATAGACCGATTAAAATATTTTTAAATAATGCAGTGCCCTTACGGAAATGTATCTGTAAGGGCACTTTAATTATATCCTCATCATTCGCCCTTTTTAATTCCAAATGACATATAATGCTAATATTTATGACATGAATACGGTATTCCTTAAATAACATTTATGTTATATTATTGCTGTAGCGCAAAAATTATATTTACAGGAGTATTTAAGCTATGGGATTTTCAAAAGACTTTATGTGGGGCGCAGCTACTGCGGCATATCAGGTTGAAGGTGCATACAACGCCGACGGTAAAGGACTCAGCGTTTGGGATGTGACTTCATCTGTTAATGGACGTGTCGTTCATGGAGAGAACGGCAACGAAGCTTGTGATCATTATCACAGATTTAAAGAAGATATCAAACTCTTCAAGGAAATGGGTCTTAAGTATTACAGATTTTCTGTAAGCTGGCCACGTATCATACCTAACGGAACCGGTGACGTTAACGAGAAGGGTATCAAGTTCTACAGCGACCTTGTTGATGAACTTATTGCAGCGGGAATAACTCCTCTTGTAACTCTTTTCCATTGGGATCTTCCTTACGAACTATATATGAAAGGTGGATTTGGCAATCCTGATTTTCCTGAGTGGTTTGAGGACTATACAAAGATTGTTGTGGATGCTCTGTCAGACAGAGTAAAGTACTGGATTACATTTAACGAGCCACAGTGCTTCCTGGGATTAGGTTACAGTGTCGGTGGACATGCACCTTTCCTTCAGTGCGATGATAAAACATGTATGATAATGGTACATAACACACTTCTGGCACATGGAAGAGCTGTAAAATATATCAGAAGCAGCGCTAAAACCGAACCGGTTATAGGCTATGCTCCTGTCGGACCTGTTCATATTCCTAAGTCCGACTCACCCGAAGATATTGAAGCAGCTCGTAAAGCAAGCTTCTCATTAAACGGTAAGTATTTCTCACTTTCACTTTATTCGGATCCTATCTGTCTCGGTAAGTATCCTGATGAAGCTTATGAAATATTCGGCGATGCGATGCCTGAGATTAAGCCCGGTGATATGGAGCTCATCTCTCAGCCGATCGATTTCTACGGAATGAATATTTATTACAGTGCCGCCGATCTGGTAGATAACGGATATATGGACAACGAATATATCGGTATTCCTCGTACTGCACTCAGATGGCTGGTTGATCCGAAGGTTCTTTACTGGTCACCTAAGTTTATGTATGAAAGATACGGCCTGCCTATCCTTATGACAGAAAACGGAATGGCTGCAACTGACTGCATATCCCTTGACGGAAAAGTTCATGATCCGCAGCGTATCGATTTCATAAACAGATATCTTCTTGAATATAAGAGAGCTGCTGATGACGGAATTCCTCTTATGGGTTATATGTACTGGTCAGCTATGGATAACTTCGAATGGGCTGAAGGTTATGATATGAGATTCGGCCTTATCTATGTTGATTACAGAGACCAGACAAGGATCATCAAAGATTCAGGTTATTGGTATAAAGAAGTGATTGAAAGCAACGGAGAAAACCTATAAACCGCGTTTTTAAAGCATTTACACTGTTAACAGTATGTTTACAAATTATTTTCAAACTCTTAAACACTTACATATAGGGTTGTAGTAATATACAGTTAAGCCAATTGAAGAATCGATAACATATTTCTCTCAAAGGTTTATAGATTAATAGTGTAAAGAAGAAGCACCCGAATGGGTGCTTTTTTCTTGCCTTTTTATTTATTTATACTTATATTTCTCCCTTACATATGTAACTGAGAATCCATCGTGTTATAATATATATGCTGTATAAAGTAGATATGACAACGGAGTATATAAGAAATGTATGACTTTCTTTGGTATTTTATGATTTATTCAATTATAGGATGGATGATCGAAGTCAGCTATCACGCTGTCACCATGGGCCGCGTTGTTAACAGAGGCTTCCTGAACGGTCCTCTCTGTCCGGTTTACGGTTCCGGAGTTCTTATGGTTCTCATGGTGCTTAATTTATGCGGAAAGTTCTTCGGCTTTGAAACAGATCTTTCAAAGGCAAGCACTGTAATGCTTTTCATCATAGGAATCATCTTTGCAACGCTGATCGAACTGATTGCCGGATTTCTTCTGGATAGATTCTTCCATGCAAGATGGTGGGATTACAGAGACCGCCGTTTTAATCTGAACGGATACATCTGTCTTGAATTCAGTATCTATTGGGGACTCGGAATCGCATTTGTACTAAGGGTTATTCAGCCTTTTTTCGAAAAAACTGTTCATAAAGTCCCCTTAAGGATTGGAATCATAATACTGTCCGCCTGCTATCTTATATTTCTTATAGATCTGATAATCACTGTTCTCACAGTCCTTAAGCTCAACAAACAGCTTAGTAAAATGCGTGATATGGAATTGGCAATTCAGCGTCTCAGTGACGGCATGTCCGAATTCATCGGAACTAATACTATTAAGACAGTTGAAAAAATAAACGATTCACATGAAAAGGTTGAACAGACCAAAGCTGAACTGAAAGAACGCATGGACAAAACCAAGGCTGACCTTGAAGACAGCTACAAACATCTGAAAATTCTCATCCGTTATCAGCGTATCTTCGGAATGGGAAGAGTAATAAAATCCCTTTCTAAGAAAGGAAGTAAAATGTACCAGGATATCCTGGATAAATTAAGAAATGCCGATTAAATATGCATTATCCTTGAGCCACTTTTCGCGTTGTTTATAATCCGGAATGATCTTCTCGACCTCACTCCAGAAACGCTTTGAGTGGTTCATTTCTTTTCTGTGACAAAGTTCATGAACCACAACATAGTCCAGGATTTCAAGAGGAACTCTCATAAGTGCAACATTAAAACTTAAATTGCCATTTGAACTGCAGCTTCCCCATCGGGTCTTCTGATTCCTGATCGTAATACGGCCGTAATCAACACCTACCATCGGAGCATACAGCTTTACCCTCTCCGGAATAACTCTGCCTGCAGAGAATACAAGCTCCTCAAGCTCTGCCTCTGTCAGTTTTCCGATACTGTCCGATTTTTCAATAAGCTGTCTGATGTTCTCAAGCTTTTTTTCAATCCAATCTCTATGCTTGTCCACAAAGCTCTGTATGTCTTTGTCCGGCATTCTGTACGGTGCCCGTACAATAACCTCATCTGCTGACTTTATATGAATCGCAATAGTTTTTCTCTTTGATCTAATAACCGAAATATTCATTTCATTATCACCTCGACTGATAATTCTATCACAATTACCATGATCTTTAGAATCTCCTGAATAAAATATTAACATTGTCAAGATTTAAAGAAAAATTAAAGACTTTTCTGCGAAAATACTGCATTATAATATCATCTTCGATTGCCGAACCCAATCGGAGAAATCGAAAGTTAGTTTTTTACTAGCTTTCACCTTCCACACAATTTTATAACATATCAAACAGAAGAGACAGTACTTTCGGGACAAGGTACTGTCTCTTCGACTATATACTATATTACTGACTATACGGTTTTCATTTCGCCGTATATATAATAGTAACTCCGTCTTTTCAGGCCTTCAAAGCCCTCTCATAATCATAACCGCGATCCGGTGTAAATGTTCTATGAGACAATTCAAAATATACAACTCCGTTCTTCTTAACGCTGATTGAAAGCTCTGCCTTATCATTGGCTGTATTTACTACCGCACTCTGAACCAACGGATATGCAGCACTCTTAATAAGTTCGGTCTCTTCCTTTACCGGATATGCCGGCTCACCAAGATCATGCCACAGCTTGAGCGGATTACAGCACTCTTCATCAACCGTTTTAGTGATAAATGTAAATCCATCTTTATTTGCCTCGACCGGAAGCTCAATATCTCTTGTATAAGCATCACTCTGAATATTCCAGAGAATTCCTGCATAACCCTTTTCACTTTTTACGATCACAGATGTCTTATCCCTGAATACACATTCACTTCCGAAATTCTTCAGCTGCTTATAGAAGGAGAAAGTCCAGAAGGCCGGCTTCGGTATATTTCCCGCAGCAACCATTCCGAAGCCTCCGTGGAACAGCGAATCCGGAACTCCCTGCTCTTCGAAAACATCTCCGAAAGTCCAATAGGAATATGCCTCATTCATATCTCCGATACGTGAAAGCTGCTCTGCAAGATATGCTGCATTTAAATTTGTATCATGTATCACACCCTTAGGTGTATAAGATGTACTGAACTCAGTTATGTGTATCGGCGTTCCCTTATATTCCTCGAAGGAATCAACTATATCTCTTGTTGACTGAAGATTATCAAATCTCATCTCTGAATCTTCAAGCTTATGATAATCATAATGTCCGACTCTTTCCGGGAATTCAAC
This sequence comes from uncultured Lachnospiraceae bacterium, assembly GCA_946405625.1. Lineage (GTDB taxonomy): Bacteria > Bacillota > Clostridia > Lachnospirales > Lachnospiraceae > Eubacterium_Q. The sequence goes on along the minus strand of CAMJHQ010000009.1, from coordinate 92,987 downwards.
AGTATAGTGATGTCTCGTTATATTATCCGGAGTTAATCCTTCGGCTTTACAAAATTCAAGAAATCCCTGTATCCATTCTGCATCCTTAACACCGCAGATAGCAGGACCTCCAACCTTGAATCGGCTGTCATATGTCTTTATTGCATTAAATGTTTCCTTGAAAAGCTTGAAATACTCCTGCATATCAGCCTTATACCAGAAGCCCGGAAGATTCGGCTCATTCCAAACTTCTATCGGCCACTCAAGTACTTCTTCTCCATAACGACCGCGAAGATGCTTAAGCAGTGCAATTACCATATCGGTCCAAAGCTTATAATCCTTCGGCGGGGTTGTATTTCCCTTCCAGTAGAAAACCGTCTGTGTTCCGCTTGCCATCTCATATGGCATAAAGCCAAGTTCGAGATATGGACGGATATTCAGCTCGATAAACTTATCGAATATCCTGTCAAGGTAAGTATAATTATATTCTACCTTCTTAACACCGTCCTCTTCATACTCATGATATATAGCCACATCATCACTGAAGAGTCCATGTCCTCTGATATACTTGAAACCTATCTCATCCTGTACAAACTTCAACTCGCTGAGATATTCCTCAGTAAGTGCAAGTCCGAGACGTCCGGTTCCTACACAGAAATCAACATTATTGTTAAAAGGAATTTTAGTATTTAATTCAATTACTATCTTCTCGTTCATTTTTCCTTCCCCTACTTATATATAAAGTCATAGTCTTTCTATACCCTCTCTTCAGGTTCGACTATGCTGTTTTTATGATACTTTGTATCTGTATTTGATAATTTAGATCTGTATTTGATAATTTAGATCTGTATTCCCGCAGCTGTAATTCATATTTCCGCAGAAACGCCGCCATACATTTCATCATAATATCAGTGCCGCATATCTTATCGCAAGCACAAAATTTTATTAATTTAATGACATCAGATTTAAAGATGAAAAGATTATAACTATTACAAGAAATGTAATCCTTTCCACAATCGGCGGAAACTTTTTCAGTGCATATTCCGCTCCGCGGCTGAACCATATAAGAACCGGGATAAGTGCCGGAACTATATATCTTCCCGCAAGCTGAAAGTCATCAAAATATGAATAAATAAAACTGAGAAGTACAACAATAAATGCACCCAGAAGAAGATGGATATCCATTATATTGCTTCCCTTATCCGACTTATGCTTTATACATTCCCTGATAACCTTTACACAATATGCAATAACCCCCAGTGCGATTATTACAAGTACTGCTTTAATGAGGAATGAATATATCTGAAGCTGAACATCATTTCCTTCAAATATCCTGAAGTTTCCTATAACCGAATACATCGAACCCGAGATCCATCCCATAGAAAATAGCATGGTCATAACACTCACACCCTGCTCATAGAGAGATTGCTTATTGCTAGGCTTCAGTTCAGGCACTGCATACTGTTCCGCCATTCTGTGCATTGCTTCTCTTCCTGAGAAATCTCCTCCATAATGTATTGCATTTCTCAGGTACCACCATCCCGACAGTACAAGTACCGCCGCAATAATTCCCAATCCTATAAGAAATGCCTTTGAGAACTTTCTTCCTCCATTTTTGCTGATGATAAAGCTGCTGAACAGAAAGAGTATTCCGCTGACAAGAATAAAACCATAAACATTCTGATAAGACGCCATGCATATTGCAAGACTTATCGTTATACCTATAATGCTTTTTCTGTCCCACGCGGATTCAAGTCCCGTATACCAGAAGTAGATTGTCATTGCAACCGACATAATGGCAAGAGAATCCGAATTAACATATCCCGACAGAAATGCGAATTCCGGTATAAGACCGAAGCATATCGGAAGAAGATATCTGCTTTTCAATCCTATCTTCTCCGATATTTTGATAAGGAAAATAATCGTAACAACCGAAGACAGGACACTTGTAAGCCTTGCAGCATACATAAGAGAAAATTCATCAGTATAGCCGAAGGCTGCCGATATCCACATAAAAACGGCCGATATGACAAAGCTCAGCATCGGCCTGTTGGCATAAGATATTCCCCAGATATTTGAACTGCAGAGTACAGGGTCATCTACCCAGGGAAGCTTTCTGTTATCATATATGTACCTGGCAATATCATATCTCATGAATTCATCATCACCACCGCCTATAACAATATATCTTGACCATATAAGATATATCATCCCGAAGATAAACGGCAGGAGAACATCCAGCGTACTTATTATCTTTTCATTGTCTATTTTTATCTTCTTCAGATTCATAATTCTATAATCATACTTCGTTTCTATATTCCATCCAGTAAGAACCTATACGTTCTTTGTTTAAATTTTCTCCGATGATAATAAATAGTTCCTGCCCTACCGGTATCGGCCTTACATCTACATCTCTGGGCGTCGCATTAACCTCTATCCAACCTGAATTCGGATCATCGGGATTCTTTCTGATAAAGCCCTTCAGTCTTATTATATTTCCGTTCTTCTCATCACTGATGATGCTTTCAACAACTTCCTTAAGCTTCGTTGTATCCTCTATCTTTACATGAAAATAAAACAGTGAATCAAAAGCTTCGGTTTCATCTATCGGAAGCCTTACCATTTCTCCGGAGTTATATCCGCTCTTTGAAAGAAGTGTATAATCTTCTTCACTTATCTCTCCCAATTTCCAGAAATATATATTCTTCTCGGATATTCTCCTCCTGCACTGAAAGAGCTCCAGAGACTCATTCAGATAATCCATCAGCTCCCGGCGAGCCTCTTCTGAATTCTCTTCTCCCTTGCTGACTATAACCTTTCCTGCCTTTGCTACCTGTGATGCAAGAAGATATCTTCCCGCATTTGAGAGCTCTCTATCGGGCGACGCCTCAACTATCGCGAGCACATTTCCAATCTCATACCATCTGTCGAGCGGTTCCTCAAACAGCATATCGAAGAACTCGTCCACATCAAAAATACCTGACGGTTCAAGAATCACTCTGTCATAACCGCCCATCCCCATAGCAATAAGCTTGGTCTTAAGTCTTCTTCTGCGACAGTCACTGTCACCGCCGATAACCATTTCAAGTCTGCAGCTATCTTTAAGTGCATCATCAAGAAGAAGGCGGTCAACATTGATCGCACCATGATCGTTAACGATCACCGCAACTCTCTCTCCCCGTCCTGTAAGAAAGGCTGCATAGTCTGTTAAAAATGTTGTTTTTCCGGAACCCAAAAAACCGGTTATAAGATCTACCTTAACCATATCGTCTTCCCTTTCCTCAACATACTATAGCATAAGAACCTTGAAAAATCTATTGTGTCAAATGTTGTTAAGGGGTACAATATTGCCAGTTACATTTAGCGGTGCCGCCACCGCTAAATAGGTAAATTTAAGGCAACGGATCAATATCACATGATGATGATCGGAGGTTTATATGCCAGATAATAGTAATAACGACGAACAGAATATTCCCGAGCAGTATCGCCAGCCAACCAAGGAATATTCAGGTCGAGTGATCAGAAACAACGAAGAGCTTGTAACCTACAGCTCTTCTTCACATATCAGAATCTGGTACAACAACCAGGAGGTGGGTTACTCTCTTCACAGTCATGATGCTGTCGAGATAATCATCTGCATCCAGAATTCATATGAGATTCATGCAAACGATCATCCGTATCATCTGAACGAGGGTGATATCCTTATAATTCCTCCGCGAGTTCCTCACGAATATGTGAATGATAAATACGGAATAAGATTTATTTATCTTATGGAGATTCCTTTCTTCTTTGAATCGGAGGATTATAAATCCGTGGAGTCCCAGTTCTTCAATGCATTCTTATGCAACAGAGAAACCTGCCCGGAAATATATGATCAGGTGTATGAGCATTTCATGCAGATCAACAATGCATATTTCAATAACGAGGTCTTCTGGGAAACTACAGTATATGCCAGAATGTACAGAATCTTCGGTATCATCGGAGAAAGCATCTTAAGTCATGCGGAGAAAGAATCGAAATCAACATCCCAGTCCTTCTCTCGTATTACGGCACTTCTGCATTATATTGATGTTAATTATGCAGAAGATCTGTCAACGGAGCAGGCAGCGGTGTTTACAGGATTTTCAAAGTTTCATTTTCTGAGACTTTTCAAGCAGTATACGGGTTATACCTTCCACGATTATCTTAATATGAAGAGAATCCGCGTTGCCGAGCAGCTCCTTACGGGAGATATGCCGGTTACCGATATTGCTTTCAGAACCGGCTTTAACAATCTGCCATCGTTCTGCCGTACATTTAAGAAATATACGAATTACTCTCCGAGTGAATATAAGAAACTCAGGATATCCGAGGAATTCAGCTTACATGATCTGAGCAAGAACAAGAAATAAAAAAGAAGACGCATCTCAAAAGAGATGCGTCCTCTAAGTGTGAATTGAAAAGAAGTTTAAGCTTTTGTCTAGCTATTTATCATTATATGAAAAACTTCAAATCTTTACTTTTCAAATATTGCCAATGTTTTAACAATAATTGCTGATTTATTTTACAAAAGGGAATTTTTTACCGAATTCCTGTATACTTTAACTATATTTTATATTTTGGAGGTGTTCTGATGAAGGAATTTTTTGGCAAGACAGCTGACGGAATTGATGTTAATTCTTTCAAGTTATCAAATGAAAACGGAATGACTGTCACTGTCATAGAGTACGGTGCAAGTGTAACGGGTATTACTGTTCCGGATCGTAACGGAGAATCCGTAGATGTAGTTCTCGGATACGATACAGTTGCAGAATATGAGACTAATGATTTTTTCTTCGGTTGTATAGTCGGACCTAATGCAAACCGTATTGAAAATGCCAAGTATGAGATAGACGGAAAAGAGTATTCAATTCTTGTAAATGATAATGATAACAACCTTCACAGCGGACCGAAGGGATTTGACAAGGTTGTTTGGAAGGGCGAGGAACTGGACAGCCATACTGTTCGATTCACCTATTCCGCTAAAGATATGGAAAACGGCTTCCCGGGAAATATGGATGTTGCCGTTACATATCAGATAACAGATGACAACAGCCTCAAGATGACCTTTGAGGGAACAACCGATAAGCCTTCTGTATGCAATCTTGCCAGTCATACATATTATAACTTAGACGGTCATGATGCAGGAAGTATTGAGAAGCATACACTTCAGCTCTTCTCATCCAATATCAATCCTGTTAAGGATGATCAGGCAATTCCTACAGGTGAGGAACTTGATGTTACCGGTACCGCATTTGATTTCAGAACTCCAAAGCTCATCGGCAAAGATATCGATGCTGACGATCAGCAGCTTATCTATGTCGGAGGCTATGATCATAATTTTGTTATGGACGGTGATCCGACATCACTCAGACCGTTTGCAGTCTTTTCATCTGACAAAACAGGTATTAAGATGAACGTATCGTCCAACCAGCAGGGTATGCAGTTCTACTCAGGTAACTTTATCACAAAGCATGCAGGAAAGAACAATTCCGAGTATGATTTCCGTTACGGATTTGCTATTGAACCTCAATTTGCACCAAATGCAATTAACGATCCGCATTTTGCATCTCCGATCCTGAGACCGGGCGAAAAATATATCTCAGAGACTGTTCTCAGTTTCTCTGCAGAGTAATTAGAAATGGAGTTTTATTGTAATGAATAGAAGAACCGATCTATCCAATGTTCTGATTTTTCGAATGCTGGGTGGTCTATGTAACTTAATAATGGTGAATCTTTTATTTCTTGCTACATGCCTTCCCATTATTACAATAGGTGCATCGCTTACGGGTCTTTCGAGAGTTACTCTCAAAATGATACAGCATCAGGATCCGTCGGTACTTAAAGATTACTTCGGTGCTTTCAAAAAGCATTTCAAGGAATCGACGATCATATGGCTTATCTGCCTTTTCGCCGGTGCATTCTTTACTATCGATCTGTATGTTATCTTTACCCAGATCGATCAGCAGTATAAACTGCTTCAGATACCTGTATGGATATTCCTGTTCATAATAGCTTCGATACTGATTTATGCATTTCCGCTTATATCATCATATCCTGATAAGATTAAGGCGACACTTAAAAACTCAGTTCTTCTGAGTCTAGGAAATATACCGGTAACTATTATGGCTCTGGCAATTCCATTCTTCCTTGCAAAGTTCGCTGTTTCCGGAGACGGAGAGCGTCTGATAACCGTATTCAGTATAATGGTATTTTTCGGATGTGCCCTTCTCTCATATATAGCAAACTTTTTTATAAACAGAGTCTTCATCAAAGTAACAGGCAAAGATCCTGAGCTGATTGATGATCCTGACGAAGCAGAAGAATCCGACAATGATGAAGAATAGATAGTCCATCATAGAAAAATAAGTTGAATAAAATATAAATGAGGCAGATACCCTAAAGTGTCTGCCTCATTTTTTTCAGATTTTTCGGCATTCAAACTATCTGACGTCTCATAGACTTAGAAGTCGGGGATTGCTTATCTTCATTCAAACTATCTGACGTCTCATAAAAAAATCCATAAAATCATTTCCCTGATCCGTATCTATATTAACAGCACTTATCAAATTCGAAATAATTAATTCTAAATATCATTAAAGTAATACGGAGGACGGAAAAATGCGTAAGAAAAAAATATTGATCGGCCTTGTTATGGCAATGATGATTGCCGGAACCACCGGTTGCGGAAATCATAAATCCGATAGAAATTCATCCGAAGCAGTTTATTTTGGAAATTCAGCTTCCAACAAATCTGCATCCTATGCCGCAGCAGCTACTGAAGCCTCAGCTGATTGGGAATGCGGCTTATCCGATGGTGAGTTTGAATACTCTCCGGAGTCTGCTTATAACGGTGTTTCTTCCGAAGCTCGTTCGGTAGAAACCGATGATACAACCAACACGCTCAGTCAGATCGACACAGAAAAGCTGGTATACCGTTGTGATATGCAGTTCGATACAGAAGACTATAATTCTTCCATCAACGAACTTAAGAATCTGATGAATAAATACGGAGCTTTTCTCGAATATGAAAACGAATGGAACAACGGAGGCAGCAAAAATACCCCATCTCTTCATAACTATAATGCCACCATCCGTATTCCTGTCGAGAATTATCAGGCTTTTCTTGACGGTATAGGAAATCTGGGAGACTTAAAAAATAAATCTCAGAATGTCGAGAATCTTTCACAGGAATATTCTGATCTCAGTGCAGAGCTTGAAGTTCTCGAAGCTAAGAGAGACAGCTACATATCAATGATGAAGGAAGCAAAAACCCTGGATGATATGGAATCTCTCCTTATGATCGATGAGCGACTGACAGAAGTCGAAGTTTCAATTAACCGAATTAAAACAAGAATCAATAATATCAACAACGATGTTTCATTCAGTTATATAACAATTACAATTAACGAGGTTCGTGAATATGAAGCTCCTGCTGCAGAAACCTTCGGCCAGCGAGTATCTCAGGCATTTAAGGATGGATGGAAGAACTTCAAGGAAGGATGCCAGGACTTTGTAATCTGGGCAGCCGAGAATGTAATAGGTCTTGGAATCTTCTTGGTAATACTTCTTATAATCTGGTTCGCTCTTCTTCGCAAGCCTTTTAAAGCATTCCGTAAATGGCTTCGCAATAAGAAGGCCGCAAAAAAAGCAGCCAAGGCTGCTAATAATACATCAACTGCTTATAATACATCAACCGGTAAAGTTGATATATCTGCTGTACCATCCGACAATACCGGTGTACCTGCAGATTCTTCAGTATCCGACAGTGCCAACGTGCCTGCAGATTCTTCAGTATCCGACAGTGCCAACATGCCTGCAGATTCTTCAGTATCCGGCAGTGCCGATGCACCTTCAGATACTGCAGCAGATAATACGGAAGTATAAGCTTTCCCGATCTGCAGTATATAATTTTGGAATGACCGATATTATATATCGTTCTGCTCTACCCTACATTCATCCCGCAGATTTGAGCTGCATACTCAGATCTGCGGGATTTTTGTTTATCACATTTCAACTTCTATGATAAATCTGTCACCTTCCATGGATGCTCTTATATCCCCACCGTATTTCATTACAATTCTTTTCGCAACATATAGTCCGAGGCCGCTCCCCTGTACTTCTCCCGAAGACGCCCGCTGAAATGGCTTGAATATATTTTCTATCTCTTCACATTTTATTATATCTGTATCATTACTGATTCTGAAAACTATCTTTTCCTGCCTTTTTAATTCAACATGAATTATGCTCTTTGCATATTTTCTCGTATTTGAATATAGATTCTCCAGAAGACGAAGTATATCAACTTCCGCCGCTCTGATCTCACATTTGTCATCAGTAATGTCTGCTGAAAATTGAAGCCCTCTTCCTTCAATCCACTCATGCTGATCGAGCGTTACATTTTCCAGATACTTCTTAAAAGACAGTGAATGAATCTCATCCCTATCCGTATTTTCGATAAGTGACAGCGTAAAGAATTCATCCGAAAGTTCCTTCAGATATCTCATTTTACGCAGTGCTGTATTTATATATTCGCTGTTTTTTTCGGACAGCTCTCCGCTTTCCTCAGCCATCTCCAGATAGCCCGTTGCAGAAGTAAGCGGCGTCCTGAAATCATGGGAAATACCGGCAACCATCATATTGACGGACTGCCGGTCCTCCTCAGCCTTTTTAATCAGTCTTTTCTCATCCTCTACATACTGCTGCAGTTCCTTCGCCAGTTCCGTATAGCTGCTTCCGAAGGTATCTACGCTTATCAGCCTGTTCTGATTTTCGGTCCTGATCTCATGCAGCTGATCCTTAAAATCTTTCAGCTGCTTTTCATTTATCACACTCTTAGCTACAAGTAAAATGATAAGCAGTATGATTGCAGGAATAAAAACACATAATATAAGTTCCATATTACTATCTCACAGTTAATCGAAATGTTTCTTCTTTAAACCTCTGTATATCAATACATACCACAGAATAAACTCTGCTATAAAACCGAATACTGTATAAAGAACTAACGTTCTGTCAACTGCTGCATGAAGTCCGAGCTGCATCTTATTCATCATAGATAAATAACCTAAATGTAAAGCGAGCTTTTCCAATCCCAGTTTCCCCGCAATCATCATTAAAAATGGGATTACTACCGAATCAAATATCAGAAATCTCATATAACATAGAACTCCCGCAACTCCGGGACGCCTCACTGTCATCATGATCATAACACTGCAGACAGACACATGCGTGATAAGGATCATTTCCAATACAAGTTTTCCCACCGGATTATCCAGAGTTCCCGTTCCGTTTACCGATGCGATATAAAAGTAAAATCCCAGCATTGCGAACATACAGAGTACAGCAAAGATCAATCCGTCGGTAAAAACCTTGCTTAAAATTATCCGGCTCGGTCTGTTTCCCGTCATATTTTCATAATATCCAAGCTTACCCTTGTTGTACAGCTGACCTGATATGACCGCTATTATCGGCGGCATAAGCATTATAAACATCATTATCGATACATCTGCCGTAACAGTGTTTCCCACCGTTCCTTCCGTATCAACCTCCTGACCAAGTATTATGGCAAGATTTTTTCCGAGCATATCCAGATTATTTATAAACGGTATGGAAGCTAAAATTATCGTTCCGAAAATCACATACCAGAACAGATTTCCCGTATGTCTGAATCTATATAATTCAGCTTTAATAAGTCTATTCATTTTCGCCACCTACCCTTCCGATGTAATACTCTTCGAGACTCTCACCTTCCGGATTTAGTCTTGTAATAACAAGATTATTATCCGTTATGGTTTTGGATATCTTCTCAATCTCTCCGAGCCTCTCATAGATCATTATCTCGTTTTCGTAGGTAACTTTATATTCATGTATATTCAGTTTCTCTTCAAGAACAGCCGTAGTCTTTCCGATATCATTTGTTCTGAGCACAACATATGAACGTGTTTTTCTTTCGAGTTCTTCGGCTGACAGTTCTTCTATAAGGCATCCTTCTCTTACGATCGCATAATCCGTACAAAGAGCAGACAGCTCCTTCAGAATATGACTGGAAATGAGTATCGTCATTTTCTCATTTCGTACTAGCTCCGCAAGCATATTTCTTATATCCAGGATTCCCTCCGGATCGAGGCCGTTGATCGGTTCGTCCAAAACCATTATCTCCGGCTTAGAGATAAGTGACATAGCAAGTCCGAGTCGCTGCCTCATTCCCATAGAAAAATTCCCGGCTGCTTTTCTGCCCGTATCCTTAAGTCCCACATATTCGAGAAGCTCATCAACTCTTTTCTCATCCGCAACGCCGCGAAGATACATCAGATATCTCATGTTCTCCTGTGCCGTCATATTATATTCCATATACGGCTCTTCGATGATGAAGCTCATCCTCTTACGCTTACTGTCCACATCCTCCGAGCCGAAATACTTCATTGTTCCCGAATCCGGTTCCGTAAGTCCGGCCATCATTTTCATTATGGTTGTCTTACCGGCACCGTTAGGCCCGATAAGTCCGTAGATATGTCCCTTCTCCATTTTGAGAGTGAAGTTATCTACGGCTTTTCTCTTCCTGAAGGACTTCGTCAGTCCATCCAGCTCCATAACATATTCCATCTCATTTCTTCCTTTTCCAACATAAAACTATAATCCACAGCCATTAATATGCAGTTTATCCGGAACAGCTGCATACTGCATTCTTACTCGAGATGATCATAGTTTATAATACAGTTGTTTAGAAAAGATTAAGCATCTGCTTAATTTTTATAAAAAATGTATGCAGTCAGTTATTCTCACCCGAGAATCACTATTTCGCCAATCTGTAACCCATACCCCATACAGTTTCTATATATTCTTCGTTACCTTTCTCAGACAGCTTTCGTCTTAGATTACTCATATGAACTCGCACAGCATTTTCATCGTAAAATTCACCGCCGTCCTCCCAGATAGCATCAAAGATATTGGATTTAGAAAAAATCTTTTCAGGATATTTAAGTAAAAGCTCCAGTATCGCATACTCTCTTAAAGTTAGAGTAACCTCTTCTTCTCCGACATATACTCTGCCGCTTTCTCTGTACATTTTAAGATTTTTTGTAGTCAGAATATCCGCATCCGCGGTCTTATTACCCGAGCGTCTGAGCAGCGCTTCTATTCTTACAAGTACCTCTCCCAGATTGAAAGGCTTCGTAATATAATCATCCGCTCCCATCCTGATAACATCTATCTTTGTCTGAACCATATCCTTCGCGGAAATGATTATTACCGGAATATCCGACTTCTCCCGCAATTCCTTTAATATCTGATCTCCGCTCATCAGCGGAAGCATTATATCGAGAAGGATAAGACTGTATCCGTATTCATCCTGCTTTTCTTGAGACATTACTCCTTTGATATATCCGGAAAGTTTCCTTTCTGCCTCAAGTCCATTCTCCGCATAATCTGTAGAATATCCCTGAGCTTTAAGATATTCTCCGAGCAGTTCCCTGATTTCCTTATCATCTTCAACGATCAATATTCTCTTATTATTCATTTTTTCTTCCTTTGATGAAATATGACATACATCCTTAATCGTTCCGTCGGAACCATTAACGGTTTTATTATCCCATAATAACCACTACAAATTCAATGCTTTATAATTAGTGATCTTGTGATAAATATGTCCCCCGCCTTCTTAGCAAAACGATCTTAACCTATCTGGAATTACTGTTTCCGATAATGTAAAACCCCACCCTGATGATTCAGGATGGGGTACTTAATCTGAATAACAGATAAATGATTGTGCCAGACACGACGAAAGTTACAAGTGTGCGGCTGATCAATGAATATCCAGGATAACAATCTCCGGATTATTGAAATATCTCGGGAGCGGTGTAGACTCTCTTCCGAGTCCTCTGCTCACTTCCATTATACTTCCGTTGGAAAGAGTATAGGTTCCGTTTACATACTGCGCCATAAATCCCTGATCCGGTGCCATGACACCTTTATTTATAAAAGGAATCCTGAACTGACCTGCATGCGCATGTCCCGCAAGTATCAGATCAAAACCATACTTCTCATATACAGAAACCTTCTCAGGGCGGTGAGTAAGCAGAATCTTCAAATGAGATTCATCGGTCTTACTCCAGGCTTTGTCCAGCTGCTCTGTCCACTGCTGTTCGGTTTTTCCGTATGGATCGTCAACTCCACAGATATCTATATCTACATTATTGACCGTTACTGTTACACAGTCACCAGCCAGAACATTTACTCCGATGCTCTCCATATAGGCCTTCATTTCATCGGCACGCTTACTCCAATACTCATGATTACCCGTAACATAATAGCATGGATATTTCTTTACGATAGCTTCCATAAAAATCTTGGTATTCTTATCACTCAGCTTATCATCAAAAATATCTCCTCCGAGAAGTATGAGGTCCGGCTTCTGCTTATCGATCATACTTATCAGAGTCTTCATATTCTTACCGTAATAGCAGGAATGAAGATCCGTAATAAGTGCTATACGAACCGTCCCCTTCTCTTCCGGAATCAGATCCAGAGATATCTTCTCCGTAACCGGAATCCATGTTATGGGCCATGATACCAGAAAAGCGGCAAGCAGCGAGTAAAATATTATTCTGCTTTTCTTGATCTTTTTCTTATCTTTATCTCTTTTAGGCAAGACTTAGTAAAGCTCCTTTACTGCCGGATAAAGCTTCTTGAAGTACTCATATCTCTCATTGTACTTAGCAACAAGCTCTGCCTCAGGCTCAATGATATCTGAAAGTTCTACAAGACCTGAAGTTGCCTCGACAACATTTGCAAATTTACCGCATCCTACTGCTGCAAGAATTGCTCCGCCGAGTGCCGGACCTTCGTCATTCTTAACTGTCTTAATTGTTATACCGAGAACATTTGCAAGGATCTTCTTCCAGAGAGGGCTCTTAGCACCACCACCGCATACAGTACTCTCAGTAATTGTGATTCCCTGAGACTTTGCAATCTCGATAGAATCTCTGAGACCGAATGCAACACCTTCGAGAACTGCCTGAATCATATCTTCTCTTGAAGTATCCATGCTCATTCCGAAGAAGCATGCTCTTACTGCAGGATTGTTCCATGGTGAACGCTCTCCCATAAGATATGGAAGGAAGTAAACTGTGTTCTCACCAAGCTTTGTGATTCCTGTCTGGCTTCCTGCATAATCCTTCTCCTTAAGGATTTCATCCATCCACCACTTGTTACATGAAGCAGCTGAAAGCATACATGCCATAAGATGGAAGCCACCGTCAGCATGATCGAAGCTGTGAAGTGCGTTTGCACTGTCTACTCCGAACTTATCACTTGTGATGAATACTGTTCCCGATGTTCCGAGAGAAATATTACATTTATTAGGACCTACTGTACCTGTTCCGCAAGCTGCTGCAGCATTGTCGCCGGCACCTGCTACGAACTTAGGAGCTGTGCTGAGACCAAGCTCTGCACATACTTCAGGCTTCATCTCACCAACTACTTCATAGCTTTCATAAAGCTTTGGAAGCATTTCCTCTGTGATACCGCAGATATCGATCATTTCCTTTGACCAGCACTTATTCTTAACATCAAGAAGAAGCATACCTGATGCATCTGAGTAATCTGTTGAATTAGCACCTGTCATCTTATATACGAGATAATCCTTTGGAAGCATGATCTTCTTGATCTTTGCAAAAAGCTCAGGCTCATTGTTCTTCATCCAAAGAATCTTCGGAGCTGTGAAACCTGCAAATGCGATATTTCCTGTATGATCTGACAGGAACTGCTTTCCGATCTCGTTGTTGAGGTAATCAACCTCAGCAGTTGTTCTTCCGTCATTCCAAAGGATTGCAGGACGGATAACTTCATCGTTCTCATCAAGAACTACAAGTCCGTGCATCTGTCCGCCGACACCGATTCCTTCAACTACCGGATTATCATAACCCTCGAGAAGCTCCTTGATACCTGCAACAGACTGTGTATACCAGTCCTCCGGTGATTGCTCTGACCAACCCGGATGTGGGAAGCTGAGTCCGTACTCCTTTGATACTGTCTTCTGAATTTTACCGTTATCATCAGTAATTATAAGCTTAACGGCTGATGTTCCTAAATCTACACCTATAAACATTACTGTTCCTCCCTGTTATTAGATTTTTTGCTTGTAAAACAACTAAGGTAAATTATATCTTTTTTTAACTTCTTATACAATGATTTTAAGGAAAAAACTACGGTATTCTGGAAAGAAATGTATTCCATCCCATTTCCTCTATCTCTTTAACGGATTTCATCAATACAACCTCTACCAATGCATTTTCCGGCCTGTCAATGATATCCTGTCTGAAAGTACCGTCTTGTATAGTATAATAATAAAGCCTCTCAAATCCAGAGTCGCAATAATTATCCACAAGCCCTCTGTATCCATCCGTTATTATATACTGTATACCCGATCCCCATGCGGGAACAGTTGCCTTATAATTTACTTTCTCGTCTTCATAACGATAGATATAGAAATCGGTGTCTTCACCCGATGTCCCCTTAAATGCTACAAGTTCCGGAACTCCGTCATTTTCAAAATCGAAGAGGCCGAATCTGTCAAAACAGTTCGGATCGGCATTTGGATCTGTTGGATTATTATACTGCTGTCCGCTGCTCAGATAGCCTCCTCCGATTATAAATTTATAATAAGAATCTGCCCATTCACCGACTTCCGGAGATTCTGCCCAACCATCCTTATATTCAAAGATATCAACGTAATTCGAATCACTGTTTGATACTCTGTTATATGATTCCTTAATACGGCGATCATACTCATCATATTCGTAATCAATCCATGAATATAACGGAATTTCTTCATAATTTGAATACTCAAAGGCCTCGTTCTGATAGTCTTCTTTTCGAATACAATTATTCTTTGAATCATAAGAATAAACAGTATGCACCCATGGTTTTCCTCCAAAATCGTGGTATACTTCCTTTAATTTTTCGTTATCCCCGTAGATATATTCATAATCATCAACGTCATTATCAATAACTTTTTTTCCGTTTTCATCGATTCTATAATTTTCGGTCTCATAACAATACTTATCTTCTAATTTTACAATTCCGTCATTAACACTGTATGCCTTCCTTTCACATTTATCTCCATTATAAGTATAGATGTAAACCGTGCTCAGCAATAGGTCTCCCATCGGGTCCTCCGGATTCTTGATATAACTATCCCTCCGGATCTCACGTCCGCTGTCATCATATTCGGTTCTATATACGGAAATGCTCGTCTCATCTACAGAACCTCCGTATATCGAAGCAGAAAAAACCGCTCTGCCCTGATCATCATATTCAAAAGGGATTTTCAAATATTCAACATCATATTCGTCATATGATGCAACAGACATTATACGGTCTCCCTGCATCTCGGTTACAAACGTACATTTAACTATGCCATCGGCATTCATATGCTTCTTTGTTTCCGTCCACTTATGATAGCCGAATACTTCATCCTTTCCGATTCCGTTTGCTATCATCTCCTCTTCCATTGCCGCTTCACTGTCCGATGACTCCTCCGACGATTCATTAACAGCCGCATCTTCACCTGCTCCTCCCGGGGCGATCGCCATACTCTTATTTCCGCCGCATCCGGATGCCGCAATCATGAATATCATCATTATTACCGCCACCACTGATATTTTTCTTGTCATTTTCATACTGCCTCCCTTTTTGTTTTTATATAAATATTCAATCGGTGTTTGTTCATATACCGTGTACAATTATTTTATATATTATTATTATACTTTTGTTTTCTCGAAAACTTCTTTTTTATTTCATGTTTTCCAAAAATATGTTTTTCATATAACTTTTTCATAATTTCTTACAGTATATATATTTGATTTTTCAATTCGATTCTACTATAATGTCTTCGTAAATTTTTTGAAGGTTAAAAGGAGTAACAAAATGGAACAGTTTAGTACTTACGAAAAGGCTTTAAACCTTTTCAAATCAGTCAATTGCTTCGGCAATGTCAACAACATCTTTATCGTTTACAAGAACACCTCAGCCAATCCAATGGCTTCCCTCGGAGGAGCTATCGGCGGGGCAGTTGCAGCGATGTCAGATTCTTCTTCACAGAACATTTTCAGAAATACCGACGGATTTCTGTTCAATCAGACTGAATTCGGTATAGCCGTAATCCCTCTTAGGGCAACCAAGACTTTACTTACGTATTCACCTGATAAGTTCGAGCCGGATATAATCAGATTCTTCCTTATCAGAAATGAAGATATTCAGTCTCTTGAAGTTAAGAACTTTAATATCTTCAACAAGAAGATTCAGGCCATTAATCTTGTTTTAAAGAACGGTACTAAGGGAAATCTTATGGCATATGTTGCCGACAAGAAGCTTCCGTATCAGGAACAGTGTTTTGCTAATTTCTGTTCTGTCTTTAAGAAGAAGTAATGATACTAAACATTTGCTAATGATTCAAACAATAAAGGGCTGTCACCTCAATCACTTGAGGCGACAGCCCTTTTTATATCATAGTTTCAGTTTTGCAGATTAAGCAAACGGATTCTCTGACTTGTATAATACTCCTGCCGGATGGTTGTAATCGATCTGATCGAAGTTTACTCCGAGGAACTTGAATACATCAAAGAGTGCCTTTCCATTATGATGGAATGTGATAGCTGCATGATGCGGATAATTTCTCTGAACAAGAACGTGACGATAGAAACGTCCCATTTCAGGAATAGCGAAGATACCGATTGCACCAAATGATCTTGTAGCTACAGGAAGGATCTCACCTTCTGCAACGTAAGCACGAAGCTTTCCGTCAGATGTTGACTGGAGACGATAGATTGTAGCCTCACCCGGAAGAAGATCTCCTTCAAGAGTTCCGTTAGTAACTTCTACAGGAAGTGAACGAGCCATGATCTTCTGATTTCTCATCTCACAGAATGAAAGCTTGTTAGTAGCTGTATTTCCGCAATGGAATCCCATAAATGTATCAGTAAGCTTGTAATCATAAGCGAACTTGCCCTTGATCTCTTCATCATACATATCCTGAGGAACTGTATTGTTGATATCAAGAAGTGTAACTGTATCTTCACTTACAAGCTGTCCAATGTACTCTGAAAGAGCACCGTAAATATCAACCTCACATGAAACAGGAATTCCATCCTTTGCAAGACGGCTGTTTACATAGCAAGGAACACACTTGAACTGTGTCTGGAATGCTGGCCAGCACTTTCCGGCAATGATAACATTGCTTCTGCTTCCCTTATGAGCATCGATCCAGTCACGAAGTGTAAGCTCATACTGAGCAAGTCTTGAAAGAATCTCAGGCTTCTTGTTTCCTGCGCCGAGTTCCTTAGCCATATCATCAACAACTGCAGGGATTCTCTCATCACCTTCATGCTTGTTGAATGCTTCGAAAAGGTCAAGCTCTGAGTTCTCTTCGATTTCAACACCGAGGTTGTAAAGCTGCTTGATAGGAGCGTTACATGCAAGGAAGTCCTGTGGTCTTGGTCCGAAGCTGATGATCTTGAGATCATCAAGAGCAATCTTAACTCTTGCTACAGGGATGAACTCCTTGATAAGGTCTGCACACTCATCTGCGTTTCCTACAGGATACTCAGGGATGTATGCACGAACGTTACGAAGCTTAAGGTTGTAGCTTGCATTAAGCATACCACAGTAAGCATCTCCTCTGTCATCAAGAAGGCTGTCACCTGACTCTTCAGCTGCAGCGATAACCATAGCTGGTCCCTGGAATTCCTTAACGAGAAGGATCTCACTTGATTCAGGACCGAAGTTTCCGAGATATACTACAAGAGCATTAACTCCTGCTGCATTAACATCAGCAAGTGCCTTTCTCATATCAACTTCATTCTCTACTGTAACAGGACACTCATAGATGTCACCATACTTTGCCTTGTAAGAAGCAACAACTGCCTTTCTTCTTCTCTCTGAAAGACTCATTGGGAAACAGTCACGGCTAACTGCAACGATTCCCATCTTAACCTCTGGTAAATTTTTCATTTTTATACCCCTCCTGGTAATTAATAAATAATATTGCTATGCAGAGTCATACAAAAATATGAAATAATGTATCCCCGAAGGAGATTGTCAGATATACGTTCCGTCATTATGAATATTATTGTTATGACCTACTGAATATTAGTAATGCATTTACAGCTCGCTGTTGATGGACTCATAAATTCCGTCAGCATCAAGCTTATACTTTGTAAGCAGCTCCTTAGCAGGACCTGACTCACCGAAGGTATCCTTAACGCCGAGTCTTGTAACCTTAACAGGACATTTCTCAGCAAGTACCTCACATACAGCACTTCCGAGTCCTCCGATGATAGAGTGCTCTTCAACTGTAAATACTCTGTTTGTTTCCTTAGCTGCCTTGATAACGATATCCTCATCAAGCGGCTTGATAGTATGAATGTTAATAACTCTTACGGAAATTCCTTCCTTCTCGAATCTTTCAGCTACTTCAAGTGATGGAGCAACTGTAAGACCTGTAGCGATGATCGTAAGATCGCGGCCATCTCTTAACTGTACGCCCTTTCCGATCTCAAACTTGTAATCATCATTATCATTGATTACAGGAACTGCAAGTCTTCCGAATCTCATGTAAACCGGACCCTTATGAAGATATGCTGCTCGAACTGCTGCTTTTGCTTCGATATCATCACTCGGATTGATAACAACCATACCCGGAATAGCTCTCATAAGTGCGATGTCTTCGTTACACTGATGTGAAGCACCATCCTCACCAACTGAAATACCTGCATGTGTTGCTCCGATCTTAACATTTAACTTCGGATATCCGATTGAATTTCTAACCTGCTCAAAAGCTCTTCCTGCTGCGAACATAGCGAAGGTACTCATGAAAGGTACCTTACCGCAAGTTGCAAGACCTGCTGCAATACCTGCCATATTACACTCAGCAATACCGCAGTCTATATGTCTGTCAGGAAATTCCTTCTTAAAAACTCCTGTCTTTGTAGCTGCTGCAAGGTCTGCATCAAGTACTACAAGATCTGAAAATTCTTTTCCAAGCTCAACAAGCGCTGCGCCGTAGCTGTCTCTTGTTGCTACTGCCTTTTTTTCTTCTGCCATAATTCTCACGCCCTTCCCAGCTCGGCCATAGCCTGCTCAAATTCTTCGTCATTAGGTGCCTTTCCGTGCCATCCTACCTGATTTTCCATGAATGACACACCCTTGCCCTTAACTGTATGGGCAATGATCGCTGTAGGCATACCCTTGGTTTCCTTAGCTTCCTTAAGTGCTGCTGCAATCTCATCGAAGTTATTTCCATCAATTGAAATTACATGGAAATTGAATGCTTCGAACTTCTTATCGAGCGGATTTGGTGAACATACCTGATCAAGACTTCCGTCGATCTGAAGATTATTGTTATCTACGATAACTACAAGGTTGTCAAGCTTACGGAAACCGGCAAACATAGCTGCCTCCCAGATCTGACCCTCTTCAGATTCTCCGTCTCCGAGAAGTGCATAAACTCTGTAATCCTTGTTGTCAAGCTTTCCTGCAAGTGCCATTCCAACTGCAGCTGAAAGGCCCTGGCCCAGTGATCCGGATGACATGTCTACGCCCGGAATATGTTTCATATCCGGATGTCCCTGCAGATAAGAACCGGTATGTCTGAGGGTGGTTAGATCTTCTACCGGGAAATAACCCCTGTTAGCAAGGGTTGAATAAAGTGCAGGGGCAACATGTCCCTTAGACAGAACGAATCTGTCTCTATCCGGATCGCCCGGGTTGGATGGGTTTATATTCATCTCTTCAAAGTAGAGATAAGTCATAATATCTGCTGCAGACAGTGATCCGCCCGGATGACCGGACTTAGCACTATGCACAGCTGTGACGATTCCACGTCTTACATCTAATGCTTTTTGCTGTAATTCCTGATTTGTCATTTTGTTAACCTCTTCTAATATTATATGTCTGATGCCCATACCTTCTCTATCGGCATCTTAATAAGCAACTCGATCTTACTCACCGAAAACTGCCTTGTAATCCTTCTGGAACTTCTCGATACCCTGATCTGTAAGTGGATGCTTTGTCATCTGAGCAATAACTGAATATGGTACTGTTGCGATATCAGCTCCTGCAAGTGCACAATCTGTAACATGAATAGGATTTCTGATACTTGCTGCGATAATCTCTGTCTCAATTCCGTAGTTATCGAAGATCTGAACGATTGTCTCAATAAGATCGATACCCGGTGTACTGATATCATCAAGTCTTCCAAGGAAAGGAGATACATATGTTGCTCCTGCCTTAGCTGCAAGAAGTGCCTGATTTGCTGTAAAGATAAGAGTTACATTTGTCTTGATTCCTTCAGCTGAAAGAACCTTAACTGCCTTAAGACCTTCTACTGTCATAGGGATCTTAACAACCATGTTAGGATGGATAGCTGCGATCTCGCGGCCTTCCTTGATCATTCCCTCTGCGTCAACTGTTGTTGCCTTAACCTCTCCACTGATAGGTCCGTCTACGATTGATGTGATTTCCTTGATTACCTCATTGAAATCTCTTCCTTCCTTAGCAATAAGAGATGGGTTTGTTGTTACTCCACAGATAACCCCCATGTCATTTGCCTTACGAATGTCATCAACATTTGCTGTGTCAATAAAGAACTTCATTTTTCACCCTCCTAAATATTTTTTTAGATATAAAATGATTATATATTTTTTTGTTTTCATTTAAAAGAAACATTTTTATTAATTATTTATGTATTTTTACGCTTTGTACGGCATTTCCGGTCAGTTCTTCACTTCTCTTATCCGGCTGCTGTCCTCCGACATAGATAGTATATTCTCCGCCCGGAGTAATTCTCTTTCCGTCTTCGGTAACAATTGTGAAAGATTTATCCATGATCTTAAGTGTTACTGTCTTGGTCTCGCCCGGAAGAAGCGATACCCTTTCGAAGCTGCAGAGGCAATACTTCGGCTGATCTGCATGCTTAGCACCTTCTGCAGATGAAATGTATGCTTCAACAATCTCATCAGCTGCAACCTTGCCTGTATTCGTTACTTCTACTTTTACTTCATTTGAAGCATCATCGAACTGAGGTGCTCCATAGCTGAAGCTTGAATAGCTGAGTCCGAATCCGAACGGGTAAAGCGGCGTGCTGTCCATAAACTTATATGTACGACCCTTCATACTGTAATCACTGAAATCAGGAAGTGTTCCTTCCTTATAGAATGTTACAGGAAGCTTTCCGCTCGGGCTGACCTTACCGAAAAGAATATCGGCAAGTGCTCGTCCGCCGTACTCTCCGCTGTACCATGCCTGAAGAACCGCATTACAGTTCTCATCAGCAAATGTAACATCCATTGCGCTGCCTGTATTTATTACAACAACGATCGGCTTACCTGTCTTTGAAACTGCTTCGAGAAGTCTCTGCTGGCATTCAGGAAGATAAAGAGAATTCTTATCACCGGCTGCGAATGCATTTCCGGTATCTCCCTCTTCTCCTTCGATTGTTGAATCAAGTCCGAGTGAAAGGATTACCACATCACTGTGCTCAGCTACGATCACTGCCTCCTGAATCCTGTCGTCATCATGTGCAAGCGGCTGAACCTTATTAAGATAGAGGTGACTTCCTTCTGAATAAAGAATCCTTATATCATCACCTGCTGCCGCACGGATTCCGTCAAGGTTTGTTACATACTCTGAAGCCGTTCCGTTATAGTTTCCGTTGAGAACGGTTATGGATGTTGCTGTAGGTCCGATGATTCCGATAGTCTTGATCTTACTCTTATCAAGAGGAAGAATTCCGTCATTCTTAAGCATAACAACAGACTTAAGTCCTGCCTGATATGCCAGATCCTTTGATTCTTTAGTATCAACGGAATCATAATCAATGCTGTCATATTCACAATCATCTGCGAACATTCCGAGACTTGCTCTTACTGTATAAACCCTCTCTGCTGCCTCTCTGATCTGCTGCTCTGTAATAAGTCCCTCTTCATATGCTTTCATAATATGAAGATAAACAATACCGCAGTTAAGATCGCAGGTAGCATCAAGTGCCATCTTTGCCGATTCTGTAGGACCCGATGTTACCATGTGATTTTCATGGAAATCTCTGATTGCCCAGCAGTCCGAAACTATATATCCGTCAAATCCGAATCTCTTTCTGAAGATATCAACCAGAAGTGACTTACTTCCGCAGCATGGCTCACCGTTAAGTCTGTTATATGCGCCCATTACGCCGACAACATTTGCTTCTTTAACAGCTTCTTCAAATGCTGAAATGTATGTCTCTTCAAGATCTTTATCTGAAACAACTGCATCAAAAGAATGTCTTGTAGCCTCAGGTCCCGAATGAACTGCCGCATGCTTTGCACAAGCCGCTGCTTTAACATACTTTCCGTCGCCCTGAAGTCCCTTTATGAATTCAACTCCGAGTCTGCCCGTAAGATACGGATCCTCTCCATAGGTCTCCTGACCTCTTCCCCAACGCGGATCTCTGAAGATATTGATATTCGGTGACCAGATAGTGATTCCCTTATAAATATCTCTGTCTCCATGCTTTTTGTTCTCGTTATAGATTGCTCTTGCCTCTGTTGAAACTACCTCTGCAATCTTACGGATCATTTCCTTATCAAAGGCAGCCGCAAGTGCTATTGCCTGTGGGAAAACCGTAGCCGTACCTGCTCTCGCAAATCCGTGCAGACCTTCGCTCCACCAGTTAAACGCCGGTATCCCAAGTCGATCGATTGCCGGAGAATCATAACGGAGCTGAGAGGCTGCTTCTTCAAGAGTCATCTTAGCAACTATCTCGGCTGCCTTCTCTTTGAACTCTTTCTTCATAACTTGGACACCCTCCTGAAACATTGTTAAAAAGCTATAAAAATATCGTCACTTTAATCAATTTTCTATGAATTAATACTAACAGAAATATTTTACCATTTCTTTCCAAATATTGCTTTAATTTTTACTAATATTGCTATAAACTTAAGAAGTAAAGTTTTTTGTAAAGGAGTTTGGAATATTATGCACCTTGCCGCGCTATTAGCCATTTTACCGGTAGTATTATTATTGTTTTATATTTATCGAATGGACTCATATGAGAAGGAACCGGCAGGTCTTCTCGTTACGCTTGTAATATGCGGAATTTTATCCGCTATTCCCGCTATCTTACTTGAAGAGCTCGGAACCTCTGTACTTGTAGGAATATTCGGAGAACAGAATCCTCTTCTGCCTCCTCCACCACTATATAATTTTATCAATACATTTTTCATAGTTGCAATTTCGGAAGAGCTTGTTAAATTCCTTGCGGCATACTTCCTGACATGGAAACATCCAGCATTCAACTTCAAATTTGACGGAATTGTATACTGCTTCTATTCTTCGATGGGATTTGCGCTTATCGAGAATATACTTTACGTTTTCGCGAGATCCGGCGGTGCTTCTGTAGGAACCGCTGTCTCACGTGCCCTTCTTGCAATTCCTGCACATGGAATGTTCTCGGTATTTATGGGCTACTATTATGGCGAAGCGAAATTCTGCAATGTAACCGGCGATAAGAAAGGTGTCAAAGCCAACCTTGCGAGAGGCTTCATCATCGCAATTCTACTTCACGGCTTCTATGACTTCTGTCTTTTCTCTCAAAAAATGATTTTCATAATCGGATTCTTTGCATTTATTATTGCTGCAGATATATATACTATAATTAAGATCAGCAAAGCTTCAAAAGCGAACCTGGCAATTTACAACACTCCTCAGTATCAGCCTTACTGGGTAACACCTCCTGCCGGTTCTTATCCGAATATGATGAATCCTATGTATGCTGCCCCTCAGGGTTATGCACAGGCTCCTCAAGGATACGGCGCTCAGGGTTATGCTCCAAATGGTCAGCCTATGCCTCCTCAGGGCTTTGCTCCGAACGGTCAGCCTATGCCTCCTCAGGGCTTTGCTCCGAACGGTCAACCTATGCCTCCTCAGGGTTACGCCCAGAACAGCCAGGGTATGGCTCCTCAAGGTTATGCTCCGAACGGACCGGATATGACTGCTCAGGGTTATGCTCCAAATGTACAGGGATATGATAATCAAGGCTACAATGCCCCTCAGGATAATTACAATTCAGCTCCTCAGGGTTACACTCCGAATGCACAGGGTATGGCTCCTCAGGATTACGGTACCGCTCCGATTCAGGGAACCGAACCATATCAGGACATCATGGGACAGGCAGTATTCGGTCAGGCAGGCGACTATAATTCACAGCTTCCTGTAGCTGAACAGCATACATCCATACTAAGGCGTGAAGCACCACGTATGATCTACTGTCCAAACTGTCATAATGTTTGTAATTTCAATTCTTTCTTCTGCGGAAAATGTTCAACTCCGCTCCATAATTTCGGTGCGGCAGGCGCAGCAGTATAAATACCGATCGGAGGCATTTCATGGACAGACAATATGTTGCAATAGATCTGAAATCCTTTTATGCTTCCGTTGAATGTTTCGAAAGGGGGCTTAATCCCCTTACAGCACGTCTTGTAGTTGCAGATGAATCCCGAACGGATAAAACCATCTGCCTCGCAGTTTCACCTGCTCTCAAAGCATACGGGATTTCAGGCCGTGCCAGACTTTTCGAAGTAAAGTCACGGCTCGCGGAAATAAAAAGAACCACCGGTGAGGATATCGATTTTATAATCGCTCCTCCCCGGATGGCCCGTTATATCGATTTTTCCAATATGGTTTTTAATACATATCTCAAATATATAGCCCCCGAAGATATTCATGTTTACAGTATCGACGAGGTCTTTATTGACGTGACGGCATATCTGAAAACCTATAAAATGACCGCCCACGAGCTGACTATCAAAATGATCCGCGATGTTCTTTCAGTCACCGGAATTACAGCAACCGCAGGTATCGGAACAAATCTGTATCTTGCAAAGATTGC
Source organism: uncultured Lachnospiraceae bacterium (assembly GCA_946405625.1). Taxonomy (GTDB): domain Bacteria; phylum Bacillota; class Clostridia; order Lachnospirales; family Lachnospiraceae; genus Eubacterium_Q. The sequence continues at coordinate 68,068 of CAMJHQ010000009.1, read as the reverse complement.
TATGGATATTACCGCTAAACATATGGAGCCCGACGCAGACGGAGTGAGAATCGCTGAACTGAATGAACGCACTTACCGCGAGCTGCTGTGGGACCATAAACCTATAACCGACTTCTGGCGAATCGGCAGAGGAACAGCAAGACGCCTCGCCAACAATCATATGTATACAATGGGCGATATTGCGAGAAAGAGTCTGACCGATGAAGAGCGGCTCTATCAGATTTTCGGAATCGATGCAGAATTCCTGATCGATCACGCCTGGGGTATTGAGCCTACAACCATTGCGGATATCAAGAATTATAAGCCTTCAACCAACAGTCTTTCCTCAGGTCAGGTTCTCTCAAAACCTTATTCCGCAGAGGATGCGAGGATCATAATAACGGAGATGACCGAAGCTCTGGTTCTGGATCTGGTCAGGAAACATCTTGTTGCCGAATCCTTCACTCTCGATATCGGTTATGACAGAGAATCTGTGGATAACGGAACATATACAGGTGAAGTACAGATAGATTTCTACGGAAGAGTCGTTCCGAAGCATTCGCACGGAACAGCAAACTTCATGAAGTTTACAAGCTCCTCAAGTCTTATAATCAAATCAGTTCTCGAAGTTTATGATAATATCATAAATCCCGAACTCACCGTTAGAAGAATGAATATATCCGCTAACAATCTGAAGAACGAATCCGACATCTGTGAGCAGCTGGACATTTTTACGGATCCGGAAAAACTCGAGCAGGAAAAACGTCTGCAAAATGCCATGCTCGAAATAAAAGATAAGTTTGGAAAAAATGCGATTCTTAAGGGCACCAGTTATCTTGATGCCGCAACTGCACGTGAAAGAAATGGTTTTATCGGAGGACATAAGGGCTGATGGCAACGAATAATTCTGATAATCAAACTCTATTCTCCGACTATCACGGAGAGTATGCGGACATAATAAATCTTGAGCGTCCTGTTCATATCGATGACGAATTTGCGGCAAAGCATCCGCCGATTCCGCGCGCCGACCGCGCGAAGATCTTTGCATCCTTTGCCGCACTTAAGGATAATCTCACATCCCGAGACTAATCCAATTTTCCTTTTCGTTTTTATTACGTATATCCGCTTTTCGTATTTTTTTACGTATATCTGTTCCTTCCCGATACAAAGTTAACCTCTGTATCAATTATGGTCTGATGCATTCCTTCGCAATTGTACTCCAGGAAATGCTTGTATTCACTCCGTTCATACTTGCTACCGACGAAAGTCCCTGAACTATTCCCCAGGTTTGGATAAGAACCTTCTCCTGTTCTTTAACGGGAAGCTTAATGCCTCTTTCTTCGAAATAATCTCTGACCAGTTTTTTGAACATCCGGAAAGGTTCATAATCCCCCGGATAATCCTTGCTCATATCAGTATGTATCTTTATATTTTCTCTTTGAAACAGGAAATGAAAATAATCCGGATGCTTTCTGAAGAAGAGTATATACTTTTCTCCCATAGCAAGCAGAGCCTCCTCCGCTGATTTTATTCCCGGTTTATTCACCGCCTTATCAAGCTCCCTTATAAATCCGTCAGTAACTGTCTGCTTGATTGCCTCTATCAGACTTTCCTTATCTTCAAAATGTGCATAGGGTGCAGCATGAGATACATTGCAGGCTGCGGCAACTTTTCTGAGAGACAGTGAATCCTCTCCGTTCTCATTTATAATCTTTAATCCCGCTTCGATCAGGGCATTTCTCAGATTTCCATGATGATAATTATCTTTCATAAGTTTTCTCCTTAATCTCCGACATGATCTTAAAACTCTCTTCCGTATTCTCCCATAACGGACTGTGTGCAGCACCTCTTATTTTATAAAATCCTTTATCCGGCACATTTATTTTCTCACAATAATCTTCGACTAACGGCCATGGGCAGTTATAGTCATATTCTCCGCTCAGAAAATAAATCGGAATTTCAAATTCAATTTTTTCCTCTCGATAATCATAATCCTTTTTCGATTCAAATGCACTATTCTTATACATCTTCATTCCGCGTATATAATTTATCTTTTCCGGCACGGTATAACAATGTGAAAGAATGATCGGAATATCAATTCCTTCAAATTCGGTTTCGTTATGTATCGTTCCTCCACCCGCATCATGAAGCAGATATACGAAGGAATACCAGTCATTACATTTAATCTCTTCATCGGTTTTCGTAACACTCGATTCAAGCTTTCTCAGTCTTGCTTTGTCATTTCTTTTTTCAAATTCCGATTTCATAAAATCATACATCAGCTTGTCCCGGTCCGTAGAATCCGTTACCACCTGTGCCATTCCGATATAGGCATAATAATCTTCCGGATATTTTTCCGCAGCACTTATTCCTATCCGGCTTCCTCCGGAAAATCCCATAAGATAAATCTTTTCCTTATTAAATCTGCTCTTCAGATAATCCGTAACTGCTTTTGTATCATCCAGAAGTACATCTTCCGTTATCGATGCAGGATCGATATCTCTGTCATATACTATTCCCATACCTCTGTAATCCCAGTATACAACGGTAAAGATATCATCTAAATGCATATCATCGAATCTCTCCGTAAGAAAATAATCATCTGTTCCCGGACCGCTTGATATAAGAAGAAGTACAGGATTCGATGTATCTCTGCTGTTTATAAAAAAACCGTTCTTTACTCCATTTATTTCAACTATAGATTTTTCCGACAGACTGCCCTCTATTATATTTCCATTCTCATCCTTATATTCTCTGATCTTTCCGTTACTTATCAAAAACCATACAACCAGCAAAGTAACCATTACGATCAATATCACGATCAATGCTTTAAAAAACATTTTTTTAACCTTTTTCTTCATCTGATTCCTTTCAGTTATCATATTCATTAAAAATCTTTTCACAGCCTATATTGAATCAGTCACACGCTATCTTTACATTGCTGAAATCAAGATAGCATAACGCAATCTTTACACTGTCTATATTGAGATAGTATCATGCAATCTTTACAGTGTCAAGATTCGAATATGATTTCCGATTATCTCTTACTCTCCTGCCAATTCTATTTATTCTCTCAGTTTATCATTCCTGAACTGCAGCACCGATCAGTCCTCCATTGTTCCGTCCCAAAAATATTTATATATTATATTTCCGGTTTTCGCATCTACATGTACTTCACTATATTCGTTAAGATTAAATGAATAATACAGTATACCGCTTTCCGTATCATATTCGAGATTATAGGTGCCATAGATTTCCTGATTATGATAATCTTCAAAATACATTTTACCGCTGTTTTGCTCCGCAAGAAAATAAACATCATCCACCAGATCCTGAGCCGGAATCAGATTTGAAGTATCCAGATCTGATACGGGTGTCCCTCTATCAGAAAGAAGCATCTTCGGTATATCTGAATTCTCTGCCGAGTGATAAAATACATTCGGAATTACCACACCATCTAAATACTGATATGCATTTATGCAAATATCCCTGCTTCTCACAAATCGGTGCATTCCACATACATATATGTCATAGTCTATATTCTTGTCCAACTTCTCGATATAATCAAAGAATTCTCTCTTCGTATCTTTATCTGCAGTTTTAAGTGCATACATATCTTCAGGATAATAAATATGCTTTCCTATATGCTTAACTTTTTCCGCTCTGATCGGACCGGTTTCTTCTATCAGATTATTGTTATTATTTATAAAATATAGTCCTGCTGCAATCATGCCGCCGGCCACCAGTATGATCATAAGTGTGATTATAATTTTTCTTTTCATATAATTATTTCCTTTGTCTTTATCAGCATCTATCGGTAAGCTATTCATAAATTGCTTTACGGTGTTATATAAATGTATTACTTATTATAATGTATTACTAATTATACGTGCTGCATTGAATGATTTATGGAAAATCAAAGCATGCACTTCCCATAAACAAAAAACACATTGGCTTTCATACCAATGTGCTTTCATGTGTTCCCGATGCGATTCGAACGCACGACCTTCCGCTTAGGAGGCGGACGCTCTATCCTGCTGAGCTACGGAAACATTTATTCGGTTTTTAACCGCAGTACTTATTTTATCCGATAGATACTTTTTAGTCAAGTATGGCATAAATCATGAAAACTTCTATATAAACCGTTAGAATTTTAATAATCCCTGCAGCCACACATCTCCGCGAAATCTTCTTCCGTTCTCCGGAACTCCTATCAGATCCTTTTCATTTATTCCAAGAGTAATATTATATTCATTACACTTCAGATTTAATACATAAACTATTTCTTTAGTATATCGATTTACTATCTTCTTAAATCCATCTATTGTTCCTACAACTCTGTACATCTCGCATTCAACTCCGCATGGAATTATAGATGTCTCGATAAGTGAGAAGATATCTTCACCCGAAGGCTCTGCCAGCGGCAGAAGTATATTACCGTTTGTTGATAGTGCAGAAAAAGCAACAGCTTCAATCGTGTCTTTAAAACCAAGCATCCACTTCTCGACTTCAACAATATTCTGCACATAGAAGATAAGTGAAAATGCAGGATTATCGGATATTCCCGCATATGACTTGTTTACGAGTCTTTCCTCCAATTCCACTTCCCCATAATAAATTTCCGAATCAGGAATCAGATATGGGAAATAATGTTCCATGAGAAACTGTCCCGATTCATCCATTTCACCTATCATGGATATTCCTATTCCTTCACCGAACTCTTTATCCATCTGAGTATATGATATATCTCTGTTTGCATTTACGGCTATTCTGTTGTCCGGTTTGGATACTATCGTTTTAAACAGTGGTTCTATATCCTTGATCGATTGGATTTCACTGAAACCGATAGCTCTTAAATACTTGTGCATATTTTTCTCCAAAGAGCTCTGCAGCCGGTTAAGCTGCAGAGCTCCTGATCAATTACATTTCTAATGACTCAACGGGATACCTGCACTTAACAGCTCCCGTAAATTCTATATTTATTTCTTTGGCTCAATCTTTGAAATTCCACCCATGTATGGACGAAGAACTTCAGGAATATTAACAGAACCATCCTCGTTAAGGTTGTTCTCAAGGAATGCAATAAGCATTCTCGGAGGAGCAACAACTGTGTTGTTAAGAGTATGAGCGAGGTACTTGTTTCCATCCTCTCCCTTAATTCTGATCTGAAGTCTTCTGGCCTGAGCATCACCGAGATTTGAACAGCTTCCAACCTCAAAGTATTTCTGCTGACGAGGTGACCATGCTTCAACATCTACAGACTTAACCTTAAGATCTGCAAGATCTCCTGAACAGCACTCAAGGGTTCTTACAGGAATATCAAGTGTGCGGAACAGCTCTACTGTATAACTCCACATCTTGTCGTACCACTCCATTGATTCTTCCGGCTTACATACTACGATCATTTCCTGCTTCTCGAACTGATGGATTCTGTAAACACCTCTCTCTTCGAGGCCATGTGCACCCTTCTCCTTACGGAAGCATGGTGAATAACTTGTAAGTGTAAGAGGAAGCTCTGCTTCATCGATCATCTCACCCTTGAAACGTCCGATCATTGAATGCTCGCTTGTACCGATAAGGAAAAGATCCTCTCCTTCAATCTTGTACATCATTGAATCCATTTCATCAAAGCTCATTACGCCTGTAACAACATCACTTCTGATCATGAATGGAGGTATAACATAAGTGAAGCCCTTGTTGATCATGAAGTCTCTTGCATAAGAAAGAACTGCACTATGTAATCTTGCAACATCACCTATAAGATAGTAGAAGCCGTTTCCTGCCACTCTTCTTGCAGCATCAAGATCAATACCTGCGAGCTTCTCCATAATCTCAGTATGATAAGGAATTTCAAAATCCGGAACTACGGGATCACCGTACTTCTGAACTTCCACATTTTCAGAATCATCTTTTCCGATAGGAACAGAAGGATCAATTATATTAGGGATGGTAAGCATGATATTGCGAACCTTCTCATCAAGCTCAGGCTGTAGTGCCTCAAGCTCTGCAAGCCTCTTGGCATTCTCGGCAACCTTTGCCTTAACTGCTTCCGCCTCTTCCTTCTTGCCCTGTGCCATGAGAGCTCCGATCTCCTTTGAGATCTTATTCTTCTCCGCACGTATATCATCTGCCTCAGCCTGATTCTCTCTTCTCTTCTTATCAAGCTCAATAACCTCATCTACAAGATGAAGCTTGTGGTCCTGAAACTTCTTCTTAATGTTTTCTTTTACAACATCAGGATTTTCTCTGAGAAATTTAATATCGATCATTACTGTTTCCTCCTAATATATATAACTTTAATGTATATATCTTTATAACTCTTTATTAATCTATGTCAAAGGTAATGTCATCTGCATTTTCAATCATACCCTTAACCATATCGTCAACTGTTTCTGCTTTCTTTAAAGCTTCTCTTTCTTCTTCTGAAAGAACTATATATGATTCTCCCTTGATTATCTCTTTTAAATATGTATAACATCCGTCTCTTGTATGTATTGCACTAAGTATAGCACCTGAATTATCTTCATTAAGAAGTGCCAACGAAAAACTCTGTTCACCCGCCATATCCGGAAATGCATTATACTTCACCATTCCCAGTTTGTTATAACAGGAATCGAGATGTGCTTTAAAGGTTCTATGTTCCTTGGTAACCTTCTTGGCATTCGCTTTAACTTTATCCATCTCATTAAATCTGGTTAATATGATGGACTCAAGATCCATGCCCTTCTTTCCGCTCATTACTACGTAGTACTTTCTGGTAACGGACATCAGCTGTCTTATCGTGAAAATAAGAACAACACCTAATATGATAATCAATACGAAGAAAATGATAATAACTATTTCCAGGTTAATCCCGAAAACCATTGTTGTGAGCTGCATATCTACTCCTTCGTTTCTGTATTAACTTTCGGTATTGATCATATGTATGATTCGCTCAAGATCGTCTGCTGAAAAATATTCTATTTCAATCTTACCCTTATTCTTTCCGCGCGGCTTGATCTTTACTTTAGTACCAAGCTTTGTTTTAAGAGTATCCTCCATTTGAGATAGAATTGCAAGCAGCTGAGTATTATCTTCCTGCTTTACTTCAACATCCGACTGATCCTTCTTTTTCGTAAGTATCTTGCTTACATCTTTTACAAGCTGCTCAGTATCTCTTACACTGAGCCCCTGATCGAAGATAGTCATTGCTGTTTCATACTGAACATCCGGATCCTCAATTCCTATAAGACATCTGGCATGTCCTGTACTGATCATCTGCTCTATAAGCATTTCTCTGACTTTATCACTCAGCTTGAGAAGTCTGAGTGAATTTGTAATTGCAGTACGGCTCTTTGATACTCTGTCAGCAACTTCATCCTGTTTAAGATTAAACTCTTCGATGAGTCTCTGATAAGCAAGTGCTTCCTCAATAGCATTGAGATTCTGTCTCTGCAGGTTTTCTATAAGCGCTATCTCAACTCTTTGCTGCTTTGTATACTTCTTTACAATAACAGGAACTTCCTTAATTCCGGCAATACGGGCAGCACGCCAACGTCTCTCACCTGCAATTATCTCATAGCCCCTGTCCTTCTTATATACAATGATCGGTTCAATGATTCCGAACTTCTTAATAGATTCAGCAAGTTCATTAAGTGCATCTTCATTGAACTCTGTTCTTGGCTGATTAGGATTTGGTTCAATATCCGTAACCTTAACTTTGAGTTCAGACACTTCAGTCTTTACAGCTGAACTTTCTGAAGACTGCTTTTTAGAAGAAACTTTCTTCAATCCTGAATTCTTTGAATTGGATGACTTTGTGCCAGCATCACTTACATCGGTAGGAATAAGGTCATTCATTCCTCTTCCTAAACCTCTCTTTGGTGCCATAACTACCTCCTGATTTTAATCTGATATATAAATGTTTGGTTTACATAATATCATAATAACACTTATGGTTTACATAATATTTATATAGGCTATCAACAACTATAAACAGTCTTTTTTGATTTATCAACAATATTACTGATTATAAATACAATTTATTGTTGATAACTTCATCCGCAAGTTTTCTATAAGCCTCTGCTCCACTTGATCTGCTATCATAAATATTTATTGGAAGACCAAAACTCGGAGCTTCAGCAAGTCTTACATTTCTTGGAACAACAGTATCATAAATTATCTCATCAAGATTTGATCGAACATTTTCAACAACCTGTTCTGACAGATTATTTCTTGTATCATACATAGTAAATACAAGTCCCTCGATCTCAAGCATTTTGTTAAGTTTTTTCTTGATAAGCTGAATTGTATACATCAACTGACTGAGTCCATCAAGTGCAAAGAATTCACATTGCACAGGAACGATAACTGTATGAGCCGCTGTAAATGCATTTACGGTAAGAAGTCCAAGTGCAGGTGGACAATCAATAATAACAAAATCAAACTTACGTCTGACATTTTGAATTACTTCCTTTAATATAAACTGTTTATTTTCTTCGTCCAGAAAATCAATTTCAACACCTGCCAGATTCCTACTTGCCGGAATAAGATTTAGATTAGGAAAAACATCTATAAGCATTGCTTCTCCGAGATTACATTCTCCGCACATAACATCATAGATAGTTTTGCTTTCGGACTCCGGATCATCGAATTGTCTTTTATCAATTCCAAGACCGCTGGTCATATTTCCCTGTGGGTCAAGATCTATAGCAAGAACCTTCTTACCCTTTTCAGCCAGACAAGCTGCAAGATTTATTGAAGTTGTAGTTTTTCCGACGCCACCCTTCTGATTGGCAATAGCGATTATTCTTCCCACTTTCCCTTACTCCTGATCATCATTATATAGAAATTATCACATCTGATTTATATTTGATTATCAATCATCCTGATAAATCCTTATTTCAACAATTCGCATGTCGTTTATTATACCACAAGACTGTTTTCTTCTCCACCACTACATATAGTGGATTTTCTAATAGGAATCACTATTTGTCATATTTGCATGATTCAATTTATTTATATATGCTATTTTATTCTTTAAATGTTTCACGTGAAACATCATGGATACAAGATATCAATATAGTTGATCCGTTCAAAATACAACGCTAAAAAATCAATCTGATATAATCATAATCTGAAAATAATTCTAATTATCAAAATGTTTCACATGAAACATAATCATATTAAAAAGTTATTGGATATAAATGTTTCAATTTATAATTGATTTTTAAATATATAAAACATACATGAAAACTAAATACAAAAATGTTTCACGTGAAACATCATATATATTAATTTGTATAATTAAATTGAAAGCCGAATAATTTGACCAAACCTTAATAAATAATTTACCTTTAACAAACAAAACAAGAAAAATGTTTCACGTGAAACATTAAAAAATATGGATAACATATAATTAAATGAAAACAATATGTAGAAAACAGAAATCATATTAATATATGTTTTAAATAAAATATGGTTTAGAGATATATAAAATACTATGTGGACAAATTATGTTAATACATAATAGGAATAAATAAAATTCAAAAGGAAGAAATAAAAAGAAACAAGATAAGAATAATGTTTCACGTGAAACATAAAAACAGCGAACATGGAAACATGTTCGCTGCAATTTTACTCATTTTCCTTATAACGTTTGAAAAGTAAAATAATCAGATACACAATTGTACAGATAAAAGATGGAATAGTAATAAATACCCATATGATTTCAGAAGATAGATTGTCCATAATAATTGAATCCTTATTATTGAACAATATAAATCCCATTACTAAACTTATAATAGAAATAATCCCACAGGAAATAGGCAAAACATATTTTGTCTTATCTTTAGAAGTTGCCAGCATAAGAATGAGATTTATAAAATATGAAAACCCTATTACAATAAGGAAAGAACATATCATTATATATATAAACCCTTGTGGAGAAGCAAGCTTATCAAAAAATATTATAACACTTCCGAGAAGAATAAATGCCAAAACGATATATACAAAATCTTTTCTGTGTTTACGGGTATTCATACAATAAACTCCTAAGTAATTACATCTGTTCAACACATCCGATTCCAAGAAGATCCATAGAATCATTTATAACCTTTCTTGTAAGATAAACCAAAGATAATCTTGCATTCATAAGATCTTTATCATCAACAAGAACTTTATTATCATGATAGAACTTATTAAAAGCCTGAGCTACGGCAATAGAAAATCTTGCAACTATATGTGGCTCATATGTTTCAGAAGCACTCTTAACTACTGCAGGGAATCTATATAATTCCTTAATAAGATCAATAGATGCCTGATCTGAAAGGAGATTATAATCAATATCTGTACTGAAAGAATAATCAGGAGCATTTCTCAAGATACTTGAACATCTTGCATATGTATATTCTACATAAGGTCCTGTTTCTCCTTCCGGATTAAGAATATGATCCCAATTGAATGATACATCCTTAATTCTCTGATTATAAAGATCGTTGAAGATAACTGCTCCAACACCAACCTTACGAGCAACCTCATCCTTATCCTGGAGATCCGGATTTTTCTCATCTATAGTAGCTCTGATCTTAGCGATGGCTTCCTTAAGAATATCCTCAGCATAGATAACATTTCCACCACGAGTAGAAAGCTTAGCTCCGCCAAGACTAACAAGACCATAAGGAATGTGTACTAAGCTGTCCTTAGCCCACTCATTACCAAGAAGTTCAACTACTTTAAATACCTGCTTAAAATGAAGCTTCTGCTCCTGACCTGTTACATAGAGACACTTGAAGAAATCAAATGTTTCTTTTCTATACTTAACAGCAGCAAGATCGCGAGTGGCATATATGGTACTTCCGTCATTCTTAAGGATAAGACATGGAGCCATATCATATTCTGAAAGATCAACGATCTTTGCACCTTCACTATCTGAAAGAAGATTAGCCTTCTTCAGATCTTCAACAACTGCATCAGCCTTATCTATATAGAAGCTTTCACCTGTATAATGATCAAACTCCATACCGAGAAGAGCATAAATTCTCTTGAACTCCTCAAGGCTTATATCAAGGAACCATCTCCAGATCTTAAGAGCCTCCTCATCTCCCTTTTCCATTTTACTGAACCAGAGTCTTGCTTCATCCTCAAGAGCAGGATCCTTATCTGCCTCTTCATGGAAAAGAACATAGATTCTCATAAGCTCTTCGATACCCTTTTCCTTAACAGCTTCTTCGCTTCCCCATCTCTTATATGCAACGATGAGTTTACCGAACTGTGTTCCCCAGTCTCCGAGATGATTAATTCTCTCAACCTTATATCCAAGCTTATCAAATATCTTGTATAATGAATTACCGATAAATGTGGTTCTGAGATGACCTACATGGAAATTCTTCGCAACATTAGGAGAGGAGTAGTCAATACAGATAGTCTTACCTTTTCCCTCATCCGATGCACCGAAATTATCCTCGGCTATTTTCTCAATCATAGTTTTAAGGAACGAATCCTTCTTCATAAAGAAATTGAGATATGCACCCTGAACATCTATTTTCTCTATACTGTCATCTGATATCTTTTCAGCCAATTCTGCAGCAATTAAGTTCGGAGCCTTATGCATAACCTTTGCAAGTCTGAAACAAGGAAATGCGAAATCTCCAAGTTCCGGTTTTGGCGGATTTTCAATAGACTTCTCTATTTCATCTACTGTTAAATCTGTTAATTCTTTAGCTATAAGCTCTGCTACTAGTTTCTTCATCATAATTCTCCTTGATTATTAGTTTACATAATTCTATACTATATTAATTGAATAATCAATTTAGCTAATATCCATGGTAATCTTAACTGTTGTACCATTATCTTTAGTTAACATAACTTGTCCGTCTAAAAGGTATACGAGTTCTCTGATACGTTTTATTCCACTATACCATGATGATTTATTATCATAATTATCAGGAATTCCTATACCATTATCCTTGATCATAATATCAAGCTTTCCATTTACCTCAGCAACCCTGACCTGGACATGACTGGCTTTGGAATGCTTAAAAATATTATCGAATACAATATCAAATATTCTATATACGGAAAGTGTTCTTACGTAAGGTGGCTGAATTGTCAGATCCACAAAATCATAATCTATAACAACCTCAGGATGTTTATCACCAATATCGATGAGAAAATCCTCTATGACACTTTTTATATTTTTCTTATCATCAAAATAATAATTGTTCTTTTTCAGACAATCATCAATAATAAGCATCATATTCTTTGAATTGATTATAACCTCATCCACTGTAACCTTAGCACGATTCGGATCTGTTCGGATAATTTCTCTAACAACCTCAAGCTTATGATTATTGCTGCTAAGTTCGGCTCTGATTCTTTTATCAAGCACAGTAGATGTATATGTCTTATCAAATGTACTCATCATAAGAATATTCTTACCATGTTTCTTACGACTATCAGGAATACTCTCCTTGGTAATCTGTTCTTCAGGTTCTGTAGAATCCGGAATAATATCAATTTCACTGAGTCCGAGATAACCGCGAATGGAACCTATAGACTGCTTAGCCTTTGAAAGCTTACTGAGCCTGGTTTCTATAGCTTTGATATTCTGATTTTCCTGATCTATCTTATCTTCGAGAGCATTTCTCTCATCCGTTAATGTTTTTATCTCTCTTCGTATTTCTGTTTCCTTTTCATTCTCATTAGCTTCCACATTGATCGGACTGAAAAGATTTTTACGATAGTCTGAATTGAGAGAATAGATACTCTTTGTCTTCACAAGCTCATCCAGCTTTACGTTTATTTCAAACAGACGGGACTTAGAACTCTGAAGTTCGGAAAGATGCTCCGAATAGAGTGCATTAAAATATGTAAGCATTTCATCATTTGCTTCCATTATGCTTCTGATATCTTTGATATTACTCATGATCATACCTCATCATTATCGCTGTGGTTATTATCATCTTTATCATCATTTTTACTGTCCGGATATTTTACTATCTCAGCATATTCAATTCCGGATCTGGTTTTTCTATCTATCTCGGGCTTCTTATTATTCTTTCTCTTCTTACGTATCCGGTGAGAAAGGATCATCAGAATAATAAGTAAAATACAGATTATCACCGAAATGATCAATATTATATAAATTGCAATTTTCTTTATTGAACTATCCTTGTCGGAAGATAAATTAGTATCTGCCCCCGAAGCAACCGTAAGAGTAGCTAATTCTCCGGAGTTCGTCGCTTTATCATAAATAGAAGATATTCCTACATTTATATATGACTGTGAAATAAGCTTATCTTTATAATATATTTCCAGAATTCCTGCTTTATCTCCTTCGGGTTCAGAATAAAGAACAGGATTTATGCGAATATCCTCTTCTCCGAATCCCTTTTCTACATTAATACAAATATTATCATTTAAATAATAATAAGGAAGCGAATGTCCTACATTTGAATAATAATTCCTTATAAGAGCAGAACTGCCTGGATCTATCTCAAGCTTATAATTTCTCAAAGGATATACTCTCTGATAACTATTGAAAACATGATTACACAGCTTTACAGTATCACTATATATCATTTCTTCCGGATTGGCTCCGAGTACAACACATGCAATCGTCATCCCGTCCTTTTCGGCAAAGGAAACAAAGCATCCGCCTATGTCAGAATAACCTACTTTACCGCCTATATGATACTTATAATAGTAATCAGTATTAGCATAATATTTCATTCTGTTATCCTGCCAGAGTTCTCTTTCCTCACTCTTATTTGTAGCAGGAATGAAATAATTTTCTGTTTCAATAATAGTCCTGAAAAGCGGATGTCTGTATAGAGCAGCAGCAATAAGTGCCATATCATAAGCAGAACTGCTTGTCTCGGATGCATAATCATTATTTGGTCCGCTGAAAGTGGAATTCTTACAACCGAGTTCTTTTGCAACACTATTCATATCATCAGCGAAGCTTTTTGCATCCTGACTTACATACTCTGCAAGAGCATATGCGGATTCATTACCGGATTTAAGTATTAATCCATACAGAAGATCCTTTACCGGAATCTGCTCACCTGAATATATGACAACATCCATATAATCAGCATTTTCTTCGTAATACTTATTGCCTGAAACTCTGACTACATCAGAAGAAGAACCCTTTTCAAAAACTACAAGCGCAGTCATTAATTTCAGAAGTCCTCCGGGACAATACTTATTATTCGAATTATATTCAAAAAGCATATTACCGGTCTTAACATCAATTACCGCTGCAGCTTTACAATTCAACTCTTTTGTCGGATCTCCGAGCGTAGCATCTGTTATGGATGCAACCGAAGAATCCGGCTTGTCATTATTATCGGAATCAGAATCCTCATCAAAAAATGTATGGCTCAGTGATTCCGTATCCTGCTGATTTTTCGGTTCGTCCGCACGAACTCGAACCGCAGGTAAACATATTGCCATAATTAAAATAACGGCAATAAATCTATATAAAAAACTTTGTTTCATATTATCCTCAAAAAGTTACAAAATCTACTTAACAGAAAATAGCCATAGATGGTATAATTATCCTACTTTTTTAAATAAAACTCAAGCAGAAACCTTTGTATGACAAGGTGATAAATGCGTCTGATGATTACTGTTAATAGTATCATCATTAGGCAGCTGAGATCATACATTTAAAACTGCCATATGAGTCTGAAAGGAGAATATCTTGAGACTTAGAAATGTAACCGGTTCACGTGAGGTAATTGCCGAAAACGAATATGTGATTCATGACGAAAAATCAATGAAAGGCAAATGGAAGGAATTCTTCGGAAATGAGAATCCACTTTACATAGAAATAGGAATGGGCAAGGGTACCTTCATTATGGAAAATGCAAGAAGGAATCCGAATATTAATTATATAGGCATAGAAAAATATTCAAGCGTTCTTATCCGAGCAATTGAAAAGAGAACTCTCGAACCTGAATTATCAAATCTTTATTTCATCAGAATGGATGCAGAGGAGATAGAGGATGTTTTTGCGAAGGAAGAAGTAGATCATATATATCTAAACTTCTCAGACCCATGGCCAAAAGCAAGAACTGCAAAAAGACGTCTTACCTCAGACAGATTTCTCGGAAGATATATTAATATTCTTGCAAAAGGATCAGGTATCACTTTTAAAACTGATAACATAGATCTTTTTGAATATTCTGTTGAAACAGCAGAAGAGTGTGGATGGAATATTACAAAGATAACGAGAGATCTTCATAAGTCTGAGTTTGCTGAAGGAAATATCATGACAGAATATGAGAAGAAGTTTTCTCAACTCGGAAACAAAATAAATATGATGGAATACTATCCACCTGAAAAAAACGATAATAAATAATACTGTAAAAAATGAAATAATATCAATCAATAATCTATATAATAATATCAATTAATAATCTATATAATAATATCAATTAATAATCTATATACAAAAAAATTCCCTCGATCATGAATAATCATAATCGAGGGATATTTGTTTTAATAGCTATCAGAATTATTTAGCATTTCTCTTGTAGAATACAACAACTCTTCTGTATGGCTCTTCACCTTCAGACTTAGTTGCTACATACTTCTCACCCTGAAGAGTTGAATGAATGATTCTTCTCTCATATGGGTTCATTGGCTCAAGAGTAAATGAACGTCTGGACTTCTTAACCTTGAATGCAATATTCTTTGCAAGAGTCTCAAGTGTTTCCTTACGTCTTTCTCTGTAATTCTCAGTATCAAGCTTAACACGGATATGTGTATTTGACTTCTTATTAACATAAAGGTTAATAAGATACTGAAGTGAATCCAGTGTCTGTCCACGCTTACCGATGATGATTCCCATTTCAGGTCCTTCAACATCGATATTAAGTGTTCTTGTTTCCTTATCAAGCTCAACTGTTATATCAGCTTCAAGCTCCATAGCTGCAAAAAGCTTCTTTAAATATTCCTTGGTATCATCGATTATTGACTCATCGATTACTACTGGCTGAGCATCTTCCTTAGGTGCTTCTGTTTTCTCAACAGTTTCTGTCTTCGGAGCTTTCTCCGGTCTTTCAGCCTTTGGTGCTTTTTCCTTTACAGGCTTTTCAGCATCTGACTTCTTCTCGGTTTTAATCTCAGTCTTTGAATCAGTAAGGATATCATCAATAGTATCTATATTCTTAGGTCTGGCCTTAATAACTGCAGGCTTAGCACCTATACCGAGGAATCCCATACTTCCCTTAAAAACAACCTGTGTTTCAAGGTTAGATGTTGCAACGCCAAGGCTGGTAGCAGCTTCGATGATTGCATCATCTATGGTTTTTCCTGTAAATTCACGAAATTCCACTATTTATTCTCCTTTATTATTATAATCCCTTACGGAATTAGCACGAGCCGAAATACTTCCGGCTTTATACTTCTTACCTGTATCTGTTCTGTCCTCTATATTTGAGGATTGGTTTTCATTCTTATAAGCTGATGGTGAAGTATAGTTTTTAAGATTTGTATTACTATACTTATTCATACCTCTTGCATGTTCTGCTGCTTCACCCTCTGCTCCGTAAGCTTTATCCATCATTCTTTCTGTCCAGGATTTCTTATCACCCTTCTTGGCACGCTGAGCTTCAACCTTAGCCATATGTTTCTCTAAGATTTTCTCCATATCAGCCTTATCATAATATCTGTTTGTACAAACAGTCATAATAAGACCTACAAGACCGCTGACTGCCCAGTAAAGACCAAGACCTGCAGGTGTTATAACCGTAACACCGAACATCATGATCGGCATGAAGATCATTGTCTTCTTCATTGTTGCCGCCATTCTGTCCTGCTGTTCATCACCTGTTTTCTGAGTTGGCATTACAACAATACTGAGAAACTGGAATAAAAATGATGCAATAGGAATCAAAAGTGCCCATGACAACTTTAAACCCGGAGCTTCGGTAAGATTTATACCAAAGAAATCATTTGATCTGCTGATTGCCTCCTGATTATTTATAATTGCCTGTCCAACTTGAGGATTCGAACTAAAAGCTTCACTAAGTTGTAAAAGCATTGTATCATTACATTTTGCAAGAACATCTACTATAGTATTTAATGCAGTCTTTCCAAACTCCGATGCAGCATCTGTTATTGAAGAAAACTCAGGCATTCCCGTCTTAGATCTTAAAGAAACAACTCTTGCAAATATCTTCTGATATTCTTCATTTTCGGTAAATGCCTTGAAAATCGAAAATCCGTTATTTGTATGTAAAATTGCATCTGCTATAGGCTGATACAGATTTCTGATTTTTGTAACGTATGCCGGAATATTGTTGATAACATTATAAAGTGCAATAAAAATAGGGAACTGAATAAGTGAAGTAAAACATCCTGATGATGTCTTTAATCCGTACTTAGAACGGAGTTCAGCCATCTCCCTATTCTGCTTGATCATTGAATCCTGATCTTTTTTACCTTTATACTTCTTTGTTATCTTATTAAATTCCGGTTGCAGATACTGCTGTATTTTTGAACTTCTTGTCATTTTCACATTAAGAGGGAAAAGAAGAAGTCTTATAATAATTGTAAATACTATAATACTGAAACCAATAGAATAGATATTAAAACCATAAAACAAATTATAGATGAGATCGAAAATCCATCCCATCAAAGCTGAGATAGGTCCTTGTATTATCCCAGTTGCCTTAGTTAAAATCATCTATTACTCCTTTACGGTACAGGATCATAACCACCCTTATTAAACGGATTGCATCTCAATACTCGCCAGACAGTGAGAAGTGTGCCCTTGAAAAATCCATATTTTTCATAGGCCTGAATAGCATATTCCGAACATGTTGGATAAAAAATGCAAGTTGAACGACCTTTAAGCGGCGATATATGCTTCCTGTAAAATTTTATCATTGAAATACATATTTTTTTCATATTAGACTATGCTTTCGGCATAAATGCAGAAAGGAACTTTCAATTTCCTGAAAGGACCTTCCTTTTGCCATATTCCGGGCTACTATTACTATATCGTAGCCATCTTTAATCAAATTCTTATTTAATCTGTAACTTTCTCTTATGAGACGTGTTATTCTGTGTCTCACCACACTGTTACCGACCTTCTTACTTACAGAGATTCCGATTCTACTGTACTCCCGGTCGTTACGTAGGATGTACATCACTAAATATTTATTGGCATACGATTCTTTGTGAGTATAAACTCTGCCAAACTCTCTGAAGTTTTTTAATGAATTGATATTTCTCATATCTTAATCTTATTATGCAGATAATTCTTTTCTGCCTTTTCTTCTTCTTGCAGAAAGAACCTTACGTCCATTAGCTGTGCTCATTCTCTTTCTGAAGCCGTGAACTCTTGAATGAGATCTCTTCTTAGGCTGAAATGTCATTTTCATAATTAATGATCCTCCTTTTTGAAAAATTTCTTCCTATTATATATAGATAGATTACCTGTGCTTAGGGTAGACTTCTCCCACTACCTAAAGACAAATCTTTTCTATTTTATGTGAGAAGCATATAAAAGTCAAGTCAATTAATACTATAAATAAATTAAAAAATGTCTTTAGTTTACGTAATTTATCAACATTTTGTTTATAAACTGTTGATAACTTATTCATAAATATGTTCATTAGTTGTTTCAAAATTCAAAAAAACCTTAAATATACTGTTTCTTAATCAACAAATTTGATTCATTTTTTTCAGCCTTATTTACATAACGCTAATCTGTAAAAACTTGTTTAATTACCCTTTTTGGTGTATTATAGATAAGTGGGTTTTTGCCCTCAAATCAGAAAAAGGGATTATTTTTATGAAAGATAGGATAGAAAAAAACTGGGAAGAAATACTGAATATCCTCGAAAATCATTATGATGTTTCAAGAGTAATTATCAATACCTGGATAAAGGATCTCAGTATATATGAAGTAAAAGATAATACCGTATATTTCTATGTAAGTGAAAAAATCGGTAAATTCAATGTAGAATTTCTCAAAACAAAAGGATATGATTTTTTACTTCTTTCTTCAATAAGAGAATTTCTGGAAGATTCCGATATAGAGATAGTAATAGATGAAAAAAGTAAGATTTCTTCATTAATGGACGGAGATGTTGAAGAAGTTCAGGAAGAAAGACCTTACAGTGAAGCATATTATGCAGCTATCAAAAGAGGTAACCTGAATCCTAAATATACATTTGAGAATTTTATCGTAGGCGACAGTAATAAGCATGCTTATGCTACATGTACCGCGGTTGCCGATATGCCAAGTCAGGATAACTTTAATCCCCTTTTCTTATACGGAGGATCCGGACTCGGAAAAACTCACTTAATTCAGTCCATAGCACATTATATTCTTCAACGTGATGAAAATGCAAAGGTTCTTTATGTACCGGCAGAAACATTCACAAATGAGATCATAGATGCTATTCAGAAAAATAAGACTGATGAATTCAGAACAAAGTACAGACAGGTTGATGTACTTATAATAGATGATATTCAGACTATAATAGGTAAAGAAAGAACCCAGGAAGAGTTCTTCAATACATTTAACTTCTTATATGAAGCAAAAAAACAGATCATTATTTCATCGGATAGACCTCCGAGAGAAATAAAGCAGCTGGATGAAAGACTCAGGTCCCGTTTCGAATGGGGAGTTCCTATTGATATACATGCTCCTGATTATGAAACAAGAATGGCTATTCTTAAAAAGAAGGTAGATGCCGATAAGCTTACCATCCCTGATGATGTTCTTACATATATAGCTGAAAATATTGTTTCAAATGTAAGAGAACTTGAAGGTGCTCTTAATAAGATCAGCGTATATTCAAAACTCAGTAACGAAAAGGTTACTGTTGAACTGGCTCAGGATACTCTTAAAGATCTTATTTCAAAGGATGCGAGTGTATCTATAACTCCTGAACTTATCCTTAAAGTAGTTGCAGAGCATATGGAAGTAAATATTCCGGATATTACTTCTACTAAAAGAAGTAAAGATATTGCTCTTGCAAGACAGACTGTAATGTATCTCAGCCGTGAGCTTACGGATAAAAGTCTTCAGGCAATCGGCAAGGTTGTTGGTGGTAAGGATCATGCCACTGTATATAACGGAATAAAGAGGGTTGAAGATAAGATAAAGAAGGACAGTTCATTTGCTTCTACTATTAATGTAATTATCAACAAAATAAACCCTGAACAAAAGTAGATAATTTGTTGATATCTGTATTTATGGATTTTATAAGACTGAAGATATTATGAGATTTTCCGACATATCAACAAAGATAAAAATTCATTTACAGTGATTTAACAGCTTTAATAACATCCAACTTCCCTTATACAGTAAGGGGAGAGAGTACATTTCAACAAATCAACAATGCTTATTACTATTACTACTAATATATTATTAATTATATTAGCTTTATAGATAGCCGGGCGGAAAGGAATAAATATGAATCTTAAGATTAAAAAATCAAATCTTCTTACAGCAATAAATATTGTTTCAAAGGCAGTTGCTGTAAAAACAACAAGACCTATTCTTGAATGCATTCTTATAGAGGCAAAGAATGGACGTATAAAGCTTACTGCTAATAATCTTACTCTTGGTATCGAAACCTTCGTTGAAGGTACTATCATTGATGAGGGTGTAGCTGCCGTAAGTGCAAAGCTCTTTTCGGATATCATCAGAAATCTGAATGACAGTGAAGTTGATATCATAACTAACAGTGATTACAGAGTTGAGATTAAATGTGAGAAAACGGAATTTGAAGTTCCTTATTGGGATGGAACAGATTTTCCTGAATTCCCGGTAGTTGAAAAAGAAAAGAGTATAACTATTTCACAGCTCGGTTTCAGAGATATAGTAAGACAGACTATTTTCTCAGTATCTGATAATGAAAATTCAAGAATGATGACCGGTGAGCATTTTGAAGTTAAGAACAATGAGCTTACAGTTACATCTCTTGACGGAAGCAGAATATCTATGAGAAAGGTTTCACTTAAGGGAGACAATTCTGATATTGATGCTATAGTTCCGGGTAAAACACTTAAGGATGTTGTCAGAATAGTAAACGGTGGAGCTGATGATGATGTTGTTATCTACTTCACTGATTCACATATGCTTTTCGAGTTTGAAGATACAAGAGTTGTATCAAGACTCATTGAAGGAGATTATTTTAAGATAACTCATATGCTTTCAATGGATCATTCACTTATGGTTAAGGCTAATCGCCAGGAACTTATGGGATGTATAAGCAGAGCAAGTCTCCTTATTCAGGAATCAGATCGTAAGCCTATTATTGTTAAGATCAAGAATAATGACATAATGTATATCCGCATCGATACAAATAAGGGTTCATTCAATGATTATATTGATATAGAGAAGGAAGGAAATGAAATAGTAATAGGTTTCAATCCAAGCTTTATCATGGATGCTCTCAGTGTAATAGATGATGATAAGGTAAACATATACATGAAGGATTCAAAGAGTCCTTGTATTATCAGAAATGATGAAAGCACATTTATATATATCGTTCTTCCGATAAATATAAATGTTGATGCTTATTAGAAGGAATCATATGAAAGAAATAACCATTAAAGATGAATTTATAAAACTCGGGCAGGCTATGAAGCTTGCCGGACTTGTTGATTCGGGAGTTGAGGCAAAGGAAGTTATCCAGAACGGTGAAGTTATGGTTAACGGAGAAACCGATACAAGAAGAGGAAAAAAGCTTTATTCGGGCGATACATTTTCATATAAAGGTGAAGAGGTATATGTACGTTGAATCTCTTGCTTTAAAAAATTTCAGAAATTATAAAAATCTGGATATCAACTTCAGCAACGGAATTAATATTCTGTATGGAGAAAATGCACAGGGAAAAACGAATATACTTGAAGCTCTGTTTATAGCTGCTACAACAAAGTCACATAAAAATTCTAAAGATAAAGATATTATAGAATTCGGGAGTGAGGAAGCTCATATCCGTGTAAATCTCAAAAAGAGGGATGTTGGTCATAGAATTGATATGCATCTGAGAAAAAACGGAGCAAAAGGAGCTGCTATAGACGGAATCTCAATTAAGAGATCCACCGAACTTTTCGGAATGATAAATATCATATTCTTTTCACCTGAAGATCTGTCTGTTGTAAAGAACGGTCCGGGTGAAAGAAGAAGATTTATGGATATGGAGATCTGCCAATTAAGCAGACTCTATTACAGTAACCTGCTAAATTATAATAAGGTTCTTGATCAGAGAAACAGTGTTCTGAGACAGATATATTTTAATTCTTCTTTGAAGGAAACACTTGATATATGGGATGATCAGCTTATTCAGTTCGGCACATCGGTTATCAGAGAAAGAAGAAATTTTCTGAGTATGCTGAACGATATAATAAAGGATATCCATAATAATCTTACTTCAGGAAAAGAAAGTATAGAAATAGTTTATGAACCAAATGTAACAGAAGATAGTTTTTCTGATAGTCTTAAGCAGAAAAGAGAAGCTGATATAAAGAATAATTCAACTCTTTCAGGTCCTCAGAGAGATGATTTCGGAATCATTATAAACGGAAGAGATGTAAGAGTATTTGGTTCTCAGGGTCAGCAGAGAACTGCAGCTTTATCACTTAAGCTTGCAGAAATTGAGTTGGTTAAGAAGATAATAAATGACAGTCCGATACTTCTTCTTGATGATGTAATGTCAGAGCTTGACAGTAAAAGAAGAGATTGTCTTTTAAAAAGTCTTGAAGGAATACAGACCATCATAACCTGTACGGGATATGATGATTTCATAAAAGAAAGAATTAGTATAGATAAGATTTACAAAGTAGAAAATGGCGTAGTAAGGGAGGTCCGTAATGGAACAGAATAATTATGGTGCTGAACAGATACAGATTCTGGAAGGTCTTGAAGCAGTTCGTAAAAGACCCGGTATGTATATAGGAAGTACCTCATCGAGAGGACTTCATCATCTTGTTTATGAGATAGTAGACAATTCGGTTGATGAAGCACTTGCAGGATTCTGTACGGAAATAGAAGTTTTTATTAACGAAGATAATTCAATTACCGTAATAGATAACGGAAGAGGTATTCCGGTAGGAATACAGAAAAAGGCTGGAAGACCTGCTGTTGAAGTTGTATTTACGGTTCTTCATGCCGGAGGAAAGTTCGGTGGTGGAGGATATAAGGTATCAGGTGGACTTCACGGTGTTGGTTCTTCAGTTGTTAATGCTCTTTCCGACTGGCTTGAAGTTGAAGTATCAAGAGAAGGAAAAATATTTAAGCAGAGATATGAGAGAGGAAATATCTGTTACGACCTCAAAGAGATAGGAAAAACCGATAAGACGGGAACAAAGGTTACATTTAAACCGGACGGAACTATCTTTGATGATACTATATATGATTATAATACTCTCAGAGTAAGACTTCGTGAAACAGCATTTCTTACAAAGGGTCTTAAGATATCCATAACAGATCTCAGACCTCCTGTTAAAGAAGAGGAAGAGACTGATGAAGAGTTTGCTGAAAGAAGTGAAGCTTGGGAGCCAAAGAAGGAAACCTTTCATTATGAGGGTGGAATTAAAGAATTTGTTGAGTATCTCAACAGACATAAGACTCCTATATATGACAAGGTAATCTATTGCGAAGGAACAAGGGATGATATTTATGTTGAGGTTGCTCTTCAGCATAATAATTCCTATAACGAAACAGTATACAGCTTTGTTAATAACATAGTTACTCCTGAAGGCGGTATGCACCTTACAGGATTCAGAAGTGCCATTACAAAGGTATTTAATGATTATGCAAGAAACATGAAGATCCTTAAGGAGAAGGATGATAATCTTTCGGGTGAAGATCTTCGTGAAGGACTTACAGCTATTATCAGTGTAAAGATTGAAGATCCTCAGTTTGAAGGTCAGACTAAGCAGAAGCTCGGAAATGCACCTGCAAGAACTGCAGTTGAATCCGTAATGAATGAGCAGCTTGTTTATTTCCTTGAGCAGAATCCTTCAGTTGCAAGAGCTATCGTAGATAAAGCGGTAACAGCTCAGAGAGCACGTATTGCTGCGAGAAAAGCCAGAGATGTTGCTAGAAAGAATAACCTTACCGAGGGAATGTCACTTCCGGGTAAGCTTGCAGATTGTTCGGATAAGAATCCGAAGAATTGTGAAATATATATCGTTGAGGGAGATTCCGCCGGCGGTTCAGCAAAGACTGCACGTAACAGAGCAACACAGGCTATCCTTCCTCTCAGAGGTAAAATACTTAATGTAGAAAAAGCACGTATCGATCATATCTTAGAGAATAAAGAAATCCAGGCTATGATAACAGCCTTCGGAACAGGTATTCATGAGAATTTCGATATAGAAAAGCTTCGTTATGATAAGATCATCATCATGACCGATGCCGACGTAGACGGTGCACATATCGCAACGCTCTTACTTACTTTCTTCTATAGATTCATGCCTGAACTTATCAGACAGGGACATGTATATCTGGCTCAGCCTCCACTTTATAGACTTGAGAAGAACAAGAAGTTCTGGTATGCCTACAGTGATGAGGAACTTGCTTCCATCATTGAAGAAGTTGGACGTGATCAGAACAATAAGGTTCAGCGTTACAAAGGTCTTGGTGAGATGGATGCAGATCAGCTTTGGGATACAACTATGGATCCTGAGAAGAGAATACTTCTCAAGGTTGCTATAGACGGAGAGGATGAATCCGAAGTAGATGTCACCTTTAATATTCTTATGGGTGACAATGTTGAACCTCGTAAGAAGTTCATCGAAGAGAACGCAAAGTTTGTAAAGAACTTAGATATATAAGACCACGGGATTGCTTGAGCGAAGCGAAAGAGGGACCCGTGGCCGTGAGCTTCGAAGAAGTGAAACGGTGTGCGACTGCGAAGCAGCGCGATTACTCACAGAAGGTGAGGAATCCAATATGTGATTCGAAGAATCACATATTGACATCATATAAGTTCCAGGATACGGCTCGAAGAGCCGAGGTGCTCCTGGAATCCTGAGCGAAGCGAAGGACACCCGTGCGAAGCACGGAGCATACGCGAAGCGGATGCAAAGTTTTGCAAAGCAAAACTTTAGTGCATTTAGGACCAGGGAATTGCTTATTTAATTAATATAATTGAGGTAGATTAAATGGATGACGATAAGATTTTTGACAGACCACGTGATGACGTGAAGGAAGTCGATCTTAAGAAAACTATGGAAAACTCCTATATAGACTATGCCATGTCTGTTATTGCATCACGTGCATTACCGGATGTAAGAGATGGTCTTAAACCTGTTCAGAGAAGAATCATGTATTCCATGATAGAGCTGAATAACGGTCCCGACAAACCACACAGAAAATGTGCCCGTATTGTCGGTGATACAATGGGTAAATATCATCCACACGGTGATTCATCAATATATGATGCTCTTGTTAAGCTCGCACAGGAATGGAATACCAGGTATCCGCTTGTAGACGGACACGGTAATTTCGGTTCTATGGATGGTGACGGTGCAGCTGCCATGCGATATACAGAGGCAAGGCTCTCAAAAATTTCCATGGAAATGCTGGCTGATATAGGTAAAGATACAGTAGATTTTATACCTAACTTCGATGAGACAGAGAAGGAGCCAACGGTTCTGCCGAGTCGTTATCCTAATCTTCTTGTAAACGGAACATCCGGTATAGCAGTAGGTATGGCAACAAATATTCCTCCTCACAATCTTCGTGAGGTTATTGGTGCTGTTGTAAAGATCATAAATAATAAGGTTGAAGAATCCAGAGATACTTCTATTGAAGAAGTTATGGAGATTATTAAGGGACCTGATTTTCCTACAGGTGCTGAAATTCTCGGTCGACGCGGAATAGATGAAGCTTACAGAACAGGCCGCGGTAAGATAAGAGTTCGTGCCGTATCTAACATCGAGCCTATGGCAAAGGGAAAGCAGAGAATCGTTGTAACCGAGCTTCCTTACTATGTAAATAAGGCACTTCTTATTCAGAAGATTGCAGAACTTGTAAAGAATAAGAAAGTAGACGGAATCACAGATCTCCGTGATGAATCATCACGTGAAGGAATGCGTATAGTTATTGAGCTTCGTGCGGATGTTAATGCAAATCTGCTTCTCAATAACCTTTACAAGCATACACAGCTTGAGGATACCTTTGGTGTAAATATGCTTGCTCTTGTTAACAATGAGCCTAAGGTGCTCAATATTCTTGATATGCTGAAGTATTACATCAGACATCAGGAAAATGTAGTAACAAGAAGAACCAAGTATGATCTCGGAAAAGCAGAAGAGAGAGCTCACATTTTAGAAGGTCTCTTAATTGCTATCGATAACATAGATGAAGTAATAAAGATAATCAGAGGTTCGGAAAATGTAGCGGCTGCAGTTGCATCCCTTATTGAAAGGTTCGGACTTACGGAAACTCAGGCGAAGGCTATTGTTGATATGAGACTTCGTGCTCTGACAGGTCTCGAAAGAGAGAAGCTTGAAGCAGAGTATAAGGCTCTTCAGGAAACTATAGCCGAACTGAAAGCAATACTTGCAGATAAGAATAAACTTCTTACTGTAATAAGAGATGAAATATCAATCATCGCCGACAAGTACGGAGATGACAGAAGAACAAAGATAGGAATAGATGTAGGAGACTTCACAGAAGATGATCTGATCGATGATGAGCAGGTTGTTATAGCAATGACGCATCTCGGATATATCAAGAGAATGACTGTGGATAATTTCCATGCTCAAGGCCGCGGAGGCAAGGGTATAAAGGGAATGCAGACCATTGAAGATGATTATATCGAAGATCTTCTTATGACTACGACGCTGAATTATATTCTCTTCTTTACAAACAGAGGTAGAGTTTATAAGCTTCGTACTTATCAGATTCCGGAAGCCGGAAGAACTGCAAGAGGTACCGCTATAGTTAATCTTCTTCAGCTTGAGGGTGGAGAGAAGGTATCTGCAATAATCCCTATCAGACAGTTCTCAGAGAATAAGTATCTCATTATGTGTACAAAGAAGGGTCTCGTAAAGAAGACTCCTGAAAATGATTATCTCAACATAAGAAAGAACGGTCTTATCGGTATTAATCTCAGAGAGGATGATGAGCTGATCGAGGTTAAGACAACAGATAATACAAGAGATGTATTCCTTGTAACAAAGAACGGAATGTGCATACGTTTCAAGGATACAGATGTAAGAAGTACAGGACGTGCTTCAATGGGTGTTATCGGTATGAATCTCGATGAAGGCGATGAGATAGTCGGAATGCAGATGAATACCCAGGGTGAAGATCTTCTCATTGTATCTGAAAACGGTATGGGTAAGAGAACTCCTATCAAGGATTTCAAGGTTCAGAAACGTGGCGGTATGGGACTTAAGTGCTATAAGCTCACAGAAAAGACCGGAAATATTGTAGGTGTTAAAGCTGTTAATGAAGATCATGAGATAATGATGATCACAACAGGCGGAATTATCATTCAGCTGAGATGTGCAGAGATATCCGAATACGGAAGAATCACATCCGGTGTAAAACTTATAGATCTGAAAGATAATGTTCAGGTTGCAAGCATCGCTAAGGTAAGACAGACCGAAAAGACAAGTGATGATGAAGAAATCGATGAATCCGGCATTGAAGCTGCTGAAGGTGAAGTATCAGAGGAAGCAGATGCTGCAGAGACTGATGATACTGAAACAAATGAGGCAAATGCATCAGAAGATTCCGGAGACGAGGAATAAATTTTGTCAGACTGTGGGAATTATGATAATTCCCACAGCACTGTACTTTATATAAAGAGGAAAAGAATCAGTTAGGAGACAAGTGATGGGAAGAGTTGTACTCGGATCGATAATCGATAAGATTGGAGAGATGTCCAAGACTTCAGAGCTTGAACGTCTTCTCTTGGGAATTGCATACTGGCTTGGAGTTATAATTGTTATTCTCTTTGTTTTTCTTGTTGCTATAAAGATAAGTAATTTTATCAAGGAGAGAAGAGGAACTCTTAAGAGAGAGAAGGATGATTTCTTCTTATAGAGGATATGACTGAAATGAGAGAAATAAATACAGACGTTATAACAGAAGCGGTTGCAAAAATATGTATAGAAGCAAATCTTAAACTTTCGGAAGAAATGGAAGGTTGTATCCGAAGAGCTGCGGATTCAGAGAAGAATCCTCTTGCAGTAAAAGTACTCGGTCAGCTTTCGGAAAATATGGATATAGCTAAAGAAGACAGAATTCCGATCTGTCAGGATACAGGAATGGCTGTATTCTTTATTGAAGTCGGACAGGATCTTCACATTAACGGAAATCTTACAGATGCTATAAACGAAGGTGTAAGACGCGGATATACAGAAGGATATCTCAGAAAATCAGTAGTCGGAGATCCGTTGGAAAGAATAAATACCAACGATAATACACCGGCTATAATTCATTATGATATCGTATCCGGAGATCAGTTAAAGATTACAGTTGCACCGAAGGGATTCGGTAGTGAAAATATGAGTAAGCTCTATATGCTTAAACCGGCTGACGGAGTTGAGGGCGTAAAGGAAGCTGTAATACAGACAGTTAAAGATGCAGGTCCAAATGCATGTCCTCCTTTTGTAGTCGGAGTCGGAATAGGCGGGGACTTCGAGCTTGTTGCAAAGCTTTCCAAAAAAGCACTTACAAGAGAACCCGGAAGTCATAACGAAAACCCATATTATGCTGAACTTGAAAAAGAATTATTAGAAAAGATAAACAGCCTTGGAATAGGCCCTGCCGGCCTCGGTGGAACAACCACAGCCCTTGCGGTAAACATAGAAACCTATGCCACCCACATCGCCGGATTACCGGTAGGCGTAAACATGTGCTGTCACGTAGATAGACATAAAACAATAATCCTGTAGATTTTTGCAAGCCCGCGTAAGCGGATGACAGGGTTATAGACAGGAGGCAGATTTATCTGCCGTACTGTCTGAAACACTGTCATATGGTTCCGAAGGAACCTGCAAAAATCGGAAGGATTAGTTTGAATATAGTCTAAGTCTGCTGATACATCATCGCAGGCTTTGAGTCGCGGAGCGACGTCGGACTGCGAAGCAGGACGCGCCTGCGATTGTGATACAAAAAAAACAGTAGTATTTGAGTCGCGGAGCGACGTCGGACTGCGAAGCAGGACGCGCCTGCGATTGTTTAAACTCAATTATAAATTATAAAGGAAATCCATCATGGAAAAACATATATCTCTTCCCATAGATAAAGACACCGTATCAACACTTCGTTCCGGAGATTATCTGTATCTCACCGGAACTATATATACAGCCAGGGATGCTGCTCATAAGAGGATGTATGAAGCAATAGGCCGTGGCGAAGAACTTCCGTTTGATATTTCCGGAAATTTTATCTATTATCTGGGACCTACTCCTGCCAGACCCGGTACAGTGATAGGCTCAGCGGGACCTACAACATCAAGCCGTATGGATAAATATACTCCGGAACTTCTATCCAGAGGGCTCAGCGGAATGATCGGAAAGGGAAAGAGAAGTCAGGCAGTAATAGATTCAATAGTTGAGAACGGTGCAGTATATATGGCTGCAGTCGGAGGAGCGGGAGCTCTTCTGTCAAAATGTATAAAAAGTTCTGAAGTAATAGCTTATGACGATCTCGGAACGGAAGCTATAAGAAAACTTTATGTAGAGGATCTCCCGGTTATCGTTATAGTTGATAGTCTTGGAAATAATCTGTACGAGAGTGCAGTAGAGGATTTTCTTAAAAGTCAGAATTAATTACGGGGTATATATTTAATGGCTAAGCGAAGAAAACGCCTAAATAGAAAAATGAAAGAGCTCATTTGGACATTGCTCGGTTTTTTGCTTATCGCAGGAGTAATATTTCTTATTATCGCCGGCGATGGAGCTCCGACAATGAAGATGGCAATTTCAAAGTATTTTGATGCAGTAGGAAGCAAAAATAATGCAAAGTATATAGCAGCCTGCTATCCGAAAAAATGGAGAGACAATTATAAGCCTGAAGGAATGGATATCAGTCTTGATGATATTGTAACCAATGCCATGGCCTATCAGACAGATGCAACATTTTCAGATCTTAAGATAATTAAGAAAGAGAAGGTTGAAGACAGCACTTTAGAGAAATTTAACGAAAGCGTAAGCAGGATTTATAATATTAAATTCAAAGCAAAAAAGATGTATAAGGTTACTTTCAGCATGGTCATGAATTTGGAAGGTACAGAATTTTCAAAGCAGAATACCGGATTTATAACCAGATATGTTTATAAATATGGTTCGAGATGGTATTTCCTTTCAGATACTCTTGTTCAGATTGATATGGGCCTGGAGTAAAGAGTGGTAATTTATGGGAAAAAAGGATGATACAAAGGGTATCATAAATTGGATATTTCCGAGAATAAATATATACAGTATTATTGCAATGGCATTCTGTATATTGATAAATTTACTCGGACATTTTATATCCGATCAGATAAATCTTCCTATATGGATCGATACGATAGGAACGATGGTTATAGCTATACAGTTCGGTCCTTTATTCGGAGCACTTATCGGGGCTGGATCGGTTCTTCTGATGAGTGTTCTGGGGCTTTCCTGTTATAATTATTATCTTGTTGGTATGACAGTAGGAGTGCTTATCGGTCTTTTTTATCTCAGAAAAAAGAAGGATACTCTTGCCATTATTTCAGCCGGTATGATAACAGGTATCTTGTCTTCAGTCATCTCGGTACCGCTTGATTTCTATAATTACGGTACCGGAAAAATAGGAAATGACTGGGGCAATGCTTTCTATGATCTACTTTCCACAACACTGAATTCAAAAATAATCAATTCTTTTGGAGCTGAGCTTTTTGTCAATCTACCGGACAAAGTTTTAACTCTTCTTTTAGCCATTACAGTGGTAAAAATGGTCGAAAGTAAAAATCCCGAAAACAGAAGCAACAGAAAAACCATAAGTATAATACTTATACTTGCCATAATTCTCGGAATGTTCGGTTCACCTGATATCAAGGTTGAAGCGTCTGATTTTGATGCGGAATATGAGACCGTTCAGTTCGGAAGTGAAGACGGTCTTATGGCAAAGCAGATAAATGCAGTTGTTCAGACAAATGATGGTTATATGTGGGTCGGAACATATTCCGGTTTATATCAGTATGACGGAATTAAATTCAAAGAAACCGGTATAGACGAAAGAATCAGAAATGTTATGGTTCTTTATGTTGATTCGCGTGGAAAGCTTTGGATCGGAACAAATGATATGGGAGTATTCTGTTATGATACGGAAACAATGAAAGCAGAGTATTATGGTACAGAAAACGGTCTGACAGCGGATTCAATAAGATGTATCAGCGAAGATACAGAAGGAAATATATATATAGGAACCGTAAGATATATAACAAAGATCAGCCCTGAAGGTAATATGAAAACATATTCCGAATGGGAGGATGTATTCTATCCTATATCACTTGCCGCTATGGATGACGGAAGTATGGTCGGAGTTACAAACGGCGGAACTCTGTTTAAGATAAAGGATGATATGCTTCAGGCAACTGATGTAGATGAATCCGGGGAAGGAACTACCTATAGGGCCGTTGTATTTACGGGAGAAAAGCTTTATGCCGGAACCTCGGGAAGTTCTATATTCGAGCTGGAGATAAATGGTGAAGATGTTGAGCAGGTCAGCAGAATTAAACTGAACGGACTGAGTTATATTAATAAGATGGTCTATAATCCGGAGCTTGAGGGACTTTTAGTCTGCGGAGAATCCGGAATGGGTTATGTCGAGCTGGAAACTAAGAAGCTTACAAATCTTGCAAAGGAGAATTATGACGGAGCGGTAAGCGATGTATGTGTCGACGAACAGGGAAATATATGGTTTGTATCAAATAAAAACGGAATACTTAAATATTCACGTTCTCCGTTCAAGAATATACTTAACAGGTCTAAAGTCAATACAGGAGTTGTTAATGCACTTCTGATATCCGATAACAAACTTTTTATCGGAACGGATTCGGGAATTGAGATAATCGATCTCTCTGATCATAAGAGAATTACAGAGACATATGCCGGACATTTCCTGAAAGCGAGAGTCCGTAATATCATGAAGGATTCGAAGGGAAATATATGGTTCAGTACATATGGAGATAACGGACTTATACGTCTCGACAAGGACAAGAGGATTAAATATTTCAACGAAACTACAGTCGGTATGCTGGGAAGCCAGTGCAGAAGTGTAATTGAGCTGTCCGACGGAAGAATTCTGGCAGCAAGCAATATGGGACTCTCTTATATTGACGGTGATACTGTTGTTAAGACGATCGGAGTTGAAAACGGTCTGAAAAATCAGTATATCCTTTCGCTGTATGAAAGAGAGGACGGAACAATCCTTGCCGCTTCCGACGGAGACGGAATTTATCTGATCAAGAACGACAAAGTTGTCGGACATATCGGAAAGGCCGAAGGTCTTGATACTTCGGTAGTTCTCAGAATAGTAAAATGCACCGACGGATATCTGTATGTTACAAGTAATGCACTTTATTATGATAACGGAAAAGAAATCAGAAAGCTTGAGCATTTTCCGTATTCAAATAATTATGATGTTATGATATCCGATGACGGAAATTGCTGGATCACATCAAGTGCAGGTCTTTATGTAGTTAATGAGGCGCAGCTCTTACAGGATGGAGATTACACCTATACACTTCTTAATGACAGCTGGGGTCTCAGAACATCCTTTACGGCAAATTCATGGAATGTAATGAACGGTGATGATCTTTATCTTTGCTGTATAGATGGTGTAAGAGTTATTTCGACAAAGGACTATGATAATGTAGCGGCAGATTATGAGCTGCATTTAAAGTATATATCTTCAAACAGCGGAATCATTACAAACAATAACGGAGTATTTGTAATTCCGCCTAAGGGAGGACGTATAGAATTTAATGTAGCGATCAATAATTATACGCTTTCAAATCCGCTTATTCATTACTATCTTGAAGGTACGAATGATCCGGGTATTACCTGCTATCAAAGTGAAGTGGTGCCTCTTTCATATACGAATCTTCCATATGGACATTATAAATTTCATATTGAAATACTTGATTCTTCAACGGGTCATATACTTGAGCAGAAAGTATACACTGTTGAAAAACAGGCAATGAAATATGAGAGGCTGTATTTTAAGATATATCTGTTCACGTTGGGTACATTGCTTGTAATGTATCTGGTATGGCTCTTCTATGCAATAAATAAAAAAACAAAGAGCCTGATCGGACTTCAGAGAGAAATAGTTACAGATCCGATGACAGGTATATATAATAAGGCCGGATCCCATAAGGTTCTGAAAACACTCTGTGCTGAAGAAACAGGCTTCTTACTCATGATAGATCTTGACAGCTTCAAGCTGGTCAATGATATATACGGACATGACATGGGTGATAAGATACTCATCAGATTCGCAGAGCTTGTTCAGGAAGCTGTCGGAGAAGATAATATGGCCGGACGTATAGGCGGAGACGAGTTTATAGGTTTCATCAAGAATACCGAAAGTGAAGATGAAGTAGACAGGATAACAAAGTATCTTAATAAAGAGATTGTTAAGTCGGCCAAGGAATATATGGGAGATGATATGAATATTCCTCTGGGTTCATCGATCGGAGCGGTTCGATGTCCCGCTGATGGTACCGATTTTGAAGAGCTCTTTAAACTTGCCGATAAAGCACTTTATGTTGTCAAGCAGAGGGGAAAACATAATTATTCGATATATCAGAAAAAGAGTATTGAGGCAGAATCGGCTACACACGATAATAACAGTCTTGAGCAGATTAAGAAGATTATCGGTGAAAGAAATGAAGGAAAAGGAGCTTACTCAGTCAGCTTTGATAAGCTTCAGACAATCTATAAATACATTAATCGTGCAGATCGTATCAATTCTTCAAAAACAGGATTTATCAGATTCCGTATTACGAGCAAGAAGGGCAGTAAGGTCACGGATGATGTAATGGAAAGATTAGAGGAACATCTGACTGTCCGTCTGAAGAAAAATGACGTGATCAGCAGACTGGGCGGGGATATTTATGTTCTCTGTACAAATTGCGATGAAGAGGGCTGTCATGAGATAGTGAAGCGAATGGCGGATTCCTGGGAATCGATTGAAGAGAACAAAAACTATGAAATTAAAAGTGAAGTGGAAACAGTAATTTAAGGGAGATTAATTTAAGGGGGAAAAATGAAAATAAACGGATATGATTATAATGATCATGACAGACGTTCATCGACGTCATCAAGATCTCTGAGCGGTATATTTATATTTTTAGCTTTTGTGGCAGTATATATTTTTGTAGTAATACATGCTCATAATATGCAGGCTAAAAATAAGGCAGAGCAGGAACGAATCAAAGCCGAAAGTGAAAGAGTTATTGATGATCCGTATGATCCTGATTACTGGTATCAGGATGTTTACTTTACGTCAAGAGAAGAAATAAAAGAATATGTTACTACCATGGCCGAGAATCCTCCGGAAACGGGCATATATTTTCAGGTTTCAAAAGAGTTTACGAAGAAAGATATAAAGGATATCGCGAAGATTGACGAGTTCGATGGAAATGTTGTTGTGAACTCTTTTGCAGAATGGTCTACACGGGAGGACAATGGACCGGAAAAAAAGGATGGCTATATAAGTGTCAATATCAGTTATAATTATTCAGATGAAAAATATGTATATGACAGCATAGTAAATTCAAAACCGCTTCCGGAAGACAGACCCGAATTAGAGGAAGTAAAGAAAGTATGTGAAAGCTTCCATCAGGAATATATCAAAGACGGAATGTCTGATTATGAAATTGAAGTAGCTGCACATGATTATATAGTTAATAACTGCAAGTATGCCATAGATGACATGGATGGAGAATATGTTCATTCATCCTACGGAGCACTGGTAGAGCATGAAGCGGTATGTGACGGCTATTCGAGAGCAATAGCACTGCTGCTTAAGCTGGAGGGTGTTGATGTTAAGCTTGTTTCGGGAAAAGCAGTTGATGGCACCAATACGGCAGGAATAAGTGATGATGGGTCTCATATGTGGAATCAGGTTTATATAATGGGATCATGGTATAATCTTGATGTTACATGGGATGACCCGATTTCCGATGAGGATATCTTATCGCATACATACTTAAATGTTAACGATGACATTTTTGAAAGAAACCATGAGTGGGATAAAGAAGTGGCAGAAGAATGCACTTCCATGGACATGAATTATTATAAAAAATCCGGGATATATTTAGAGAATCAGGAAGAGTTTAAAAATGTAGTAAATAATAATATTAAAGCAGGAAAAGATAAAATAGAATGTGTGGTTGATAATCCGGATTTAAGTGAGGATGGTCTCAGTTTTATCTTTGAGAATGAAGGAGTATCCGGTTACTCTGTCGGTGGTGAAAATGTTGGGGATTATTCATTTGTAATTTTAGAGATCAGGCGTTTTGAATAAAGGTTGAAAGTTAAATTTATGAAGTTACGCAAGAGGGAAAAAATAGAATCCGAATCCGTAGAATCCGAGGATAAGGATATGATCGAAAATGAGATTGAGACCGGTAAGCTGTCTCAGTCTATCCGTATTTTCAGAAATATAATTATTACACTGCTTGTTGTTGTCATGCTGATCAGCGCCTACCTGTTCTATCAGACAGGCAGGGATGTTACTGACGGAATGATGGCAAGGGGCCAGTATTTCTATGGAAATCAGTTTAATGAATGGGAGATTGAACAACAGACAATACTTAAAATGCTTTCGAGTTTTGTATCTGTTAATCCTGAAATAATGGATGATTATGATGAGGCAGTTCTGTGGCTTGATAATATCTCCCGTGATTATCCGAGCATTTCGGTCTGTTATCTTGCAAATCCTGATAGAGAACATACGATCATAATGAATAACGGCTGGCAGCCGGAGCCGGGATGGAAGGTAGAAGACAGAGACTGGTATAAGAGTACGATGAATTCCAAGGATGGCTTCAGTATATCGGAGCCTTATTATGATGAGCAGACCGGAAATTATTGTATTACCATGTCTGAAAAGGTATACAGTCAAAGCGGCGATTTTATAGGCGTTTTCGCAATCGATCTTTATATGGATAAGATCATCAGTATTTTCGGAGAAAGCTATTCCGAGCAGGAATATGTTTTTCTTGTCGATCCGAACGGGAATATCATTAATCACCCGAATCCCCAATATCAGATAACAAAAAGCAGTATGACAAATATCGCAGGAACTCCGTATAGTGATGCATTTAATTCCGATGAATACGAGATGTATAAATTACGTGATTATGACGGTAAGCTTAAATGCTGCAAATGCAAGCTGGATAAGACAACCGGTTTCTATATAGTTCTCGTATGGAATTATTGGGATATATATATTTTCCAGATAGTCTATACGGTTCTTTATGTAGTTCTTATAGTAGCGATCATAGTAGCGGTCATTATGCTGATCAATAAAGTTATCCGTTCGCAGGCTAAAATGAATGAAAGACTTTCAGAAGCTGCACGTGCAGCAACAGTTGCGGGAAAAGCAAAGTCAGATTTCCTTGCACAGATGAGTCATGAGATCAGAACTCCTATCAATGCAGTTATAGGAATGGACGAAATGATCCTGAACGAAACCGAAGATCCTGATATTAAAGAGTATGCACGAGATATAAAGAGTGCAAGCCATACACTTCTTACGATCATTAACGGAATACTTGATTTTTCAAAGATCGAGAGCGGAAAAATGGAGATCATTCCGGTTAAATATGAGAGTGCAAAAATGATTACGGATCTTGTTAATATGATAGATGACAGAGCTGTAAAGAAGGGCCTGGAATTTAAACTTGATATCGATCCGAATATCCCGAAGACTCTTTACGGAGATGATGTAAGGATAAAGCAGGTTATAGTTAATCTGCTTACCAATGCGGTGAAATATACCGAAAAGGGAACAGTTACCCTTACTATGAGAGAAGAAGCCCGAAGAAATAATGAGAGTGAACTCTTTGTCGAAGTAAGAGATACAGGAATCGGAATTAAAGAGGAGGAGATGGATAAGCTATTCCAATCCTTCCAGCGCCTTGATGAGAAGAAGAACAGAAATATCGAAGGAACCGGACTCGGTATGTCTATAGTTGACGGAATACTCAGGCTTATGAACAGCAGCCTTTCAGTGGAAAGTAAATATGGTGAAGGCTCTGCATTTTCATTTAGATTTATCCAGAAGGTTGAGGATGATTCTCCGATGGGAGAATTCCATAAGCATATGGCACTCGGAGGCGATGAGATAAGTAAACGGCAGTTGAAGATTCTTAAAGCTGATATTCTTGTTGTTGATGATAATGAGATGAATCTTAAGGTTGCAAAGGGTCTCATGAAGAGAATAGATGTTGTTCCGGAACTTGCTTCAAGCGGAAGAGATTCTATTGAAATGCTGAAGCATAATCATTATGACATCATTCTTATGGATCACATGATGCCTGATCTGGATGGTATCGAAACGCTCAGAATTATCAGAGAGAAAAAGCTTATCGGAGAAGATACAGCAGTGATCGCGCTTACCGCAAATGCAATTCAGGGAGCGAGGGAGATGTACATTTCCGAAGGATTTAAGGATTATCTTTCGAAGCCGATAGATCCTGCAGAGTTTGAAAATATAC
Source organism: uncultured Lachnospiraceae bacterium (assembly GCA_946405625.1). GTDB lineage: Bacteria > Bacillota > Clostridia > Lachnospirales > Lachnospiraceae > Eubacterium_Q. The sequence goes on along the minus strand of CAMJHQ010000009.1, from coordinate 30,406 downwards.
TTGTTAAATATCTTCCGAAGGACAGCTTTACTTATGAGGATAGAAGCGGTTCTGTCAACGAGACGGATGAGACTGAGGAGCTGAAGGAAGAAAAAGAGGAGAGCAGAAACTCAGAAGTTTTGGAAAAGCTTCGCGAGGATGGATTTAATGTAGATGCTGCTCTCGGTTATTGTATGGATGATGAGGATTTTTATATAGAACTTCTTAAAACCTTTGCCAATTCCGCACCGGAAAAAAGAGAAGCTATCACTGCTTTTTATAGTGAGGAAAACTGGAAGGATTATCAGGTTCAGGTTCATGCGTTGAAGAGTTCTTCAAGGACGATAGGTCTTGATACGCTGTCCGATATGGCACTTGATCAGGAAAATGCAGCCGGAGAAAACGATGAGAAGACTATATTTTCCGGATATGGAGATATGATGTCGGAATATGATGAGAGTGTCAGAAAAATCAAAAGCATTTTGAATATAGATGCATCTCCGGTTTATGATGAGCCGGATGATGATATGGAGATACTTGAATTTATGCCTGAATAAAAGAATATATTTAGATACATTTCAGATACTTTTCTATGATAAATTCCGAATGTACGATAAAAGTGTTTTATATTTTATGATGTATGCAGTAAAAATTTTATCGATTATGAGGGATTATTGATGAAGAAAAAGTCTTTTAAGGTAAAAATCAGAAACTGCGCGACCATAATACTAATCTCGTCACTGATCTTAAGCGGTTGCGGAAATAAAGGACAGTCATTTGATGTAGATTATTACGGAGGAAGTGAAGGCTCCGAAACTTCTGATGCAAACGTCGACGAGGTTACCGAGAATGAGTACGGTGAAAATCATGAAGGGATAAGTGAGGGTGGTAACCTTGCAGAAAGACTGGGCGGAAAAGAGGTCACTTTTAAGGATACGATAAATGTTAACGGAGCGGTTATCAATTTTGACTTAAAGTATAAACCGGATGAAACTGTTGATAGAATTCCGACTTTCAAGGGGCATCCTATAGGAAAAAGCGATGTTAAGGAAGATGAGATAGTAAAAAATCTTTTTGGTGATACAGCAGTAGCCTTATCTGATTCAAATGAGAGAAAATTAGATCAGAATGCGGGAGACTCTATAAATCTTATTAATGCCTTGGGAGATCTTCTTTACCACTTTAATAATGATTCGGAATATATAAATTATTCAAGTGTTTCTTCCTGGTATGATAAAAATGAATACTATATTCATTGTTATGAAGGAGAGTATAACGGTAAGGATTATCAGTTCGCTATAGGATTTTGTGAATCATATGGTGAAATGGCAATAGGTTTATTTCCGAAAAATCCCGGTCAGCTGATAGATGACCCTTCATATAATTTTATGTTTTATGGCAGTACCGATGATGTAGTTCAGGTACAAACGGAAGATGGAAAGACAGAATTCATCCATATGACAGATATTATAGGCAGCGGCGAAAATGAGTGTCAGAAATCAGAAGATGAACTGATTCAAATGGCAGATGATACATTGAAGAATAAGATGAATATACATCTTCCGGAGGGAGCGTTATCTTTTGAGGCTTCGCCATATGTGACTGCTTCGGGAGCACATATAGCCACCGGTGATAATATCAGATTAGAAGTTTTTTATATGGATGATACCGGTGATTATTCAAAAATGAAAAGAAACGGATATACAATGATGATGGAATCCGCAGTCAACGGAATTCAGTTAATGAGAGGATTGGATAATATTGATCTTGTATACGACGGTGACTTTTCGTATGGTCTTGTTATGGTAAATGACAGCGGTATTATCGGACTCGAATTACCGATTTCGTATAATGTTGACGGTACGATCTCTGAGGATTCAACGCTTCTCAGCTTTGATAGTGCTATGGAGGCAATGGAGACGGCAATTGAGAAAGAATGTGATCTTAAAGGTAATACAAAGTGTACTTTTGATTATGTCGAATTAAATTATTTTCCGGTAAAGTCACCGGATGATCCAAATGAGTATACATTTGTTCCTGCGTGGGTTGCATACGGAAGTTATCATGGTCCTATAATGGGAAGAGTTGTGATCAATGCAATAGACGGAAGCCTTCTGCAATGTATATTTAAATAATTATCCTGATGCAGAGTTCATCTATGAGGAAATAAAATAATTATAATGGGAACGAACAAAATAATGGACATTGTTCGTTTAAAATGATAATCTGAATCTATAGAGTTGGGTTTGTATTTAAGGGGTACAATTCTATGGAGGGGTATGCAATAAATATAAATAATTTAAAGACGTGGTTCATCCAAAGAAGCGGGTGAACTGCGTCTTTTTTACATTATAGGAAACTGCACTTAAGAAGAAATATACGGATCAGTATATAAGAACAAGGAACAAGACACGAAAATGTATGGGGAGGTAAGGAACAATGAATCCAGGAGACGAGATGTTTGATTACAGTGGGGAAGAAAAAACAAGCCACTTTGATAGGAGTGCAATATACGACTCCTTTGGACGTGAAATAAAATCAGGATTCTATACAGATGAAGATGAGGATGATGAATCGGATATATACGGCGAAGATGATGTAGATGATTGGGATGATTAGCTCCGATCATGTAAATGGGATGAATATTAGTTTACGGTTGTTTTGCGAAATAGTTTTCAGAAGTTGATATATGAAAAGCGCAGCAGTAATGCTGCGCTTTTTGCTTATTCTACTTTATTCGGGTCAGAATTATTTTTTCATGAATGAGATTATATCATCAAGTTCCATATCTCCGCCGAACAGACTGAGCGCGGAACCGATGGTTACATCTATATGTCCTTTTCCCAGAGTTTTGACGGTGGACAGATCGTCGAAGGAAGAAACACCGCCGGCATAGGTTATCGGGAGTTTGTTCCATTTACCTAGAAGGCTGAGAAGTTCTTTGTCGCAGCCGCTCCGCTTACCTTCAACATCAACTGCATGTATCAGATATTCATCGCAGTATTCGGATAGCATATCCAGAGTATTATCATCTACGGTTACGTCGGTATATTTCTGCCATCTGTCTGTAACTATATAGTATTTATCGTCTTTTTTCCTGCATGAAAGATCAAGAACGAGTCGATTTTTTCCTACAATATCACGAAGATCGGATAGTCTTTCCATATCTATTACACCGTCTCGAAATACATAAGAGGTGACTATAACATGGCTGGCACCCATCTTGATAAAGGAAGATGCGTTTTCGGAATTTATTCCGCCGCCGATCATAAAGCCGCCCGGATAGGTTTTCATAGCGAGACGAGCTTCCTCAAGATCTGCTTCATATTCGGGAGTACCCGATCTGTTAAGCAGGATTATATGTCCGCCTGAAAGTCCGCGGGAGCGGTACATTTCAGCATAAAAGGATGAATCGGTTTCGGAGACGAAATTGGTTTCGCCTGAACTTGTGTCACTAAGTGCGCCGCCTACTATCTGTTTAACTTTTCCGTCATGTATATCTATGCATGGTCTGAATCTCATGTTGTTGATCCTCTCGCTGTTTATCTTTATGACATTTAATGATGCTGTTAAAAAGCTATATAGCATTATGATAGAAACTTAAAAGCTCATCATATATGTTGTAACAGAGTATCCTGAAAATCGCAACGTTTTATTGACACGGTTTCGGACTTAAGCCGGAAGAAAATATACGATTGCAGCCTCAAACATGATAATGAGAGGGATGATATATTTTCTCGGATGACGAAAAAGATCCGGTTCGGTCTTCCATTTCGTGATCGGAAATCGGCTTTCGAGTATTGCATTTAATATTCCCGCTTCTACAGAGAATATAGGAGCAAGTATGATCGCTTTATAGTCCACATTTTTTAAGATTATTGAAACTGTGGTGATATAGATTGCGTAAATTATCATGAAGAACACAGCTACGACGAATCCATACGGAACAAAAAAGTTTTGTGTTTTTCCGGGAAGCATATCCAGTTTATTTTTTAGATTTCTGTTAGAGCTCACGATGACTGCGATAGGGGAATTGACGGAAATAAGTCCCATTGCAAGTCCGGCTCCGGCAGGCATCCCCGATGTATTTGCGTTATATGCAAAGAATACGGCAAAGGCCAATAAAAACAGAGGACTGATGATATAGCTTTTGTTGGACAGTAAGTATCTCACTATATATTTCGGTATAAGGAAGAAAGAACCACCCGATCTTTTTTGACCTGCCTTAACGTTTGAGGATTCCGTCACTCTGAAGTCTTCCAATTTAAGGAAAGAGAAGATCAGAAGAAGGATAATATCTGCAGCGGCAAATCCGATTGCGGAAAATTTTCCGTCTGGAAGGAGAAAGGCCATTGCTACTGCCGCAGCGATGATAAGGAGAGATATAAGAGGTGCTTTCTTTCTGAAACCGAAGATTATCATAGTTCCGACTATAGAAAAAAATGACGCAAGCACCATGATCACTATATTCATAGCTGTAAGTGTAGTAAAGGCATAAATAAGCGCAAAAAGCAGGATGGTCTTGGTAAAAAGAGCATAGATTCCGATTACCGCAGCATATTCCCAAAGGGTTCTCGTCTCATTACATGGCATTGCAAAAAGTCCCTTAAGGCATCTGGCATTATCCTTTGAAGCGAGTGCCTGAAGTACTATCGGACCTGTGTAAAAGAGTGAAAACATGATAAGGATCGATTGGGCAATCGGTATTGTTACTTCCATTGTTGAAAGTGATCCGCCGATTATGGCAGCTATGATAACAGAGGTTATAACACTACGATATTTTTCACCGAGTATTTTTCGAGAAAGCAGCTTAAACATTATCGGTATTATCCTCCGTTCCAAGTGATTGTCTTATGTTTTCAGCATTGATCTCATCTCCGGTGAAGGTTTTTGCAATTACACCGTTTTCGAGAACAAGAACTCTGTCCGAGGTCAGGGTTACACTTTCAAGAATGTGAGAAGAGAAAAGAACAGTTCCATATTTCTTATAGCCGCTTATGAGAGAATACAGTGCTTCCGTACTTACAAAATCAAGACCGTTGACCGGTTCATCAAGCAGCAGCAGATCTGGTTTCAGGGAAAAACCTGTTATAAGATAAGCCTTTCTTCTGTTTCCGAGAGAAAGATTCTTTATGAGAACAGAGCGGTATTGTTCAAAACCGAAGCTTTGTACCAGCTGATCCACATAGTCTTTATCAATCTTTTTCCCATAGCTTTTAAAGACATAAGACAGATATTCATCAAAGTTGAAATATCCGAAGGATTCATCTTCGGAAAAAACTATATAGCGGCTTTTGATAAAGTTTTTATCCTTGAAGGTTATATCTTTATCCTGAAATGAAATGCCGGACGTTTCGAAGGTGTCATGAAGTCCGCATATTATATTCATAAGAGTTGTTTTTCCGGCACCGTTAAGTCCGATGAGACCTATAACACTGTTTTCCTCAAGACTCAGATCAAGTCCCTTAAGCACAGTTTTATTTTCGGTATACCACGCTTTCAGTTGTTTGATATCAAGTAAGTTACTCATTTTTTCCTCCGTGTTCAATTACAGAAATGTAATCTTTTTTATTTAAATTCTTAGCATCTTAAAAGTAGAACAGCTCTTCGAATTTCTTATCAAGTGCAATACATAAAACCAATGCAAGCTTGGCGGTCGGATTAAACTGACCTGTTTCTATGGAGCTGATGGTATTACGCGAAACTCCGACCATTTTGGCAAGCTCGGATTGAGATATACCTTTTTCGGTGCGTGCTTCCTTTAGATTGTTTTTTAATACCAGCTTTTCGTTCATAGGCTCACCCCACAAGCTGAATAATGTGAAGTATTATAAATGCGGCAGCAACAGCCAGCTCCAATATGGAAAAGATCAGATAATAATTTTTCTTAAGCTTTATATATTTAGTGAGGAGCATGGTTCCTGTCATAGAGAGCAGGATAGCAGCGATGCCGAAATTCGTTTTATTTGTGATAAATTCCTCTACAATAATCAGAAGTGCAGCAACAAAACCGCCTACAGCAGCGGCGGATTGCCCGGATTTAAAGAATACATTTTTCTCCATCTCATCACGGGTTTTGTTATCTTCACGGCTTCTTTCGAGTATTTCGTCTTTGGTCAAAGAAATCACCTCCGTAATTTGTAAATTCAAATAATGAATAATATGCCAAGTTTTCTTGTCGCAAAACATAGTATATCAATGCCAAGTTTTCTTGTCAACCAAATTTGCAACTGACCGTTTTTAAAATATATGATTTATAGAACAGCTGAAATGTGGTAAAATAATGCGAGGTGCGTTTATTGGTTCATGAGTATGTAGCGAAGCGGAATACAAATGTCCGCTTTACTAATAATGTGGATATTATGAAGATAAAAAGAAAGTCCTTAGTAATCCTTCCGATTTTTCTTACTCTCAGTGCATGTACGGTAAAGTCAGAGAAGCAGGCGGAACCGGATACGGCAGCCGAGGCACCTTCTATAGTAGAGCAGGTAGAGATTGCGGAAGAAGTTACTTCGGATGAACAGGAAACAATTGAAGATATATCTACTCCGACAGATACAGTGAAGACGGAAGTATCAGAAGATGAGGTTGTAATGCTTAATCAGCTTGGCCATCGTCCGAAGGATCAGAAGCTGGTAGTAGTCAGGACAAATGTGGAAACAGAGTTCTCTGTTATCAATGCGGCAACCGGAAGCAGTATATATGATGGACAATTGATGGATCTTGCTGCCGGCTCGTTTTTTGCCGGAGAGTATAAAGTTGGAACCTTTACAAATATTACGGATGAAGGAAATTATTATATAAGCTGCGGTATCGGTGACTCGGGTACTTTTCGTATTTCTGAGGATGTTTACGGAAAGCTTTATCAGGATTTGCTTAACTATGTTAAGCAGCAGGAAATCGTAAAGCCGGAGTCCGATATTGAGGCGGAAAAGCTGATAATATCCGAAAGCAAAGCTCTTCTGGATCTTCTTGTGATATATGAGTCGGATAAGGATGAAGAGTATCGAAGTGAGATTCTGAGACGTCTCGATAAGCTGATGGAATATGCCGAAGATGAGGTCACATACGGAGAGGGCGATATTTCAAAAAGAGCACTTTTCAGTTATGCGGCTGCTTTGATAAGAGGAGCAGAGGACCTGAAGGATGAAGAATCAGTATCCGTAGATGCATACAGAGAAAGAGCGATCAAGGTCTGGGACAGTATCACTGTATTGGAGAGTCTGGGATACATTTCAGACAATGAAGATTATAGAGATGCTGCATATTGTGCGGCAGTTGAGTTTTATAAAATAGGCGAGATCGGCGGCGGTGAGCTTGCCGATATGGACGTTAACAGATTATCCGGAGGGCTGTCTGAAAATGATCTGAGTGGATACGGAATGTTCAGCCTGATCGATTTTGAAGAAGGAACTGCGGTTTCCGAAAGTGCGAAAAAGCGTCTGGATGTAATCGTTAAGGATAGAATCGAAATGGCCGAATGGGATTATTTCAGCACCAGTTATTACGGAGGACCGGAGCTTCCTAAGCCTGAGAAGGTCAGTGAACAGGGGATGTTCTTTTTCCTTGCGGAAAAGGTCAGTGATGATAAAAGAATTCCCGTTCTCGCGAAAAGACAGCTCGACTATCTTCTCGGAGAGAATGATGAAGCAGTCTGCTATATAAAAAAATACGGATATAATACAGTCTCTGAGGAAACCGAAGGGACAAGAAATACATCTTTACTGTATATGCTTAATCAATTAGATCTTGAGAATGATGCAGTTGAGAATGAAGAGACAGAGAGTGAAGAAGAATAATAAACATGTGAAGGGTTTGTTTATATGAATAATGACGATCTTGAACAAGAATACAGTAAATACGGCATCGATCTTGCGGAGATAGAAAGAATAATTGCCGAATATACAGGCTCGACAGTATATGATAGTCCGACGAAAAAAGAGGATGATACGCCGTCGTCAACTCCTGTACAGCCGGAGGAAGAAGCATCGGTCGAAATGTCAGTACAGTCAGAGGATTCTATATCTGATGAAGCGGTTGAAGAGTCGACGAATGCAGCTTCTGACATTGAAAGTGTATTTCAGCAAAGACTGTCGGAAGCAAAGACGGAGTCCATGTACGGTTCGGATGATGATTATTCCGAAGAAGATATAGAGGAATATGAGCAGGAGCCGGATGAAGAAGAGTCTGAACAGATCGACAGCTTTGAGAATTCAGACGAAATGAGCGTTCTCGAGAGAAGGCTTTCAGAGGCTCGTTCGGAATACGAAGCAGAAGGCGATTCTTTTGAAGATGACTATGATGATGATATAGAGCTGTCTGATGCTGATGGATACAGCGATGAGGCTGAGACTTCGGAGTATTATGACGAAGCCGAGGTATCAGAGTATAGCGACGAAGTCGGGACAGACGAATATTACGACGAGTCAGAGACAGCAGAGTATAGCGACGAAGCCGGGACAGACGAATATTACGACGAGTCAGAGACAGCAGAGTATAGCGACGAAGCCGGAACAGATGAATATTACGACGAGTCAGAGACAGCGGAGTATAGCGACGAAGCTGGGACAGTCGAGTATGATGACGAGGCCGAGACAGTTGAGTATGATGATGAGGGCGTACCGACTGATACTGATCAAGAAGCTGAGCAGGAAGATGAATATAATTCTATAGAGGGTTCGCCGACAGTTAAGACACTGGAGTCTGTTTATGCTGATTTTGAAGCCGGAATGGATGAAGAGGATCCGGTTGTAGAAGAAAAGCCGAAAACCAGACTTTCGGGGCTTGAGTCTGTATTTCAGCAAAGACTGTCGGAAGCCAGAGCCGCAGCGATGCGTGATTCAGATGATGAGAGTGATGAGGATAGTTACGCGGACTCATATGGAAACACGGATATAAGCGAAGATACGGTATCGGATAATACTTCGGAAGGCGTTAAAACATCAGGGCTGTCTATGTCGGATTCTTCTGAGGATAAGAAAAAATCGACAGGAAGCAGTACAAAAATTGACAGGACAAAGCTTCTTCAGGCAAGAATAGATTTTAACAAGAAGCATGAAGAAACTGATGAAGATATAGAAGCTGAACGTATAAGAGAGGAAGCCGAAAAGACGGGCGGTTCCTCTACTGCAGCAATAATACGTGATGACAGAAACTGGTTTGGCAGAAACTGGTGCTGGATACTGGCAGCCGGTATTACATTTATATTTATGCTGATCTTTATGATCATAGCAGAGGTTGCTCCTTTCGGAGGAAACTCATTCACTCTTGTAGACAGCATGCATCAGTATGTTCCGTTCTTCAGTATATATCAGGAAAAACTGAAGAGATTCGGAAATATGGGATATACATGGGCAGTCGGCGGCGGACTCAACTTCCAGTCGCTTCTGCTTTATTATATGGCAAGCCCGCTTAATCTGATAATTATATTCTTCAGCAGAAAGGGTATCATTGCTGCAATGTCCATACTTGTAGCTGTTAAGATAACCTTCTCGGCGGGAGCTTTCAGTTATTTCCTTTCAAGAAGAAAGGGAAAGATATCCTGTAATATGATCATTACAGGTCTTGGTGTTGCTTACGGACTGAATAATTATATGGCAGGCTATTTCTGGAATCTTATGTGGCTTGACTGCATCATGGTTCTTCCGCTCATAGTTCTCGGTTTTGAGAGATTGATGAAGACACGTGATTTCAGACTTTATGTCCTTGCATTATTCTACAGCTTGTTCTGTAATTATTACATATCATTTATGATATGCATTTTCCTTGTACTCTGGTTCTTCGCGTTTGGTCACGGAAGAGATCTTGAGATAGAAGGTGTTGGTGCATATATTAAGAGATTTATCGGAAATGGATTAAGATTTGCGGGAGCATCGCTTCTGGCAGCAGCTATGGCATGCTTTTCACTCATTATGGCGTACCTTGCAATTACCAAGACTGCTTCGGCGCATCTCTCATTTCCTAAGTTTGAGCCGTATGGAAGCTTCTTCGATGTATTTAAGGCACAGTTCATGCTGACCAGGCCTATTACACATATGACATATGACGGCGGAATAAATATATACTGCGGAGTTTTCGCTGTAGTTCTGTTCTTCCTTTATGTTGTATCGGATAAGATTGATATTTGGGAAAAGATAAGGAAGCTTGTGCTTCTGGCATTCCTTTTTGTCAGCTTTAATAATAAGCTTCTCAATTATATATGGCATGGATTCCATGATCAGTACGGAATACCGAACAGATTCGCATTTCTATTCATCTTTACTCTTCTGGTAGTGGGATATGAAGCTGTTATAAGAGTAAAGAAGCTGAATCCGGTTCAGATCATTTCTGCGGGTATTCTTTCGCTGGCGCTGCTGTTCATAACATATTACAAGGTAAATATGGCAACAGACATTTCAGCAAAAACGATACTGCTTGTTTCTCACGGAATGATTATTTTATACAGCCTTATTTTGTTCCTTAGAAATAAAGTACAGAAGCTGTATAAGAAAACTACCGTTGTTCTCGGAATCGTAATGGCTCTGGAGATTATGGTAAATGCAGCAATAGGTATGGGTAAAAACGATGTTGCGGATGGTTATTATCATATCCAGTATACTGATGAAACTCAGGAAGCCAGAGCAACAGTAAATAAAAATGCTGAAAGAAAAGATCTGGAATTCTTCAGAGAAGATATGACAGATTATATTATGCTGGATGAGAACTCATACAATAACATGAGAGGACTCGGAACCTTCTGCTCAACTGTAAGAGGAGATATGGTTACGGCAATGGGCGCCATGGGATACTATACGGGAGCAAATGAGTATCTCTACATGGGTTCGACACCTATGACAGATAATCTTCTGGGTGTAAGATATATCTATTCCAGAGGAGAAAGCTACTATCCGTCGGAAGAAGAACTGCCGGTTGTATATGAGAGAGAAAACCTTAAGGTTTATGAGAATACGGGTGCATATTCCATAGCATATCAGGTAAATGATGATGTGGCCGGATGGGATCTCAGAGGTCCGAGAGTAGCAGAAACTCTGAACCGTTTTGCATGGCTGTCATGCGGAAACAGTGATATTTTTGACAGATGCATTCCAAAGGTTACTATATCGGGTACTAACTGTACGGTTGGAATCAGCAATGATAATCCGGAATATATCAGCTATGATGTTACAGGCAAGGAACAGGTAGTGATCAATATCCTGATGGATGTAGAAAAATCCGGAAGATATTATATGAATCTTCGCGGCAACTATATCGACAAGGTTGCATTCAGTCTTAACGGCGAGGAGAAGTCCAAAGATCGTAATTATATCCAGATGTTCGATATGGGCAATCTGAAGGTGGGCGACAGTGTAAGCATTGATATTATCATGTCCGATGACTGTTCGACGGAGGGAAGTCTCAACTTCTTCCTGCATACACTTAATCGAGAATCGCTTGATCTGATGAATGCCAATATAACCGAAAAGCCTTTCACTGTTGAAGAGTTTAAGGATGGTTATGTTAAGGGTAAGATCGAGATGTCGAAGGGAAAGATACTTATGACATCTATTCCTTATGATGAGGGCTGGACGGTTTATGATAACGGACAGAAGATAGATACATTTGCGGTCGGCGGTGCATTTCTTGCGGTAAGTCCGGGAAGCGGAGTTCATGAGCTGGAATTTAAATTTACACCGGATGGACTTAAAATCGGAGTAATTGTGTCTGTTATAGCTTGGATTATATTTTTTATACTATATATAGTAAGAAGACGATTGACCGCGGGCTCGAAAGAGGGTAATATAAGAAGGTAGAGTGTTTTAAGGGATTATTGTTCGGAGGGTTACTATGGACAAGTTAAAGAATATGGAGCCGAAGCGACTCGGAGTTGTAGCGGCTGCAATTACTGTTGTTCTGGGGGCAATAGTTTTCTTTTCGGTTACTGCAGATATAAAGGAGCTTGCAATCATTCTTGTAGTGGTTCAGGCTATCTGGGTATTCTTTATTGTTGCAGTTATTATGGGTGGAAATACCGAAAAGAGGAAGAGTGATAAATACAGAAAGCTATTTATGAATCTTCCTATCGGATTTGCTCAGGCAGAGATCATTAATGACGGTGCAGGAGAAGCAAAGGGATACAAGGTTGTAGATGCCAACAATACATTTGGTGAGTATTTCAATCTTGATCGAGAGGAATATATAGGACGTGTCCTCGGAGAAAGCAGAGTAGAAGTTCTTCAGGATATCAATGCATGGTTTAAGGCTTATAACACATCCGGAACCCAGGAGGGTGACCTGATGGAAGTTGAGATTACCATGGAGAAGCTGGATAAGGTTTTCAATACAGTTATGTATAAGTCCGAATCCGACCATATCAACATGGTAGTTATCGATGTTACTCAGCAGAAGGAAACAGAGCAGAAGCTTTCGAAGGCTATTGAAGATTCAAATGCTGCTTATAAGACTCAGGCAGAATTCCTTGCTAACATGAGTCACGAGATCAGAACTCCTATCAATGGAATTCTCGGAATGGTTCAGCTTACACTTATGGCTGATGATCTTCAGGCAGATTATCGTGATAACCTTATTACTGCAAAGAATTGTGCAGATAACCTGCTCAGACTTATAAATGATATTCTTGATATCAGTAAGCTTGAGGCCGGAAAATATAAGATCAAAGAAGAAAACACAGATATTAAATCAGCAATCGAAGAAACGGTTGCAGCACATGTTCCGCAGGCAACCAACAAGGGAATCGGACTGGATCTTTCATTCGGTAATAACATTCCTAAGATGGTCAGAGCTGACGGACAGCGTATACAGCAGGTACTTAATTGTCTCCTTTCAAATGCGGTTAAGTTCACATCTGACGGTGGAGTAAGAGTAAAGATTGCTGCTATAGATGATAAGGAAGATATGATCAAACTTCGTATCGCGGTTGCTGATACGGGTATCGGTATCTCGGATGCCGATATGAGTAAGCTGTTTATCAGATTCTCACAGGTTGATTCATCAGATACACGTAAGTATGGCGGTTCGGGTCTCGGACTTGTTATTTCAAAGCAGATCATCGAACTTATGAACGGAACTATATCTGTTCAGAGTAAGGAAGGTATCGGTTCTACATTTATTGCCGAGATTCCTCTTAAGATAGTTAAGGCTGCGGATATTCCTGTAACCGATGATGATGAGGATAAGGATCCTGCAGTTTATTCAATCAATAATTCAAACGGTAAGAATGCGAGAATCCTTGTAGCTGAGGATGAGCCGGTTAACCAGCAGGTAATCGGAAAGCTTCTCGGAATGGCAGGTTTCTCTTACGATATAGCTGAGAACGGTGAGAAGGCAGTTGAGCTTTATAAAGATAAATCATACGATGCTGCACTCTTTGATGTACAGATGCCTGTAATGGACGGTATAGCCGCTACACAGGAGATCCGCAAGATTGAACGTGAGAAGCATAAGAAGCACCTTCCGATCATTGCGGTAACCGCAAGAGCCATGTTTGGCGATAAGGAAAGGATCATGAAGAATCAGCTGGATGATTATATCGCTAAGCCATATAATCTTAATACCGTTGTTGATACGCTTAATAAATATATCGATCAGGAAGATGAAAAGTAAGTAAAAATACTGCACAAATCGTTCCGTCAGAATTAACAAAAAAACACGGTATAAAAATCGTTATGTAAAATCAAATATCATTATGCAAACCGAAAAGGATGCTACAGATTGTAGCATCCTTTTCTTTTTTTTGTCCTGTCTGAAGAAAAATAAAATCGGAATAACACATTAATTTGCGGCCGGGGATTTCGGTGGTTCAAATTGTAGTTGTCAGTCGAAAAATGCAGCAGAAGAAAAGTTGAAAAAATGCTACAAGTACGAGCGCTCGTATCTCGAGCCGTTTTTTGGGTTACGGATTTTCACAGTTGTGATAAAGTCACATCACCAACAGGTCAGGAGGTGGAACTTGCGAATCAGAAGCATCGGAATTTGTGACAAGGATATAGATTATGCTTCAAACTTAATGGACGGGATAAATCGGATCGGCGAAGGAGAATTTAATGCTTCTGCTTTTTCTGATATACGATGTCTTCTTGAGTTTGTAAAGCAGGACGAGCTTGATCTTTTGCTTACTTCGGAAGCTGTTGACGGAGTGAGATGCATATTACTCACTGACGATGATGATATGAGACATAAAGAAATAAGCGAAACCGGAGTGCTTTACAAATATCAGAGTGTTACGGATGTAGTAAGTGAGTTAAGAAAACTGTTCAGACCGACTGAAATATCAGTGAGAAAAAGATGCAGATTTATTGCAGTCTATTCACCTCTGGGAAGATGCGGAAAAACAAAACTGGCAAAGACTATTGCTGCGCAGGATGAAGTAAGAGGAGGACTATATGTCAGTATGGAGAACTTCTCTTCGGAAAAAAGTGATGCAGATATTCTGTATCTGCTGAAACAGAAATCACCTGATCTGATCACGGCTCTTGGTAATGCGGTTGTTCAGGAATCGGGCTTCAGTGCTATATATGCATCGGGCACATATATAGATACACATGATGTTCTTGGGTCTGATATTGAATACCTGAACCGGGAGCTGGACAGATTGGGGAGATTTTCAACGGTGTGTTATGACATCGGATCGGCAGCTTTTACGGATTTTAGTATATTTAATAATTTTGATCTTATCTACTTTCCCATACTGGATGATGAAGTGTCAATAAAGAAACTGAAGGGATTCAGACAGCTTATACACAGTGCGGGTATGCAGGAAAAGCTCAGCAGATGTCTGGAGATAAAGGTTCCGGAGGTTCCTTGCGGATCACCGGAGCTCGTGAAAGCTATATGGCAGGCAGGGCACTAGAGAGTGCAGGGCATGAAGTAAAGAAATATAAAACGGGTTACTACTTTGGTACTGAGAGTACGTGGATAAAGGGGGTAGTAAGTGGAAAACGGAATCAGAGGAAGAGTCAGAAGTTCGGTATTGGAGCAGCTCGATCTTGCCGGGGAAATAAGAGATGAAGACGTCAGCAGTCTTATAGATAAATGTATTCTTCACGAAGCGGCATCAGTGTATATGCCTCTCAAAGAAAAACTGATCCTTAAGACGGAAATATTTAATTCCATACGACGAATGGATGTTCTGTCTGAGCTGCTTGAAGATGAAGAGATAACGGAAATAATGATCAATGGTCATGACAGGATCTACATTGAAAGGAATGGCAGGCTTGAAAAATGTAACAGGACTTTTGAGAATCCCGAAAGACTGCTGAATGTCATTCATCAGATGATTTCAAGTGCAAACAGAACCGTAAATGATGCCAGTCCGATAGTGGATGCGGTTCTGCCAGATGGGTCAAGAGTAAATGTGGTTCTGTCGGGCATTTCAAAGGACGGTTCATCGGTTACGATAAGGAAATTCCCGAAGAAGAAATTCACCATGAAAAAGCTAACGGAAATGCTGACGATATCCGAAGAAGCTGCTGCATTTCTGGGATTGCTTGTGGCAGCCGGATATAACATTTTCATAAGTGGAGGAACCGGATCGGGAAAGACTACATTTCTCAATGCACTTACTGAATTTATTCCGACAGAAGAAAGGGTGGTGACCATCGAGGATTCTGCAGAGCTCAGTCTGATGGGGATAGAAAACCTGATCAGGCTTGAAACCAGAAATGCAAATGTTGAAGGAAACAATGAGATTACTATCAGAGATCTGATCAAGACAAGTCTGAGAATGAGACCTGATAGGATAATCGTCGGAGAGGTTCGTGATGCTGCGGCGATAGATATGATCCAGGCTATGTGTACGGGACATGACGGATCGTTATCAACAGGACATGCGAATTCGGCGGAAGAAATGCTGATGAGACTTGAGATGATGATGCTTATGGGGGCGGAGAAGATTCCACTGACTGCAATCAAGCATCAGATAACTTCTGCGATAGATATAGTTGTTCACCTGGGAAGATTACGTGATAAGACCAGGAGGGTTATGGAGATAATCGAGGTGGCAGGTATGAAAAATGATGAGATTCTGACAAGAAAGCTGTATAGCTTTGAGGAAACAGGAGAAGAGGACGGAACAGTAGTCGGTGAATTGAGAAAGAAGAATGATCTGCTCAATGTATCAAAGCTATGTGAAGCAGGACTTATAAATGTATTCAGGGAGACATCCGGATGGGAAGAAAAAAAGGTGATGTGATTTATATAAAGTCATACATTGCTGCGATAGCAGCAGCAATCGGTGCGGCGTTGATCTTCTATAGATCGATATTCGGTCTCATTGCGGGTATACCGGTAGGAATCTATGTTTACACATTTGAAAGAAAAAGGGAGAAAGAAAAATATGAGGCAGCTCTTTCAAGTCAGTTCAGAACAATGCTTCAGTCGATGATGGGGACACTTGAAGCTGGATATGCACTAAAGAATGCACTCCTTACTGCAGGGAAGGAGTGTGAGGAGATTCATAGCAGGAAATCGGAGATCGTAATAGCCATAGAGAAACTGCGTATGAGAATAGAATTGAACGAAAGTTTTGATTCTGCAATAAGGCAGCTCAGTCTCGATTTTCCTATAGAAGAAATGAAAGATTTTTCTGACGTTGTTGCAGTGACAATGAGAACAGGCGGAAATGTAATAAAGATAATCAGGGACACTGCCGAAAAGATTATTGCCGGAATTGAATTGAAGGAAGAGTTGAGGACAATAGTTGCATCGCGCCGGATAGAGCAGAGGATCATGACATTTATGCCGGCTGTGATGATAACCTTTCTTATGGTTTCGAGTCCGGGACTTCTGGATTGTCTATTCGGAAGCCTTTTCGGAGTGATCGTAATGACAGTGATGCTTGCCCTGAACATCGTTGCGGATTATATGGGTAAAAGAATAATCGGGAGGCTGAGAATATAGATGAATGTGAGTCTTATATTAGGGATGATATCAATTATTTTCATATCGGCAGCTCTGATGATGGCTTTGATAAGCCGGAATAATTTCAGCAAATATAAGGACAGTCTGATTCCGGGTATGCTTCGAAATCTGGTCAGAAGCTATATCAGAAAGGGCGGAATCTATAACAAAGCTGAATTTGAAACAGTTTCGGAAGAAGTTCTTTTCAAGCTGTTCAGATTTACCGGTGCTGCAGTATTTTTTCTGAACGTAATCTTTTTGATCATTCTCGGTTCCCTCGGCTTAAAGAATCGAAGAAATGAAGTAAAAAGACCTATGGCAGGAGATCCTCCAATTGAGGTGGAGATTGACACAGGAGACCATGGGGAGAAGAATCTAATGCTCAAGGTATATCCGGTGGAATATACGGATGAAGAGTTCGGAAAGATTACGGATGCAGCACTGGTTTATGCTGAGACAACAGTAAAGGGAAGTAATCCGAGCCTGAATGAAGTTCGCGAAAAGCTTGTCTTTCCTGAAAAGGACGAAACGGGAACCATAGAATTTAAATGGATTCCCGACAGGTATGATCTGATCGGAAGTTCGGGTGACATCTATATGGAAAATCTGATAAAGGATGAGGATGTAGAAATTCGACTTCAGATGACTGACGGTATTCATATCAGAGAAGAGAGTATCTTTGTAAAAGTTCTTTCATCAGAGACAAAGAATGAATCAAATAATCCGATTCTGGAAGAGCTGATGCAAATAGAACAGGAATTCAGAAATAGTGATACGGTACATTTTCCTGAAAGGATATATGGAAAAAGTATTCGGATCAATAAACATAAAAATATGAGAAATATTCTGACAGTACTGTTTATTGTACCGGTGATAGCAGTGCTGATGGTTTATCATCGGATCAATCGGCTGAAGGAGAAAAGTGATAAAAGACAAAAGGAGCTGAAGGATGAGTACTACAGCTTTGTCAGCAGGTTGAGCCTGATGCTTGGATCGGGTGCAAGTATGAAAGATTCAATGCGTCTGGCCGCGCATGGGAACAGTAAGCTAACGGAGGAAGTAAATTTTTGTATAAACCAGATTAACTCGGGAGTTTCTGAATCTGCAGCTTATTCGGACATGGCTAAAAGAGTTTCTATTCCGGAGTATACCAGGCTTGCGGCACTCATCAGTCAGAACATTGAACATGGTAATTCAAGGATTTTAATGCTGATGGATCAGGAAGTAAAAAATGCAATGAATATTAAAAGGGAGCATTTAAGAAGGAGTGGAGAGATAGCTTCGGAGAAGCTGCTTCTTCCGACAGCATTACTTCTGATAATTGTAATAGGGCTGATTATGATCCCGGCATTTTACGGATTGAATTGAGTTATCAGAGAAAATCGGATCCACTATGTAGAAACGGAAAGATCGGATTTATAGCTTTAATGAATAAATATTTATTAACAATATCACATGGATAAGACACAGTTGGGAAAAATTATATGGGAGGTGCGGAGTATGAATGAATTAAGAAAAAGAAGAAACAATAAAGGTGTGGCTATTATTGAAATCGTATTGATCCTCGCTATTTTGGTGGCGCTAGTAGTTATCTTTCATGATGAAGCACTTGCGCTTGTTTCAAAGATATGGGCATCAATTATCAAGGGTGCAAGCGGAGTCATCGGATAGATATGGTTTAGTTTTTTTAAAGAGATTATAGCTGAAAAAACACCGCGGAGATACTTTGTTAAATCGGATAAGGGGGGAATATGAAAAACAGGGGTTATATAACAGTTTTTGTTTCATTACTGCTTATGGTACTTGTCGTAGTTTATCTGGTTTTTTTCAAGATAGTTGATATAGCCGCTGCAAGGTCGAAGTCGGGAGTAGCACTTAGTACAGCATGTTCAAGTGTGAAGGCCGAGAGGACAAGTGAGTATATCTTTGATCGCTATCATATTCTCCTTGTTGATATGAATCGAGGAGACGGTGGAGAAGAAGCGGTTGCACGTGATATTAAAGAGTCTTTGGAAGAGAATCTCGGAGATAGTTACAGTGTAGACAGCGTAAGCATAAGTGGAAGAACCGGAATACTTGATGATGATTGTGAAGCATTTAAGGAACAGATCAGGGATTATTTTCTATATGGTGTTGCCGAATATGCAGTCGATGAGCTTATAACTAAAACAGACGGAAATGACGAGCCTATAACGCAGGATGCAATAAATGCAATGGATTCAGAAGTTGATGGTGCATCTGAAGATAGTTCGAGTGGTGAGATTATTTCCGAGGGTAAAGAAGGAACAGGATTATCGGGAGATAAACCGAATAAAAAAGTTGATGCAGGAAACGATAAAAAGGATCCGAGAAAAGAAGTAAGAAAGGTAAAGAAAAGAGGAGTTGCCTTCTATATCTTACCCGAAGGAAGTGAGTTTAGTGAGAATGTTGTAGATTCGGAAGACATGCCATCATACGGAGTCGGCAGTTGGTATGATATGGAAATTGATACGGATTTTGATAGTTATTCGAAGCTTAAGAAACAAATGAATAAAGGGTCGGGATGGGCTGAAAATCTGGTTACGGGGGGCGAGTCGATCGCTTATGCGAATCGGATGTTTAATTCGTTTACAGATGAAAAGTTCGATGATACTTATCTTAAGCTTGAAATGGAATATATTATCGCCGGAAAGCCAACTGATGCGGAGAATTATAAGAAGGTCATAAATCAGATAACCGTTATAAGGTTTGGTTGTAACTTTGCATACCTCCTTACAGATGCATCAAGAATGGCGGAAGTAAGTACATTGGCAACTGCACTTACGATATTTATTCCGGTTTTACAACCACTCGTTAAATATCTGCTTGCCGGATGCTGGGCCTATGTTGAATCTGTGGCGGATGTGTACTGTTTGATAAGAGGCCATAAGATACCATATTTTAAGAATTCCGAAAACTGGAAGACTTCGATGTATGGAATTACTAAATTGGCGGAGTTAGATATAGATGCAGATGACAGTGATGAGACAGGAATGGATTATAACGATTACCTCATGATCCTTATGGGGCTGAATATGAAGACTGCATATTACAGGATGCTGGATGTGATCCAGCTGAATGCATCACAGGATTCACCGGATTTCAGAATGAAAAATGCAGCCGTTGCTTACGGTGTAAATGCTGAAATCAGTTACAAAGAGGCAAACTTTACACTACATGCGGAGGACGGATATTGATACGGCTAAATATCTGATGATCGGAACAGACCATATGTTACCGGCATAAATTTAAAAAGGAGGATACGAAGTGGAATTAGAACGTGAAGCAAATGGTTATATCCGAAACAAAGGTATTGCATCAATTGAAGCTTCGATAGTTGTTACGTTGTTGATTTTTGTAAGTGTATTCTTTTTCGAAATCTGTGAGCTTGTGACTGTTGAAGCGGAAATATATGAAGCAGCATGTGAGACAGCAGAGTATATGGCGGAGTATGCATATCTGACAGATCATATAGATAAGCTCGGAGTAACTGATTATCCGATGGCTAAAATCAGATTCATAAATTTCGTTGACGATAAAGCTCTCCTGGATAGGTATGTAAGCGGCGGAGTTTATGGTGTAAGCCTTATCGGATCTCAGCTTCCGGGTGATGACAATTATATTGAGATCAGGTATACATATCAGATAAAACTGAATATTCCTTTATTGTGCAATCTATCAAAGCTTTGCACGGGAAAGGTAAGACAGTGTGCATATTTCGGTAAAGATGAAGGAAATGCATCGTCGGGAAGCTCTGAGGGGAAAAGTGAAATGGTTTTTATGGCTGATGGCAGTGAGGTATATCACAGAGATAAGAACTGCACTTATCTTAAACCATCAGTCACGAAAACCAATATAGAAGAAGCAAAGGAAAAGGGATATACAAAATGCAGGTATTGCAAAGACGTGTATGGAGAAGAAGTTTATATAACAGAATACGGAGAGGTATATCACAGTTCGCTGTATTGCTCAAGGATAAAAAGAAATGTTACGGAAGTGAATATTCACGACATAGATATTCCGGCCTGTTCAAAATGCGGACATTAAGGAATAAAGGGTTTATGACTGTTGAGGCAAGTGTGATAGTTCCGGTAATCCTGATAATAGCGATATCGTTAATCATGATGTTTCTGTATTTGTATGAGAGAGAGTATCTTCGAAGCGAGATATATGTAAAAGCATATTCGGTTCCATATCACAGCAGTAAGAGTGATGCGGATATAGTCGAATATCTGAATGGATTTCGACCGCAGGATGTATATATGTTTGGCAATAGAGAAAGTGAAGCCGGATGCTTTATGGGGCAGATAGATTTCCGGGGAATTGTTGATTACAAAGTGAAGGGTGATTTTCATATAAAGCATGAGGTTGGTAAAGTAACCGAAAGGCTGAGGAGGTGGCAGCTATATGAGAATATTGCAGAAGAATAAGGGATGCAGAAGCTATCTTGAAATATCA
Source organism: uncultured Lachnospiraceae bacterium (assembly GCA_946405625.1). GTDB lineage: Bacteria > Bacillota > Clostridia > Lachnospirales > Lachnospiraceae > Eubacterium_Q. Next base: position 9,058 of record CAMJHQ010000009.1, on the reverse strand, counting down.
GGTATAGGAAAACAGGATTCGTATGCCTGCCATATGCTTATGAACAACAGATTTAGTAACATTCCCGATTGCGAATACAGAAATATAGATAATGAAAATATGCTGCTTTATCAGATAGATGGATTGTCACTTGTTTCTGCAAAATACGGAAGGATCAGCCCGGAGATAAACGATGTTATGCAGTTAATGAAAAATCTCAGTGAAACGCTTACTGAGATTGAGGATTATATGTTGAGTCCGGATGATCTTGTTCTGGATATCCGATACATTTTATATGATAGCACTGCTGAAAGATACAGATTTGTGTACGTTCCGGATTCGAAAGGCGGTTTTATAAAGCAGGTAAAGATATTACTGGAGGACATAATGGTCATCTATGATCATGATGACAGAGAGGGCACGGTCAGACTGTATGATCTTTACAGTAATATTCTTCCTGATAATTTTACACCGGAAATGTTTAAGCAGTTGATGATGAAGCATTATGAAGCAAAGGCTGACAGAGATTCTGTTGAAATGAAATTCGCAGCACAGGAATATGTAAACGAAGAAAAACCGGAAGCAGATAATGAGATGAGCTTTTATACAAACAGTGCAGATATAGAAGCAAAGAACATAAAAGATAATATTAGGAAAATTTATATTACTGGAGGAGCGGTGGCAGTTCTCGGTATAGCAGCAATCTCTCTTTTGGGCACAAAAGGAGTTGTACTGAGTCTTTTTATGGTTGCGGTTTATATGATTTACGCAATAAACAGTTACAAAACTTTAATAGAGGAACAGGAGATCAGGAAGAACATAATGGGATCGGTTGAAAGCAGAACAGATTATTACGGGAGCATGACAGGAATATACAGCGGACCGGATATAGTAAAGAAGGAAATAAAAAAGGAAATTAAAAAGGACGGATTCGTAGGTCAACGAACTGGTGATCAGAAAAAAAGTATCTCGAGTCTTGTTCCCTTTATCAGTGAGAAGGAATTACCGATCATTCTTGAAGACGGTACAGATATAAGGATCGGAAGACAACCCGGGGTAAATGAGTATTGTCTTACAGAACCCGGAATAAGCAGGGCTCATGCTGTAATAAGTAAGAGGGGTACAAGAGTATGCCTGAGAGATGAGGGTTCGACAAACGGAACGTATGTGAACAATCAACGTATCTCGGCAGAAGAAACAGAGCTTAATTACGGTGATGTAGTTAGCTTTGCCGGAGTTGAATATTATTGTGTTTAGAATAAATGGAGGGACTATGAATAAGAATAGTTTAGTCAGAAAGATCATGGCTCTTATCCTCGTTATATTTATGGTATTCGGTTTAGGACAAAACAGTATTGTCAGAGCAGATGAGGGAGATTCGGTAATACCTACGGATGAAAACGGAAATGTTATAGCGGAAGCTGAAGAGGGTGATCCCGTTACATATAATGCGGAAGATGATTTTAATGTTCAATCAACTGCTGATGATAATTCTGAGACCGGTACGGAGAAAGAAGAGGATGGATCTGTTGATACAGAAAATGATAAAGAAAGCGAAGAAAAAAGTAAGTCAGTTATAGAATCTGAAAATGAAAGTGATCCTGTAACAGATGAAGAAAACAACATCGATGCAGATATAACAGTAACGATAGACAACATAGATATTTCGGAAGAGAAAAGATTGAATGATGAAGAAAGCGGTATAACATTGTTAACGGAAGAAACAGTAAGCGGTGACAATGTAAATGATGGTGTAAAGAAAGAAGAGAAATATAAAGAGTCAGAAGATTATTCATACCGATTGCTTATCGGAACAGTAAACGAAAAAATCTTCAGAGATAAGGATATTATAATTTCGAAATATAATGATATTTATATGCTTGGATTTTTAACTGAAGAAGAAAGAGCCGAGGCTTATAAGTATTATATGAGTACCGCCGATATAGTGGAGTATGATGAGAAGATAATGACTATAGCGGATGGGATTGATGATAAAGAGGTAGATGATGAAGAAACAGAAAGTGATAATGGATCAGCTCAGGATGCATTGACAATTCTTAACGAGATTTTGGATGAAGAAGATGTTGTTCCGGAAACAGATAAGGAATTGATAACGATTGCGGTTATAGATACCGGAGCACCGGACAGTATTTCCGACAGGGTATCTGTTATCGGAGATGATTCCGGAGATGATAACGGTCATGGATCCAATATTATCAAAGAGATTATAGGAATCAATCCGAATGCAGAAATAATATCTGTGAAGGCATTTGATAATAAGGGTAAAGCAAAACCATCAGATGTTTATGCTGCAATTATGTATGCAGTTTCAAGAAAGGTATCGATCATTAATCTGTCTGCGTCATCAATTTTATCAGAAGACAGTGATGTTATAAGAGAAGCGGTAAGGGCAGCTTCTGATGAAGGCATAATCTTTGTCGGTGCAGCAGGAAATAACGGAAGAGACGTAAAGTATTTTATTCCGGGTGATATAGACGAAGCAGTTGTGGCGGGTGCAGCAGATGAAAAAGGTATTAAGCTGCCAATATCGAACTTTGGAGATAAGGTTGATTATTATGTGACGGCTGATTCAACATCTGCGTCGGCCGCAAAGCTGACGGGCAGATTATCTTTGGACCTGAATATAAAACCCGAAAGCTATGAAGATATATTTCTTCCTAAGGATGTTAAATTCTCGGATAATGATATTTCTGACCCGGGTTCGGAAGAAGTTGTAGTCAGCTATACTCCTTATGATGATGTTACTACTCTGTCAAATAAGAACAGAGGAAGTTCATGGGATAAATATTTCTTTAAAACAACTTCGGCAAATGATAATCCGCTTATTCATCTTGAAAAAAATCTGGATATATATAATGCAAATACAGGATATGGAAATCAGGTAACGCAGAATAATAAGTATCTTCAGACAAGTTATTATTACGGTGCACCTGAAGATGAAAATTTTGCAAAGGTACATCCGGGATATTTTGAAAGAGATGGTGGAGGTGGTCTGAATTGTACGGCATTTCCTGTATGGGTTCTCAGAAATATGGGAGTTGGTGCTGATACAATATCCGCAACGATAGGATATGGAGATCTGGGATCTATTTACAGTCTTTTCAGATGGACAAACTGGATCAGAGACAGGGTTATAGACGGACAGATGATAATGTATAATTATTCATCCATAGATGATATGTTGAAGGACGGCAGGGTAAAGAAAGGAGATCTTATAATATTTGAACCGACTATATCGGGAACGTATGACAGTGAAGGTCAGAGGATAGATCATCATATCGGATTTTACTGGGGAGATTCTGTAAAAGAGAATCTTTTCTGGCACAGTACAAATGCAGAGTGGTATGAAGAGTATGGCGAGGATCTTTATAAGGGTGCAGCGGATCATGAAGGAAACAAGATCACGGGACTTCAGCCGAAGACTAAATATTCAAGAGTATGGATGCTTCCGGGTTCCGATTTCGAATACTATATGTATTTTGAAAAAACCTCGGAAGACGGATCGTCTATGGACGGAATTGAATATACGGTGACAAACAGTCGAACAGGTAGGATCCTTTGTACCGCAGTTCTGGATGAAAAGGGTCATTTAAAGAGTTTAAAGAATGTTACCGCGGATGATCATTTTAAGGTGGAGCGTAAGATTGTTGCAAATACGGCATATCTTAAAGTGACTGAAAGACTTGATGACTCCAGAATTCAAAATTGGGATGTTACTTTAAATATTTCTGTTGAAGAAAGTTATGTACCTGCGTCACTTAATCTGGTTCGTAATTATGGGACAGCGGAGTTTAAGATTAAAAATGATTTTTCAAATGCACAGAAACTCAGTAAAGAAGAGAATAATATATTTCATAATCTTCGCGGAAAAGGACTTATCGAAATCTATAAAGTGGATGAGGCTGGCAACCCTCTTCCGGGAGCGGTATTCAGGGTAAAACAGGGAAACAGGATTGTCGCTGATGTAAGGACTATAACGGATAGAGATAAACAGGGCTACTGTATTCTGGCAGGTCTTGAACCCGGAAAGTATACGATTCAGGAAATAAAAGCACCAATCGGTTATTTCATTGATAATACTGTGTATGAAGTAACAATTGATACGAGCGGTACATTTTCTTATAACGGAGTTTATTACGGATACGTTTATGATCTTTCCGCCTATAAGGAATTTAATGATGATCTTGCAGCTATGACTGCCTGGAAGGATACGGATTACTTCAGACATTTTCTAAGTAACGGAATGAAAGAGTATCGTACGGCATCATATAATATGGGCGGTTACGAGTATAGAAAGAAGTATTCGGATCTGGATAAGGCTTTCGGAAATGAATATCAGAAATATTATCTGCATTATATAAGTAATGGGATAAGAGAAATGAGAATGGGCATGAAGGATGATTATTATTCGGGTCTTGCAGCGGGAAAGGTTCATCATAATAATTCTGCGGCGGTAATGGTTAAAGCAGGAAACAGGAAGATTGAGAATTATGTGAGTATCAGAAAGAAATCATCAAGTATTTCATGTACTAACGGAAATCCAAACTATGATCTGGCGGGAACAGCTTATGGATTGTTTGCAAGCTATGATGATGCTGAGAATAATAGAAATGTGATTCATACATTTACGATAAAGTCAGACGGTAGTTCTGATGTTTGGGATATACCGTCAGATAAAATGAAGATTAATGCTTCGGGTGAGTTAGAGGAAACAACATTCTTTCTGAAGGAGCTGAAAGCAGGAAAGGGTTATAAATTAAATACGGATATTGTTACTGTCAACGTAAAGCCGGGTAATACGAAGAATTCTCCGGCAATTATAAATGTCGAAGACAGCCCATTACTGAATAAGGGCAGTATTGTAATAAACAAGAATGACATGGATGGTACATCAGCGCCGGAAGGAACGGGAACCCTTGAGGGAGCACAGTTCGTTATCAGTTATTATGCGGTTGATACAGAGAAGGACTATACAGCAGAACAGTTGAATGTAATTCCGGCTTCGGCAGAGTGGAAGATAGAAACCCGATATGATGAAACAACAAATGAATATAGGGCTGAACTTGGAAAGGATTGGCTGATAGGTTCGGAAAGCAGTACATTTTATTATGAAGATGGAAAGGACGAACCTGTTATTCCGTTTGGATATCTGGTTATAAAAGAAGTGAAGGCGCCGGAAGGATATGAAGTCTCCGGAGTTAGGTTCAAATACAGCGATACTTCTTATGATGCAGATGATGTGCTCGTTGCAAAGGTAAATAAAACCGGAAGCATCTCGGTCGAAGGAAGAGATATTTCGGGACAGATATCAGTAGAGGATATACCCATAAGAGGGGATATAATTCTTTCGAAGAAGGATATCGATGGTAATGCAATGAAGGATGTTGAATTTGAAATTACATCAAAATCTACAGGAGAGACGCATAAGTTGATAACTGATGAAAACGGGGTGATCGATTCGAGGAAATCAGGTCTCTGGTTCGGCGTTAAGAAGGATGGCACTGTTACAGATAAGATTGATGGGGTTGGAGCATTACCATGTGGAGAATATATATTGAGAGAGCTCCGATGCGATGCGAATGCAGGAAAGATCTTAGAGACACCGTTTAGCTTTACGGTTGCAGAATCTACAGTATACAGAATCAAGGATAGCGGTTCCGAATCAGATGATATTATCAATATCGATATTCCGAAAATCGGAACGACAGCATCTGTATCGGGAGCGGCATCGAGATTTCTTCCGGAGAATGCAGAAACTTCTGTTACGGATACGGTTACATATTCCGGACTTCGGGCAGATACGGAATATACTTTGGTCGGTAGAATTGCAATTATAAATGATAAGGGAGATATATCTTTTTATCAGAAGGATGGAGAAGATTATAAAGTTATAAAGCAATTTAAAACTTCGGAGAAATATCAGAAATCAAAATATGAGATTTCGGGACAGGAAACAATGTCATTTGATGTAGATACAACCGGCATGGAGGGATGCAGGATAGTTATATTTGAAAAACTGTATCTGGGAAAAGATATATCGGAAAAGGATGAGGATGCGATACAGTATGAAGATAATCCCGGTATTTTCCCAATTATTCATGAAGATTCAACATGCTATGAGCAGACATTATATATACCGCATATAAAAACTACTGCTTCATTTGAGAGTGAAGAGGAGGAATTAAAGACTTTAGAGATAAATCTTGCGGATTTTGATATCAGTAAACCGTTAATTATAAATGATGTTGTAAGCTATAGCGGATTAATGCCCGGAGATTATGAAATCCGAGGAGTGATAATGGACAGAGATACCGGAAAGATATATGAGAGCGGTGGTGATAAATCCATGTCCGTAAAGGAGTGCAGCATAACTGAAATAAACGGAAAAGCAGATATTTCTTTTGAATTGCTATTACCCGATATAAAGGAAAGTAGGGAGCTGAATCTTGTTGTATTTGAAGAACTATATTTTGTCGGGAATGAAAAGAAGCTTGTTGCCGAGCATAAAGATTTAAATTCTGAGGACCAGACTGTAAAACTGATTTTTAAAGAAGAGTCTGATAAGCCGGGAAAGCCGCAAGAACCGGATAAACCAACCGAACCGCAAACGCCGGAAAGTCCGGACTATCCGGTTCCGTCAAATCCACCGACAACATATGTTGCACCTCCGGATTTACCGGGAACACCTAATAAACCGCCGGCACCGAAAACTTCAGATGAGGTACCAATTGATATTATCGTTATTGGAACGATTCTATCTGCGGTAGGTTTTTTAGCTGTCAGAAAAAACAGAAAAAAAGCGAAAAGAACAATAAACAATATAAGATAAGAAGTAAAATCTCAAATAAAAGAATTACAGTGAGCCTGTATCCTACAACAAGGATCAGGCTCTTTTGGTATTATACTTAAGTTGAATGGGTGGGAAAATGAGAATTTGAAATAATAATTGACAATATATATAATATAAGCTATCATCTTATTATCAAAAGGATAATAAGAATTTTAACTTACAATAGAATTAATTATTTAGAATAGATAGAGTTAAGCTGATAAAGAAGAAAATGAATTGTATTTGAGATAAGGAGATTACGATTATGAAGAAAAAGATATCTTTCAGAAAATTGTCATTAATGACTATTATGTGTATTATGACCGTAGTGCTGTTTACAGGATGTTCAGATAATAAGTCAAAGAAATATGCGACAGATTATCCATTGGATGTTAAGAAAACAAAAAATGATGTTCTGGGTAAGTGGGATATCTGGAAAAGGGAAGAGAATGGTGTAGTATTCCTTCAGATAGATTGCGGTTATTCTGATAGAGAGGAAGAAAGAGATTATATGCTTTTCTGGGTTTTTGATACTCCTAGTCAGGCAAAGGATATGTATGAAGAATATTATGAAAGCAGTAAAAAATATGATAACGGGAGATACTGGGAAGAAGGAGATAACTGGTTTGTGTCTGAGGAGCCGGGTGTGTGTGATGCAACGATAGTATGGATGAATTGCCTTTCGGATAATGTGATTATTTCAACAGAACTTGATATTTGGAGTTCATGGTCAGAAAATGTGACAAACGAGGAACCGGAAACAACAGAGGAACCGGAAGTAGCAGAGGAGCGATTTGACACATCAAAGCTTAAAGACTATGTTATCGACAATGCATCCAAGCTGGAAGATTATGTATTAAATGAGATATTAAAGTAATATAATTTTACACATTGAAACTATTAGGCCGGTTTAAGTCGGAAAGGAATGATCGTATGAAGTCAGATTTAAAGAAGTTAATAATACTCGGACTTGCATCAATAACATTGATGGGCTTAGCCGGCTGTAATCAGGATAGAGACTCGAACGCGAACGGTGCACCGATAACGTCAACCGTTTCATCAACTGAGAGTTTAACGGAAACATTTACTGAACAGATGACTGAAGAGAAATCCGATATCACAGCAGAAGCACGTTATGCGGATGTAAAGGAATTCATGGAATATCATAATATTTCAGAGGATGAGATTCCGAAAGATTATATTCAGGACTTTATATGGATTTACAGTATCGGTCCCGATTTTAAAGAAAATCAAACAGATGCCGGAGATACTGTTAAAAGGTTTTATCAGAATAATAGAGATTTATACGTGAGTCTGAATGATCATTTTAATGGAGCTTATACGGATCTTCCTCTTGAAGAGTACATGCCAAATGTAACTATGATCAAATTCAGTTTCAGTTTTGAAGATGGTGAATTTGGTGTAATTAATGAAGGAGCAATAGATCTTAAAGAAGGTAAGATATATTACGATCATGGAATCTTATCGAGATTAGATAACGCCGAGTATTCGGCAGATCTATCTGATGAAGAAATAGAGAGCATCCGCAGAGAGCTGCCGAAGCATATTGTCGAAGATGCATCTGGCGGTGAGCTGCAGGGAACAAATGATTATGGTATAGAAATTCGAATGAGAGATGATAAATACGAGACAAAGTATATCATCGTAACGGGAAGTAATGAAGCAGGAGCTCCGGGATTTGACGAATATTGGAAAACATTATTTAAAAAAACATTCGGAGAAGAATGGAAGTTATGGTAGTTCTTCTATAAGAATATGCTGTATTTTGAAGTATTTAAATATTTGTTTAAATATTTCTTAAAAAAGTGGTTGACACTATTAGTTTCTTTTGATATTATAATCTTCGCCGCTAGAGAAAAAGCGGCTATTTATTACGATATAAAATAAGTAAATTTAATACACTGGAGAGGTATCGAAGTGGTCATAACGAGGCGGTCTTGAAAACCGTTTGTCCGCAAGGGCACATGGGTTCGAATCCCATCCTCTCCGCTTGTTTGGTAACAAACATAGAGATTCAGGCGTTAGGATATGGAGAAGTACCCAAGCGGCTGAAGGGGCTCCCCTGGAAAGGGAGTAGGTCGTTAATAGCGGCGCGAGGGTTCAAATCCCTCCTTCTCCGTACTTTAAGTACTACCCGATATCACACTGAATCATTGATCTTTAATAATTTAATAACATGACAACCCCGAAAATTCTTTTAAAAACCGG